>SLMP01000007.1 GCA_007133465.1 Nitriliruptoraceae bacterium | reverse complement strand
CTGCCTTCCGACCTGCCGCTGTGGGTGGACGCGCGGATCGCGGCCCTGGACCGGGTGATCGTCGGCGGTGGCAGCCGGGCGATCAAGCTGCTGGTCACCCCGGCGGCGCTGGCCGCCGTCGGTGCCGAGTTCGTCCCCGACCTCGCCCGTCCCCTCTGACGCGGCGCTTCCGCGACGCGACGCGTCGCGACACGTCGCGAGGGTTCCTGCTCGACCCTCGCCGTCGGAACCAACCGCGCCACCGCCCGCCACGAACGCCCTTCACGTCCACCCGGCCCGACACCAACCGGCGGGCTCCCGGGAACGACACCCGTCCCGAAGGAGAAACAGCCATGGCCCTCGCGATCGGCGAGCAGGTAGCCGACGTCACCGCCACGACCCACGACGGGCGCACCGTCTCGCTCACGGAGCTCGCCGCCGACGGACCCGTGGTGGTGTTCTTCTACCCGAAGGCGTTCACCGGCGGCTGCACGGCGGAGGCATGTCACTTCCGCGACCTCGGCGCGGAGTTCGCGGAGGTCGGCGCCACGCGGGTCGGCGTGAGCCGCGACGACGTCGCGACCCAGGCGCGCTTCGCCGCCGAGCACGACTTCGACTACCCGCTGCTGGCCGACCCGGAAGGGACGGTCTCGAAGGCGTTCGGAGCGAAGCGGCCCGGCCCCCTGATGAGCAAGCGCCAGACCTTCGTGGTCGACACCGACCTGACGCTGCTGGGGCGCATCAGCAGCGAGCTGGACATGGAGAAGCACGCCGACGAGGCCCTCGCGCTGCTGCGCGATCGCGCCGCCCGGTGACCGCGCAGCCCGGTGACCGCGCCGCCGGCTGACGGTCACCGCGTCGCGGCGAGCACCTCCATCGCGGCGTTACGCCCGTTGATCGCCATGACGCTGCCGCCGGGATAGGTGCCCGCACCGCAGAGGAAGACCCCCGGCATCGGCGTCGTTGACGTCAGCCGCCGGTCCCACATCTGCTCGGGCAGGCACTCGCCCTGGAAGATGTGACCGCCCGTGAGCCCGACCTCACGCTCGATGTCTGGCGGCCCGAGCACCTCGACGTGCTCGACCGACGCCTCGAACCCGCGACAGAACCGGGCGATCGATGCGATCGCGAGCCGTCCGACCTCGTCCCGCCGCGCGTCCCATCCCCCGTCGAGGTGGTACGGGACGTACTGGGCGAACACGCTCATCAGGTGTTTGCCGGGCGGGGCGATGGATGGGTCGAACGCGGTCTGCAGGTAGTCCTCGGTCCACAGCAGCTCGGGCAGCCGTCCGGCCGAGGCAGCGGCGAACCCGGCCCGCCACTGTTCGTCGGTCAGCGGGGTGTTCACCTGGGCGCGGTGGTGCTCGCCGTCGCCACCCGGCCGGGCGACGAAGTCGGGCGGACGCGACAACGCCAACGTGACCTTGACCGTGCACCCGACCGTCGGCACCGCCTCCACCCGTGACCGCCAGCCGGCGTCGGCGTGCTCCCCGAGCAGCCGCGACGTCACCTGCGGGTCCGCGTTGGCCACCACGACGGGGGCGTGGATCGCCGTGCCGTCCTCGAGCACCACCCCGTCCCCGGGCACGATCGCGGCGACCGGCACGCCGGCGGCCACCACCGCGCCGGCCTCCGTCGCGGCGTCGTGCAGCAGGAACGACACGGTGCCCATCCCCCCGACGACGAATCCCCACGTGCCGGGCAGGTCCGGGTCGACCCGGCCGCTCGAGTGGTGGAAGTGGATCGAGGCGGTGCCGGGGTCGAACGGTGACGCGTTGGTCCCGATCACCCCCTGGCCCATCAGCGCCGATCGCAGCCGAGGGTCCTCGAGGTAGCGCCCGAGCAGCTCGGCCTGCGACCACTCGAAGAGCAGCCCGAGCGCGTCGGGGTCGTGCCCGACCCGCTCGGCGAGCTCGTCGCGGGACGGCGCTCGCCCGAGCCACACGTCCCGCTCGTCGGGTGGCCGAAGCTGGTCGGCGACCCGGCGCAGCAGCGCGGACATGGCGCGGTACCCGTCCACGTCGCCGGGCGAGAGCCGGGCGATCTCCGCCGCGCACCGCTCCTCGTCCTCCCACAGCTGGACGCTGGTGCCGTCCTCGAACGGCACGAACAGCCCGCCGTCGGCCGGGATCCAGCGGAAGCCGCGGCGGCGCAGCTCCAACTCGTCGATGACGAGCGGGTGCAACAGGCCGGCGAGGTAGGCGCACGGCGACACGCGGTAGCCGGGCCAGGTCTCCTCGAGCGTGCAGGCACCACCGATCCGCTCGCGTGCCTCGAGCACCAGCACCCGGCGGCCTGCGCGGGCGAGGTAGGCGGCGGCCGTCAGGCCGTTGTGGCCGGCGCCGACGACGATCGCGTCCCACGGCCGCGCAGCGAGCTCCGCCACGGGCGCCGGCAGCCCGACCCGACCGAGCACCTCGCCCGCAGCGACGCTCACGGCGTCGGGACGAGCGGGGTGTAGCTCGGCCGGGTGGCCTCGTAGGTGGTGATGGCGTCCTCGTGCTCGAGCGTCATCCCGATGTCATCCAGGCCGTTGAGCAGGCAGTGCCGCGTGTGCGGGTCGATGTCGAAAGTGACGTCCACCCCCTCCAGCTCGCTGACGGCGGGTGCGTGGACCCGCTGCGCCTCGAGGTCGACGGTCACCTCGACGCCAGGGTCGGCCGCGATCAGGTCGAACAGCCGCTGCACCACCTCGTCGTCCAGTGCGACGCACACCACGCCGACCTTGCCGCAGTTGGTGCGGAAGATGTCGGCGAACGACGGCGCGACGATCGCCTGGAAGCCCGCGTCCTCGAGCGCCCAAGGGGCGTGCTCCCGGGAGGACCCACAGCCGAAGTTCCGGCCGGCCACCAGCACGTTCGCGCCAGCGTGCTCGGGCCGGTTCATCGCGAAGTCGGGGTTCGGCGACCCGTCGTCGAGGTAGCGCCACTCCGCGAAGGCGAACGGCCCGAAGCCGGTTCGCTCCACCCGCTTGAGGTACTGCTTCGGGATGATCTGGTCGGTGTCGACGTCGTTGCTGTCGATCGGGCAGGCACGCCCTCGGATCGCGCTGACGGGCTGCATCGGCAGGCTCCTGGGGTTCGGTCGATGGGGCCGACGGCGCTCAGACGCTCGGCAGGTGCTCGCGGACGTCGACGATGCGGCCGGTGATCGCCGCGGCCGCCGCCATCGCCGGCGAGACGAGGTGGGTGCGGCCCTTGAAGCCCTGCCGGCCCTCGAAGTTGCGGTTGGAGGTCGACGCCGCCCGCTCGCCGGGCGCCAGTTGGTCCGGGTTCATCCCGAGGCACATCGAACACCCGGGCTCGCGCCAGTCGAAGCCGGCCTCGATCAGGACCTCGGCGATGCCCTCGGCCTCGGCCGCGGCCTTCACCAGACCCGAGCCGGGCACGACCATCGCCTGGATGCCGTCAGCGACCCGCTGACCCTGCACCACCTCGGCGACCGCCCGCAGGTCCTCGATGCGCCCGTTGGTGCACGAGCCGATGAACACCTTGTCGAGGTGGAGGTCACCGAAGGCCTCGCCACCCTGCAGGCCCATGTAGTCGAAGGCGCGCTGCCACTGGCGAGCGGTGCCCTCGTCCGGGGCGTCGTCCAGGGTCGGGACGCGCTCGTGGATCCTGACCGACTGCGCCGGCGTCGTGCCCCAGGTGACGGTCGGCGCGACGTCGGCGGCCGTGATGTGGACGGTGCGGTCGAAGCTGGCGCCCTCGTCCGTCACCAGGCCGCGCCAGGCCTCGACGGCGGCGTCCCAGTCGTCGCCCTTCGGGGCGTAGGGCCGGTCCTTGAGGTACGCGAAGGTGGTCTCGTCCGGGGCGATCAGGCCGGCGCGTGCGCCGCCCTCGATCGACATGTTGCAGATCGTCATCCGGCCCTCCATCGAGAGGTCCCGGATCGCCTCGCCGCGGTACTCGATCACGTGGCCGACGCCACCGTCGACCCCAATGACCGACAGGATGTGCAGGATCAGGTCCTTCGCCGTGGTGCCGGCCGGCAGCGGGCCGGCGACCTCGATCGCGAGCGACCTCGGCAGCCGCTGCGGAAGGGTCTGGGTCGCGAGCACGTGCTCCACCTCGGAGGTGCCGATGCCGAAGGCGAGCGACCCGAACGCGCCGTGGGTGGCGGTGTGGGAGTCGCCGCAGACGATCACCGCACCCGGCTGGGTGAGCCCGAGCTCCGGGCCGATGATGTGCACGATGCCCTGGTTGCGGCTGCCCATCTGGAACAGCCGGATGCCGAACTCCTCGCAGTTGCGCCGCAGCGCCTCCATCTGCGCCACCGACAGCTCGTCCTGCAGCGGCAGCTCGCCGCGGACCTGCCGCGGGTCGGTCGGCACGTTGTGGTCCATCGTCGCGAGGGTGAGGTCCGGTCGGCGGACGGTGCGACCGGCCTGGCGGATGCCGTCGAAGGCCTGCGGCGAGGTCACCTCGTGGACGAGGTGCAGGTCGACGTACAGCAGGTCGGGCTCCCCCTCGGCGGACCGCACGACGTGCTGGTCCCAGATCTTCTCCACGATGGTCTTCGCGGTCATCGACAGGTCCTCGGGGTCGGTCGGGCAGCCCCGGCGCCTGGCCGGAGCACGTGCCCGTGGTTCTCAGGGGATGCGCGGTCCAGGGGTGTCAGCCCCAGCGCGAGGAGGTCTGTGCCTGCAGGGCCCGGTAGTCGACCTCCTCCGAACGGGTCACCTCGACGGTGACGTCCTTGGAGCCGGTCGATTCCTCGTAGGAGGCGGCGACCTGCGCGACGAGCAGTTCCTCCTCCTCCGGGGTCTGGTCGGGCGGCACGGTGAGTCGGATGACGTTCATGGCTGGTCCTCGGTCGTCACGTCCCCCGCCGCGGGCGGGCGGACCGTCGCCGGTCGCCCGCCCGCCGCTCGGCGCGAGGTCGTGGTTCGCGTGTGGGAGCCGGACGACGGCTGCGCGCCGCCGGCCGTCGTACTTGGCACCGAACGGGTCCGTGGCCGGGTCACGGCCGGAACTCCGCTGCACGGTGGACCAGCCGACGCGAGCGGTTGAGCGCGTCGATGTACGCGCGGGCGCTCGCCTCGACGATGTCGGTGGACACGCCGCGCCCGGTGAAGCGCTGGGCGTCCTCCACCTCGACCGTGACGGTGACCTCGCCGAGGGCGTCGATGCCCCCGGTGACCGCCGCCACGTGGAACGAGATCAGACTGACCCCGTCCCGGCCGACCGCCTGTCGGATCGCCCGACAGGCCGCGTCGACCATCCCGTCCCCGGCCGCCTCCGCGGTGACGACGGTGCCGGGCGCCTCACCCTGCTCCTGCGCCACCTCGGCGTCGACGAGACGGACCCCGACGGTCGCGGTCGGCTGCACGTCCGTGCCTCCGGCGACCGTGAGGGAAACCAGTTGGTAGTCGTCCTCCGCCTTGACGTGGGTCTCGGAGATGACGATCGCCTGCACGTCCTCGGAGCTGACGATGCCCTTGTGGTCCGCCAGCGACTTGAAGCGCAGGAACGCGGACTGCAGCTCCGCGTCGTCCAGTTCGAAGCCGAGGTCCTCGACCGCCTTGAAGAAGGCATGGCGGCCGGAGTGCTTGCCGAGGACGATCTGCGAGCCATCGGCCCCGACGTCCTCGCTCCGCATGATCTCGTACGTCAGGCGGTCGGCGAGCACCCCGTGCTGGTGGATGCCCGACTCGTGCGCGAAGGCGTTGGCGCCGACGACCGCCTTGTTCTTCTGGACCCCGTACCCGGTCAGGCTCGACACCAGACGGGAGGTGCGCGTCAGCTCCGGGGTGTTGAGGCCGTGGTCGACCCCGAGCAGGTCGGCGCGCGTCCGGATCGCCATCACGACCTCCTCGAGCGAGCAGTTGCCCGCGCGCTCGCCGATGCCGTTGACCGCCACCTCGACCTGCCGGGCGCCGTTGCGCACCGCCTCCAGGGAGTTGGCGACCGCGAGCCCGAGGTCGTTGTGGCAGTGGACGCTGATCACCACGTCCTCGGCGCGGATGTCCGGGATGCGCTCGTGGAGCTCGGCGATCCAGCGGCCGAAGTCGTAGGGCAGGGCGTAGCCGACCGTGTCCGGGATGTTGACGGTCGTGGCGCCCGCGGCGACGGCGGCCGCGACGATGTCGACGAGGAAGCCGAAGTCGGTGCGGGTGGCGTCCTGCGGGGAGAACTCGACGTCGTCGGTGAACGACCGTGCGAGCTCGACGGCCCGGATCGTCTGCTGGAGGATCTCGTCCTCCGACGCCTGCAGCATGTAGCGGCGGTGGATGTCGGAGGTCGACAGGAAGGTGTGGATGCGGTGACGCTTGGCCGGCGCGAGGGACTTGGCGGCGGCCTCGATGTCGCCGGGCATGGCGCGCGCCAGCGCGGCGATCACCGGTGGCTCGCGGCGAGCGTCGACCTCGCCCTGCGAGCCGCCGGGGCCGCCAGCGCCACGCGGGGCGTTGCCCACCACCTCGGCGACCGCCTTGACCGCGTCGAAGTCGCCCGGCGAGGCGGCGGAGAAGCCCGCCTCGATCACGTCGACGTTCAGGCGCGCGAGCTGTTCGGCGATCTCCACCTTCTCGCGTGCGTCGAGCGAGATCCCCGGCGACTGTTCCCCGTCGCGCAGCGTGGTGTCGAAGATCGTGACGTTGCCGCCGTCGCTCGCGACAGCGGCCGAGACCTGGTCGACATCGACCGGCTGGCCCATGATCCTGCTCCCTCGCCGCTCGCGCGGCGGCTCGTCCTTCGATGGTGGTGGATCCCCGGTGGTCCGCCTCCGCGTCGCCGTCGTTCAGGGTCAGGACGGCGCCGCGGCATCAAAGGATGAGCAGGACGAAGAGGCCCAGCAGGAGGGCCTGCAGCGCGTGCAGCTCACCGCGACCGGCATCGGCCGGGTCGGGAACGGGGCTGCTGACGTCGCGCATAGCGGAGCAGTGTTGCGGCACCCACCCCCGGAGCGCAAGCCACGCCGTGCGCTGCGCGTCCGGGCCTGCGCGTTCCGGTGTGGCGGCGGCGTCGCGTAGCGTGCCCACGTCGGCCGCAGCGCAACGGGCCGACCACCGCGACGCGTGGGAGAACGACGTGGAGGACCAGGGCCGGGGTGATGCCAGGTGGACGGCCGACGAGGACGCGCTGACCGACGCCGCGCGGGTCGCCGACGAAGACGCCCTGCCCGACGCCTGGCGGGTCGCCGACGATTCGGCTCAGGCCGCCGACGTCACCGTGACGGACCTGCACGGGCCGGCGGCGATGGACGCGGCGCGTGACGTGTTCGACCAGGTCTGGGGACGAGGTGGTGCGCGCGGCGCCGTGCTGCCCACCGAGGCCCTGGTGGCGATCGGCCACGCTGGC
This sequence comes from Nitriliruptoraceae bacterium, assembly GCA_007133465.1. Classification (GTDB taxonomy): domain Bacteria; phylum Actinomycetota; class Nitriliruptoria; order Nitriliruptorales; family Nitriliruptoraceae; genus SLMP01. The sequence continues at coordinate 9,196 of SLMP01000007.1, read as the reverse complement.
GGCCAGGTGTCGGGCGCGTGGCGCGGCGAGCAGCTCGTCGGCGCGACGGCCGCGTTCCTCGGACGAGGCGGCGACGGCCGGGCGCTGCTGCACTCGCACGTCACCGCGGTCGTCCCCGGCGCGGAGGGGCGTGCCGTCGGTCGGGCGCTGAAGTGGTACCAGCGGGCCTGGTGCCTCGAGCGTGACGTCCCCGAGGTGCGATGGACCTACGACCCGCTGATCCGGCGCAACGCGGTGTTCAACCTGGTCGTGCTGGGGGCACGGGTGACGGGATTCGGGCAGGACGTCTACGGCCCGATGGACGACGACCGCAACGCCGGAGCGCCGACCGATCGGCTGTGGATCGTGTGGGAGCTGCTGGCACCCCGTGTCCGGTCCGCGGCGAGCGGCCGTGCCGCAGCCCCGGACGTCGCTGCGCTCCGGCGAGCCGGCGCGGAGGTCGCGCTGGACGAGGACGTCGATGGGCAGCCGCTCCGCCACACGGTGAGCGGGCGGCGCCGCCTCGTGCGCGTCCCAGCAGACATCGAAGGGCTGCGGCGCGAGCACCCGGCAGCAGCGGCCGCCTGGACCGCCGCCTACCGCGCGGTGTTGGGCGGCCTGCTCGCCGACGGCTACCGGGTCACGGGCGCGACCCGGGACGGCTGGTACGTGCTCGCCGCCGACCGCGGCGTCGACGAGCTGGCGGGGCGGCCGTGACCCACGACCAGCAGCCTCCCGCGAGGCCCGGCACGCCGGACGCCCTCGCCCCGGCCCCGATCGAGGCGGTCGAGCTGGTGCGGGTGACGATGCGCCTGGTGCGCCCGTTCCGGACCTCGTTCGGGACCCAGACCGGCCGCGACGTGCTGCTCGTCCGGGTCCGCAGCCCTGCGGGCGACGGATGGGGCGAGTGCGTCACCCCGGCCGCACCGGTGTACTCGGAGGAGTTCACGGACGGGGCCGCCCTCGTCCTGCGCGACCACCTCGTCCCCCGGGTGCTGGCCGCCGGGCGAGACCTCACGGCCGACGACGTCCACACCCGGTTGCGCGCGATCCACGGGCACCGCATGGCCCGCGCCGCCCTCGAGGTCGCGGTGCTCGACGCCCAGCTGCGGGCCGCCGGCATCGGTCTGGCGCGCCACCTCGGCGCCAGCGTGTCGCGCGTCCCGGCCGGGGTGTCGGTCGGGATCCCGACCGGCGGCGTCCCCGAGCTCGTCGAGCAGGTCGCGGGCTACCTGGACGACGGCTACCTGCGCATCAAGGCGAAGGTCGAACCGGGGTTCGACGTCGCGCCCGTGGCCACCCTGCGCGAACGCTTCGGCGCCGCACTCGCGCTGCAGGTCGACGCGAACGGCGGCTACGACCCGGACGACCCCGCGCACCTCGCCGCGCTCGACGGGTTGGACGAGCTCGAGCTGCGGATGCTCGAGCAACCGTTCCCCGCCGATCGGGTCCGGGACCACGCGCGGCACGCGCCGAGGTGGCGGACCCCGCTCTGCCTCGACGAGTCGATCACCGACCCGGTGGCGGCGCGGGACGCGGTCGAGACGGGTGCGGCCGCGATCGTGAACATCAAGCTCGGCCGTGTCGGGGGCATCCGCCCATCGGTCGCGATCCGCGACGTGTGTGCTGCCCGCGGCATCCCCGTGTGGTGCGGCGGCATGCTGGAGACCGGCGTCGGGCGCGCGGCGAACGTCGCGCTGGCGGCGCTGCCCGGGTTCCGTGAACCGGGCGACACGTCCGCTTCGGACCGCTACTGGCAGGAGGACCTCACGGAGCCGTTCGTGCTCGAGGGGGGCCACCTCGCCGTCCCCGACACGCCCGGGATCGGGCGGACACCGCTGCCGGCACGCCTGCACGACGCCGAGGTGACCCGGGTCGACCGCTGAGCACCCGCGGACCGACCACTCAGCTCGCCTCGGTGACCGTCGGCGGCCGCTGGCCGCTGCGCAGCGCTTCGCGCGCCACGTCGATGGCGCGCTCGACACGGGCCTGGTCGCCCTCGTCGCCGAGGTCGACGGCAGCCTCGATCCGGTCGAGTTGCAGGCTGACCGTCCGCTGCCGGTCGGCGCTGTCGGCGACCAGCTCGGCCAGGTCCGCGATCAGGTGGACGAGCGCGACGAGGACGTCCGGGTCCTGGCGGCCATAGACGCGGAGCTGGTCGACGGCGAGGGCGAGGTGCGCGGCGAAGACCGGTCGTGGCGCGATCACCCGCGGCGTGCCGTCGTCGTCGTTCGCGACGTCGGCGCCGAGCGGGTGCCCGGCCAGCCGTCCGACGATCCCGGACAGGTGCTCGATCGCCTGCACCGCCGTCGTCGGGTCGTTCACGCCGGGCGACATCGCCTTCACCCCCATGTCGGCGAGTTGACGCAGCCCGAACGTGAGGTCCGACGCCTCCGTGCGGTCGGTCCCGAGGCTCAGGCCCGCGTGGACGACGTCGCTGGCCACCTCCCGGTCGAGCCCCACCTTCGGGCGTGAGCCGTCGGGCCACGCCCACGCGAGGGTCGTCCCGCGGTTGACCCAGTCACCGATCGACGGACGCAGCCGGACGCGGATCCCGGCCTCGCGTGCCCGTCGCGCGATCACCTCCGGCTCCGAGGTCTGGAGGTAGCCGTCGCGCTGCGCTGGGACCGAGCGGGCGTCGTCGGGCAGCGGTGGGGGCTCCTGGTCCGGCAGCCGGTCGCGTTGCGCCGGCAACGCCTCGATCTGCGCCAAGGTCTCCTTGCGGATGTCGAGCATGATGATGTCGACGCGCATGTGCTGGGTGATGTGGTGCAGGTAGTAGATCAGGAGCCCCACGGCCCCGAGCGCGAACCACAGCGCGAGCGAGACCGCCAGGGCCGGGACGAAGGCCTCCTGGTCGTCGACACTCGACCGGACGCTCTGCAACACGGCCACGTCGAAGACGCCGGAGGCGACCATCCCGCCGAGCACGATCTGGGTACGACGGTCACGCAGGAACGTGCGCAGCAGGCGGGGCGTGTACTGCGAGGAGGCCATCTGGAGCACGACGAGCGTGAGCGAGAAGACCAGCCCGACGACGGTGAACGTCGCGCCGGCGAGCTCGGAGAGCACCGCGCGAGCACCTTCCGGCGAGCCGCCGAAGACGAGGCCGGCGGGGAACCAGTCGGGGAGTGGCTCGAGCGCGAGTGCTGCCGCTGCGAGCACCAGGGCGAAGGTGACCATCAGCGCCGGGACGAACCACAGCGAGTCGCGGAGGTCGTCCCAGCCCGCCCGCAAACGGACCTTGAGGTCCACCTCGACACCTCCTCGACTGGCTCCGAGGCTAGGGGAGGCGAAGCACGCCCCGCCCCACGCCGACGCACCGGAGCCGGGCCCCTCGGGGCCCGGCTCCGGTGACGCAGCGGCGAGGGTCAGCCGAGCGGCAGCAGCACCGTGTCGACGACGTGGATGATGCCGTTGCTGGCCGAGATGTTCGGGGCCAGGATCGAGGCCTCCTGGCCGAACAGGTCGGTGATCGTGCCGGTCCGGTCGACGGAGAAGCTGGCGCCGAGCAGCGTGGTGATCGAGCGGTCCATCCGCGGCGGGACGACGCTGTTGGCGGCGCGACGGCCCTCGGTCACGTGGTAGAGCAGCACGTCGAGGACGAGCTCCGGCGGCAGGTCGCTGATCTCGGTGATGCCGAGGAAGTCGTAGAGGTCCTCGAACGCCTCGTTGGTCGGCGCGAAGACGGTGTACTGGTCGGTGCCGTTGAGGAACAGGTCGACCAGGCCGGCGTCGAGCTCCTCGTCGACGTAGACCAGCGCGCCGACCAGCTCGGTGAACCCGGCGTCGATGGCGATGGCGGCGATGGAGTCGGGGCCGGGGGCGGGGGCGCGGTTGCTGTGACCGGCGGCCACGGCAGGGGCGACACCGACGAGCATGAGGCTCGCGGCCAGGGTTGCAACGATCAGGCGACGCATCAGGAGCTTCCTCCGTCTTGGGCCCGTTGGGGCTGGTGGGGTGTCCCGGGGCTCGCTTTACGTTGCCGGGACAGCATGTATACGTCGCCGCTGCCGTGCCGGTTCGTTTGCGGTCGCTGGCTGCTCGGTCGCGTGCGCTCAGCCGCACGAACCTCACACTCCGTGGTCGATCCGTCGCACGCGTCGCCCTCCGTTGCTGCATCTCCCGACCCTGCGGCAGCCGCCGGTCGGGAAGCTTTCGACCGGACGCTACGTTGCCGAGACGTCAGCGCGCCGAGGTCTCGCCGCCGCGCATCCAACCCCGCTGCCCGCGTGCGCAGCCCATCACCGCCCCTCCGGTCCCGTTGCCATCCCGAGGACACCACCCGTGCCCAGCCTGCTCGCCTCGATCCCCCCACCGCCCTTCAGCGGGCTCGAACTCGGCCCGCTCGACGTGCGCATGTACGGGCTGCTCATCGCCATCGGTGCGTTCCTGGCGCTGCAGCTGGTGGTCAAGCGCTACGAGCGCTTCGGTGGTGATCCCGACGTGGCGGAGAAGGCCACGCTGCTGGCGCTGCTGTTCGGCCTCATAGGTGCGCGGATCGGCTACGTGATCCCGCGCTACGACCGCTTCCTCGACGACCCCCTGTCCGCCCTCGCCATCTGGGAGGGGGGGTTGACGTTCTTCGGTGGGCTCTTCGGTGGCGCCGCGGCGGTGATCATCTACACCCACCGAAAGGGCGCCTCGGTGCCCGCGATGGCCGATGCGGCCGCACCCGCACTGCCGTTGGCGCAGGCGATCGGCCGCTGGGGCAACTACTTCAACCAGGAGCTGTACGGCCGCCCGACCGACCTGCCGTGGGCGCTGGAGGTCGAGCCGCCCTTCCGCCGTCCGGGCTACCAGGAGTTCGCCACCTTCCACCCGACGTTCCTGTACGAGTCGCTGTGGAACCTCGGGCTGGTCGGTGTGCTGCTGTGGCTCGACCGGCGCGGGACGCTGCGCCGCGGCTCGCTGATATTCGTCTACCTGATCGGCTACGGGGTCGGCCGCGCCTGGACCGAGGCCCTGCGCATCGACACCTTCGAGCGCTACCTCGGCCTGTCACGCAACAACTGGATCGCGATCGTCATCGTGCTCGTCGGCATCGCGGGCCTCGTGTGGTGGGAACGGCGAGGTCGCACGTCGGACCCGTCGACCGACGATCCGTCGGCGACGTCGTCGGACCCGGACGACGGCACCGACGCGGGCCCGTCTCCCGAGGACGGCACCCCCGAGGACGGCGGGCCAACGGGTTCCTCCGTCCGCGAGTAGCCCCACCGGCGGGTCCGCGTGCCGGGCTCAGCCCACCCGGCGCGGCGGACCGACGCGGACCTCGACGTCCCCGCCGTACCGCACGTGCGCGGGCGGCCCGAGCGAGGCCGGGTAGCCGGACGCCGCGACCAGGTCGTCCGCGAGGTGCACCACCCGGGCGACATGCAGGGGCCACGGGTCGTGGTCGACCCTCGCCCGGACGATCGCCCCGCTCGGGAGCGCCTCGTACAGCGACCAGCGCGCGGACAGGAAGTCGTCCAGGGGGGTGCGCTCGTCAGGAGCGAGCGGGTCACCCACCTCGATGACGACGTGGCTCTGTGCGCCTTGCGGCCCTGGCCAGCGCCGCCAGGCGCGGTACGCGACCCGGGTGCCCCGGCTGCCGATCGCCATCCGGGACCAGCAGTAGGGCAGCCGGTAGGTGGTGCGGGCGACGACCGCAGGCGCCAGGCGAGTGACGTCGAGGGAGTGGAAGTAGACGCCGCGACCCCCGTCAGGTCCGACGACGTACGTGCGGACGTTGGTCTCCGGGAACCGGCCCTGCGGCAGCGGGACGCCGGCGGGACCGACGCCGATACGCGCCATCCGGAACGGGATCAGCCCGACGTAGGCACGGCCGTGGAGAACGTCCGGTTCGAGCCCGGCGGGCAACCGTGCGGCGACCACGTCCGGGTCGAGGTCCCAGTGGAGGTAGGTGAGCGCCTCCCAGCGCATGCGGAGGACCGGCCGCTGCACGGGGGCAGGGCAGACGGCCGCGATCGGCTCGGTGGGGGACAGCACGTGGACCACTCCGTTCCGGCGACGCGAAGAGCCCGCACCACCACGACGTGGAGTTCGGAGCCGTTGCTGCCCGGGACCTCAGCGGTCGGCGAGCGCGCGGATCTCCTCGTGGACCTCCGCTGCGCGTGACGCACCGGCGACAGGTGATGGGCCCCGACCTGGTGGTCGGAGCCCATCACTCATCGGGTCAGGAGCGCCCCTCGGCGGGCCGCTGGCTGCTTACGGTCGCGGACGGGGTGACGGCGGGCCGGGCATCGGCCGCTCGCCGCTGTTGCAGCGTGGGTTCTTCTCCCGGGCCTGCGGCGGGAGCCGACGACAGTCGGGGCCACCAGGCCGCAGCTCCAGCCCGATCAGCACCGGGTCGTGGTCCGAGGACCGGAACGCGTCCGGCTGGTAGTACGCCTCGGCGACCGCCGCCGTCCGGAAGCGACGGTTGAAGCTGACGCCGCCCTCGGACTCCTGGTAGTCGAGCGCCGGGACCTCGTCCGCGTTGATGTTCCACGCGGCGGTACCGGTCACGAAGGGCAGGAGCTCACCGTCGGCCAGCCCGTGGTCGAGGTAGCCCTGCGTTGCGTCGAAGGTGTACGTGTAGGGCATGGAGCCCTCGGGGGCGAAGTAGTCGAGCAGGTCCGTGTAGCCCGCCTCCTGGAGGGCCCGGATCGGGTCCTCCTTCGCGTAGGCGTTGATATCACCGATGATGAGCGTGCCGACCGCATCCTCGCCCGTCGGGTTCTCCGCGAGCCAGTCCGCCATCGCCTCGGCCGCAGCCGTCCGTGTCCCGTTGCAGTTGCCCTGTCGCGGGTCGTCGTCCGGCGGGCCGCCACAGTTGGAGCCCTTGGACTTGAGGTGGTTGACCGCCACGGTCACCGCCTCGTTCGTCCGGAGTTCCGTGAAGGTCTGCGTCAACACCGGGCGGCTACGCGTGTCGTCGAAGCGCGGGTCGACCGAGCTGTCGAGGATCACGTAGTCACCGGTGGCCTCGACATTCGTCGGCTTGTAGATGTAGGCCATCTTGATCGCGTCGGTCCCGATCACGCCGGTGTCCACGAAGTCGTAGACCTCGTCGCCGTAGGCGTCGTTCAATGCGTCGACGAGTGTGCGCGTGGCCTGGTACTCGCCGCCGTCGTTCTCGATCTCGATCAGGCCGACCACATCGGCGTCGATGCGCTTGATGGCGTCGACCAGCTTGGCCGTCTGGCGCTCGAGCTCCGACAGGGTGACCGCACCACGGGCATTCGGGAAGCCGCCGCCCTGGCCGTCACCGTCGAAGTAGTTGAGGACGTTGAAGCTCGCAACCGTCATGGTCCCGCCGACCTCCGGCGGAGTCTCCGGACGCGGCCGCGTGCGGTTCTCCTGGAACTCCTGGGTGATCGCGTCGATGTCGATCGGCTGCAGGCGCCACGCGTTGAACCCGTAGTGCAGCACGGTGGTGTGGTCGCGCAGCTGGTCGCCGATGCGCAACGTGTCGCCGGGTTCGACGTAGGGCAGCGGGTCGACCTCGCCGAGCGGGAGCCGGTTCAGGTTCTGCCCGGTCCGCCCGTCGGCGAGGATGATGTTGTTGGCCGCGTTGAACCGGACGATCGCCTCGTAGGCCTCGGTGTCGTACGGGCTCACGACGTTGGTCGGGTTCTGCAGGACCCCACCGGAGGACAGCCGCACCTCACCGAAGCGCTCGATCTGGAAGAACTCGACGACGGTGAGCTCCGGGTGGGTGACCCGCATCGACTCGAGCGGCTCGAACAGCTCGTCCCGGTCGGACGGGTCGGCCGGCAGCGGCAGCACGGCTGGCGGGGGCAGCTCGGTGTCGACCCCGGTGTCTTCGCAGGCCTGATGGCGCGACGCGGACACCTGAGTGACCTCGTTGAACTCGCCGGCGACGCCGGTGACGTGGATCAGGTCCCCGAGCTCGCCGGGAGCGTTGCCGGCGAAGTCGAAGACGAAGACGCCCTCCGAGGTCAACGGGTCGTCATCACGGTCGGCCTCGATCGCCTCGATGAAGAAGCCCCGCAACCCCTGGCTGTTCGGGATGCCGGTCGCGCCGCCTGAGCTGAAGTCCGCCGTGAGGACGCCTCGGGTGACGATCCGCTCGCCCTCGATCGGCGTCGCGGGACCGGGTCCCTGGATCTCGTAGATCGGCGTGAACTCGCCCGGGTCGACCTCGCAGAGGTCAGCGGGGAGCTCGAGCATGACCCGGATCGTGACGGTGCAGCTCGCGGTCTGCGGCGTCGGGTCGTCGTTGCTGAAGGTCACGTCGACGGCGTAGTCACGGGCGCCGAGCGTCGCTCCAGCGGCGAGGTCGACCGTGAACGTGCCGCCGACCTCGGGGGCCGGCGTCGCGTTCATGAGCGAGATGCCGTCGACCGGGGTGCTGGTGATGGTGGCGTCGACGACCGTGCCGTCCGCGTCGGAGGCGCTCAGCGTCACGCTGTCCGACTCCCCACGCGCGACCGTCAGGTCCTCACAGACCGGCACGACGGGCTCATTCGTTGGGGGGGAAACGCCACGGCTCGACCCCGTGAGAATCACGTTGTCGATCCGCCAGGCACCGGCAGCCGCGGACGCCCCGTACCCGTAGATGCGGAACGCGACGGTCGGCTTACCAGCGATCTGTTCGTCCAGCCCGGCGAGATCGAAGCTGTGTGACCGAAAGCTGGTGTTGGGCGGCAGGGCGGTGACCGTGGCTGGAATCGTGGTGAAGGACGTCCCGTCGGTGCTGTAGCCGACCTCGAAGGTCCGTGGGCCGGTTCCGGACCGGCGTTCATCGAAGCCGAAGCTGATGCGCTCGCGGTCGGTCAGATCGACCTGGAACTGGAAGTATCGGGCGGGATCGGCCGAGCTGTCCTGGCCCCAGTTGTTGAAGCTCCACGCCCGGCCGGGGTTGCCGCCGAAGAAGTTCTCCCCCCCGAGCGCCGGGCCGGCCGAGGCGACGGCGTTGCCGGTCAGGTCCACGACCGGCTCGGTTGTGTCACCCTCGAAGTCCCACACCGCGAACGCGACCGGCGAGCTCGCCGGACCCTCCTCGGCGTTCGCCGCCAGAGGTGCGCTGAAGGTCGGAAGCACGGCCAGGACCAGCGCCAATGCGAGGAGCAGCGCCGAAGCGCGACGAGGAGCAGCGGAAACGTTCACCCAGGATCCCTCCGAGTCTGCCCCTGGCTCCACCTCCCAGGGGGTCGTCCGCGCAGCCAAGCCGGTCGAGCTGACCGCTGCTGCTCGGTACGACCAACCCTAG
>SLMP01000085.1 GCA_007133465.1 Nitriliruptoraceae bacterium | reverse complement strand
CTCGCGGTCTCCGACGAGCAACCGCGTGGCGGCCGGGGCGAGCAGTCGCCGACGCCGGACCTCAAGGCGGTCGGGGTCAACACCTTCCCGGTGCCCGCCGGGTTCTGCTCGCCCGACCCGTCGTTCATCTGGGCGTTCGCGGTCGCGACGCACGACCGGCAGGAGCACCTGCTGCCGGTGTCGCACCTGATCGAACTCGACACCAACCAGGATGGGAACGTCGACTACGTCGTGCTCAACCGTGACCTCTCGGGGCCGACCACGATCACCGACGGCCGGCAACTCAGCTGGGTCCTCGACGTCGAGGCCGGGACGTTGGACGCGTTCTTCTTCGCCGAGCACGCGATGAACACCGGCAACACCGTCCTGCTCCTCTGCGGCGAACAGATCGGCATGAACGCCGCCGATCTGGGTGTCACGCAGGTGGACATGGACGTGATCGCGCAGGACTTCTACTACGGCGGACCCGGCGACAGCGTCGAAGGCCTCACCGTGACGCCGCTCGGCGAGCGGTTCTTCGGTGTGCCGGAGGACGTCGCGGGTAACACCTTCGACCCGGATGGTCTCGAGGTGTACGACTTCGGGCTGTTCCCGGGCAACTCCGAAGAGCTCGGCCTGCTGCTGTTCACCAACGGTGACCGTGGCGCCGGCAACCGCGGTGGCGCGACCCAGGACACCGAGGCACTGCTCTTCCTCGCTCCGTAGCCGAGGAGGCCGCAGCGCGACACCGACGGGGGCCCCGCGAGGGGCCCCCGTCCGCTACACCGGCTCCGAACGTCGCGCCACCCGCTGGTCGTGCCATCCCGCACCGCCGCGCCGCGCGCCGGCGAGGGATACTCCAGGCATGGACGCCCGCATCCTGCTCGTCGAGGACGACCCGTCGATCCGTGAACTCACGGCGCGCGGGCTCACTGCCGCCGGCTTCGACGTGCTCACGGCCGCAACCGGTGACGAGGGGCTGGCCCGCTTCCGCACCGACCGACCGGACGCGATCGTGCTCGACGTGATGCTCCCCGGGCTCGACGGGCTGGAGGTGTGCCGGGCGATCCGGGCCACCTCGGCGGTACCGATCGTGATGCTCACGGCCCGGGCCGACACGATCGACGTGGTCGTCGGGCTCGAGTCCGGCGCCGACGACTACGTCACCAAACCGTTCGAGATGCCGGAGCTGGTCGCCCGCGTTCGCGCGTCGTTGCGACGTGCAACGCGGACCGAGGCAACCGGCGACCGGCTGCGGCTCGGGCCGCTGCGGATCGACGTCGCCGCGCACGTGGTCGAGCGTGACGACGGGCCCGTGGAGCTCACGCCGACCGAGTTCCGGCTGCTCGTCGAGCTGGCCCGCCACGCCGGCAACGTGCTGTCGCGCGAGCAGCTGCTCGAACGCGTCTGGGGCTACGACTACCTCGGCGATTCCCGGCTGGTGGACGCGACGATCCAGCGGTTGCGCGCCAAGGTCGAACCCACTCCTGCGCACCCCGAGCTCGTCCAGACCGTGCGCGGGGTCGGCTACCGGGCCGTCCGCACGTGACCCGCGACGACCGCGACGTCGGCTTCGGACGGTTCGGCCGGCCGCCCCTGTCGGCCCTGCCGGTCCGGGCGACCCCACGCCGCAACGTCCGGGTCCGGCTGGCGCTCACCGTCCTGATCATCGTCGCGGTGGGCGCGACCGCGCTGTCGCTGGTCGCGTACCTCCTCGTCGCCCGTTCCCTGCATGCCGACGCGCTCGACCGGGCGATCGCCGAGGCGCGCTTCAATGTCGAGGTGTTGGCGGCGGAGCGTCTCGGCGACACGGTGCGCCCCGGCGACTCGGTGGGACCCGGCGACATCGAGGCGTCGGGGCTCGCCGACGACCTCCAGCGTCGCGGGGTGGACGCGTACGTGGACCTCGGCGACGGCGAGGACTTCGTCACGGGGCTCGGGATCGTGGCTGCGCCGGAGGTGGTCTCCGACGACCTGCTCTCGCTCGTGGGGCAGGGGCGGGTGGCTGCCGAACGGCTCGTCCTGGACGGGACCCCGACGCTCGTCGTCGGGGCGCGCAAGCCGCCCACCGGACCCGACTTCTACTTCTTCACCGACGTCGGCGACGTCGATGCCACCCTCGCGCAGCTGCGCTGGGTGCTGCTCGCGGCGTCGCTCGTGCTGCTGCTGGTCGGGGGTCTCGCCGCCTGGCGCATGGGCCGCTTGGCCGGGTCGCTGGCGGCCACCGTCGAGCAGCTGACCGCGGCACGCGACCGGGAACGCCGGTTCGTGGCCGACGTCTCCCACGAGCTGCGTACCCCTGTGACCGCGCTCGTCCACGAGGCGGCCGAGCTCGCCGACCACGTCGAGGCGCTGCCCGCCGGCACGCGCCGGGTCGTCGAGCTGCTCGATGGCGACGTCCGCCGGCTGCGCGACCTCGTGGAGGAACTGCTCGAGCTGTCCCGGCTCGACCGCGCCGAGGGATCGATCGACGTCCAGCTCGACCAGATCGACGTGGACCGCATCCTCGCTGCTGTCGCAGCCCGGCGACTGCCCACCGCCGAGGTTCGGGCGCCGCGGGAGCTGCGGACCCAGACCGACCGGCGGCGGCTCGAACGGATCGTCGGCAACCTCCTCGACAACGCCCGAGAGCACGCGGCCGGGAGCGAGGTGACGGTGACGGCGGACGTCGATGGTCGGCACCTGCGGGTCGAGGTGGCCGACCGAGGACCGGGTGTCGCTGCTGCGGACCTCGAGCGCATCTTCGACCGGTTCGTCAAGGGGGACCCGGCCCGCGCCGGCGGTGGCAGCGGGCTCGGGCTCGCGATCGTCCGGGAGCACGTGCGAGCGTTGGGTGGCAGCGTGCGCGCGCGCCCGCGGGAGGGCGGCGGCCTGATCGTCGAGATCCGGCTGCCGACGACGGTGGCCGTGCGGGAGCCGGCCGAGGTTGTTGCCGATCTGTGACCTGGCGCGGACTCCGCCGTGACCGGCGGACGGGACGATGGGTTCGGACAGCCAGACAGGTCGGCCCACTCACCGATCGGCAGACAGGAGGACCACGATGAAGCGCAGCGCCCCCATCGTCGCGACGATCGCCACGTTCGTGCTGCTGCTCGCAGGCTGCGGCGGCGAGGTGGTCGACGCCGGCCCGGTCGCCGACCCCGCCACGGAACCACCCGTCGAGGAGTCGACCGACACCGACGAGGCAGCCGACACGACCGAGACGACCCGACCCGAGGACACCGAACCGGTCGACGAGACGACCGACCCGGACCCGGACGAGGAGTCGACCGGCCGACCGTCCGGCGACCCGGAGGAGACCGAGGCCGCGCCGGCCGACGAGGTCGCCACGACCGCCGTCACCCTGTACTACCTCGCACCGGGCGGCGAGGAGTCGCACCGGCCAGGCCCGTTCCTGATCGCCGTGCACCGCGACATCCCGTCGACCCCGCGCATCGCCCTGGCGACGCTGCGCGAGCTGTTGGACGGTCCTTCCGCCGCCGACCTCGAGTTGATCGAGGGCATCAGCACGGCGGTGCCGACCTCCGCGCTGGTCCTGGACGTCGCGATCGACGACGGTGTCGCTACCGTCGACCTGTCCCGCGAGTTCGAGTCGGGTGGGGGGTCGTTGTCGATGTTCGCGCGGCTCGCGCAGGTGGTCTACACCGTCAGCCAGTGGCCCACCGTCGACGAGGTCGCCTTCGCGCTCGATGGGCAGCCGGTCACCGTGTTCTCCGGTGAGGGCATCGTGCTCGACGGGCCGCTGACCCGTGACGACTTCGTCGATCTGCTCCCCCGTGTCTTCGTCGACGCGCCCGCCGCCGGTGCCGAGCTGCGCTCCGGTGACCGCGTCACCGGGGTGGCGGCGGTCTTCGAGGCGACCTTCGAGTACCGGCTCACGGACGCCGACGGTGCGGTGCTCGCCGAGGGGTTCGAGTCGACGGACAACGGCACCGGCTGGGGCGTGTTCGACTGGGCCCTGACCGTCGACGTCGACGCGCGCCAGCAGGGCAGCCTGACGGTCTGGGAGGAGTCCGCGCGAGACGGCTCGGACCAGGCGGTCCGCAGCACCCCGGTGGTGCTGGTGCCGTGACGGAACCGGTAGATCACCCGCCTCCGCGACCGCCTCCGCCGGCGGTGCCACCTCCGCCAGCGCCGCCTCCGCCAGCGCCGCCTCCGCCAGCGCCGCCGCCGCCACCGCCGGCGCCCCCCGCATCGGCTCCCGCTCGGCTCACGCCGACGGGGGCCGACGGGCGCGAGCCCATCCTCGACGCGCTCCGTGGCGCGGCCTTGCTCGGCATCCTGCTGGTGAACATCCACCTCATGCGCGGCCCCGACATCTGGCGCGTCATCGCGGGTGAGGCCATCGAGCCCACGGGGACCGCGGACCGGGTCGTGGCGGCGCTCACCGGGTGGCTCGTCGCCGGCAAGTTCCTCTCGAGTTTCGCGCTGCTGTTCGGCGTCGGGGCCGCGCTGATCGCCGGGCGTGCCACCGCAGCCGGCCGACGTCCCCGGCGGCTGCTCGTCCGGCGCTACCTGTGGCTGATGGTGTTCGGCCTGGCGCACATGGTGCTGCTGTTCCCCGGCGACATCCTGTTCCTGTACGGCCTCGCCGGGCTGCTGCTGGTGCTCTTCCTCGACGCCCGGACCGCCACGATCCGCGGATGGGCGATCGGTCTGGTCGCCGTCCCCGCGCTCGTCGCCTCACTCCTCGCCGCAGCCGGCGCAGCCGTTGGCGGCGGCGTGACACCGACGACCGCCCCGTCCGCCGACCCGCTCCGTTCCTTCGCGACGGCCCGCGGGGACCAGGCACTCGCCGCGTTCGTCGACGGCAGCTACCTCGACGTCGTCGTCGCCAACGCCTGGCAGGCGGCGGTCGTCCAGTCCTCGCAGCTGCTCGTACTGCCGTGGGTGCTGGCCCTGTTCCTCGTCGGCTACCTCGTCGGGCGGGCCGGATGGGTCGATGACCTCGCGGCACGGCGGCCGTCGCTGGAGCGTGCGGCGGCGGTCGGGCTCCTGGTCGGGCTGCCGCTCAACCTGCCGCTGGCCGCCAGCGGGCCGCTGGGGACGGACGGCCCCGCCGCGGAGGCGGTCGTATCCGAGCCGCTGCTCGCGTTCGCGGTCTCGATCGCCCAGTTCGTCGGCGCGCCGCTGCTCGCCGTCGGCTACCTCGCCGCTGCCGCGCTCGTGTTCCTGCGGATCGGGGCGTCGCGGCCCCTTGCTGCGGTCGGTCGGATGGCGCTCTCCGGCTACCTGCTGCAGAGCCTGCTCGCGCTGGTGGTGTTCGCCGGGCTGGGCCTCTACGGCCAGCTCGCGATGGCCACGTCGCTGCTCGTGGTGGTCGCCATCTGGCTGGTGCTGCTGGTCGTGTCCACCTGGTGGACGAGACGGTTCCGGTTCGGGCCGGCGGAGTGGGCCTGGCGCGCCCTGACCTACCGAGGCGGGTAGCGTCCGCGCCCGGCTCCGGGCGGTCGCGCGGATCCACATCGTCCACCTCGGCACGGTGGACGCCGACGGTGACGAGGAGCGGCATGCCGGCGAACGGGGACGGCACGAGCAGACTCGACAAGCGCCTCGGGCTGGTGGACGTCTACGCGATCTGCACCGGGGCGATGTTCGCGTCCGGGTTCTTCCTGCTGCCCGGCATCGCCGCGGCGAACGCGGGACCGTCGGTGGTCCTCGCCTACTTCGTCTCCAGCCTGCTGATGGTCCCGGCGATGTTCTCGATCGCGGAACTGTCCAGCGCCATGCCGCGCGCGGCCGGCACCTACTTCTTCATCCACCGCAGCATGGGGCCCTTGGCCGGGACGATCGGGGGGCTCGGCGCGTGGCTGGTGCTGATCGCCAAGAGCGCGTTCGCCCTGGTCGGGATGGGGGCCTACCTGGCGCTGTTCATCGACGTCCCCGTCGTGCCCGTTGCGATCGCGCTGACCATCGCCTTCGGGGTGCTCAACATCGTCGGTGCCAAGGAGACCGCCCGGCTGCAGGTCTGGCTCGTGACCGTGCTCGTCGCCGTCATGGCGTTCTTCATCGTCAACGGGTTGTACGTCGTGCTCGTCGGCGACCCGACCAGCATCGGCCGCTTCACCCCGTTCCTGCCGTTCGGGGCCGAGGGGCTCGTCAGCACGATCGGGCTGGTGTTCATCTCCTACGCGGGCTTGACCAAGGTGTCGTCGGCCGCGGAGGAGATCCGCGACCTCGACCGCAACCTGCCGCTCGGGATGATCCTGTCGCTGTTGACGGTCGGCGTGATCTACACCCTCGGGGTGGCGATCCTGGTGGGCGTGCTCCCGGCCGCGGAGCTGCGCGACGACCTCACCCCCGTCGCCAGCGCCGGGGAGGTCGTCTTCGGCTGGATGCCCGGCAACCTCGGCGTCGTCCTGGTCGTGATCGCCGCGGTGACCGCGTTCGCCTCGACCGGCAACGCCGGGATCCTGACCGCCTCCCGCTACCCGCTGGCGATGGCGCGTGACCGCCTGCTGTGGGCCGGCTTCGACCGGCTCGGACGGTTCGGGACCCCGACGCTCGCGGTGGTCGTGACCACGGTGCTGATGATCCTCGCGATCCTGTTCCTCGACGTGGAGCGCCTCGCGAGCCTGGGCAGCGCCTTCCTGCTGCTGCTGTTCGCGCTGATCAACCTGTCGGTGATCCTGATGCGCGAGAGCCGGTTGGCCTCGTACGCGCCCGGCTACCGCTCGCCGCTCTACCCCTGGATGCAGCTCGCCGGGGTCGTCACCACGGTCGGGCTGATCTTCACCCTCGGGCCGTTCTACGTCGTGTTCATCGTCGTCATCATCGTCCTGGCGTGGCTGTGGTTCCGGTTCTACGTCCGCGATCGGGTCCCCCGTCGCGGGGCCGTCTACGGGGTGTTCCTGCGGCTCGGTGAGCTCCACGACGAGGGGGTCGACGCGGAGCTGTGGTCGATCCTGCAGGAGCGCGGCGCCAGCGAGGGGGACTCGTACGACGAGTTGATCGCGAGGGCCCCGATCGTCGAGTTCGACCGTCGAGTGGAGTTGATGCAGGCCACCCAGTCGGTGGCCGAGGTCCTCGACGGGATGGTCCCGCTCACGGCGGAGGACCTGGTCGAGCGGTTGGAGATCGCCTTCGCGCGCGGCATCGTCCCCGAGCGCTCACCGGCGGCGGTCTTCGACGTGTTGCTCCCCGGGCTGGATCATTCCGAGGTCGTGCTCGTCCGCGCGAAGCAGGGCGTGCGGGTCGCCGGCGCCGGACGCTTCCCGGGCGCCGGGTCGACTGGCCAGCAGCCCGACGCGTCGGGCAACGTCACCGCCCTGCTGTTCCTCGCCTCCCCGGAGGAGCAGGTCACCCAGCACCTGCGGCTGCTTGCACAGCTGGTCTCGATGGTCGAGGAGAAGGGCTTCGCGCGCGCGTGGCTGCGTGCGGCCGGCGAGCAGGAGCTGCTCGAGACCCTGCTACGTGACGAGCGCTTCGCCTCGATCGTGGTCGGCGACCCCGGCCCGCCGGCGCAGATGGTCGACAAGCGCCTGCGTGAGCTCACCTTCCCCGGCAACACGCTGATCGCGATGGTGCGCCGGGGCGACCGCACGATCGTCCCGCACGGTGACACGCTGCTGCGCGAGGGCGACCGGCTGACCGTGATCGGTTCACCCGAGCACGTCGCGGAGCTGCTGGCCGAACGGTGAGCGGCGACGCCGCTGGCCAGAGGGACGTGCCGAGCCGTCGTCACGACCCGCCAGGGGCACGCACACTGCCACCCCGACGCTCGGAGGCGGCATGCTCGAACGGCTCGTGATCCTCGGCGGCACCAGCGACGTGGTGGGACGGCTGGTGGTGCCGGCACTGGTGGACCTGGAGGCCGACGGCGCGCTCCCGGACGGGTTCCGCATCGTCGCGGTCGCCCGTCACGACGAGGACGACGACAGCTACCGGCAGCACCTCCGGGACGAGCTCGCCGACCACGCGCCCGACGCCGACCCGGACGCTCGCGAGGCGCTGCTCGGCCGGACCCGCTACCACGAGGCCGACACGACGGAGGCCGACGCGCTCGCCGGCGCCTTCGACGGCACGGCTGCCGCCGTCTACCTGGCGCTGCCGCCGGCGATCTTCTCGCCCACCCTCGAGGCGCTCGAGGAGGTCGTCCTGCCCGAGGGCAGCCGCGTGGTGGTCGAGAAGCCGTTCGGTGAGGACCTCGAGCACGCCCGCGAGCTCAACCGCCAGCTCCTCGGGCTGCTGCCGGAGGACGCCCTGCACCGCATGGACCACTTCCTCGGTCTGCAGATGGTCCAGAACCTGCTGGCCCTGCGGTTCGCGAACCGGCTGTTCGAGCCGCTGTGGCGCGCGGACCACGTCGAGCGCGTCGACATCGTCTGGGACGAGACGCTCACCCTCGAGGGTCGCGCCGGCTTCTACGACGGCACCGGCGCGCTCAAGGACATGCTCCAGAACCACCTGCTCCAGGTGCTCGCGCTGGTGGCGATGGAGCAGCCCGGGTCGCTCGACCCGCCGGCCTTCCGCGACGCCAAGGTCGAGCTGCTGCGCCAGGTGCGGCACGTCGACGTCGAGGCAGCCGCGGAGCACAGCCGCCGCGCGCGCTACACGGCCGGACGGGTCGGCGACGAGGACGTGCCCGCGTACGTCGACGAGGAGGGCGTGGACCCGCAGCTCCGGACGGAGACCTTCGCGGAGGTCGAGCTGGCGATCGACTCCGACCGCTGGGCCGGGGTGCCGTTCCTCCTGCGGGCCGGAAAGGCGCTGGGCCGCGACCGACAGGAGGTCGTCGTGCGGTTCCGCACGCCGGACCGCTCGCCCTTCGGCCCGACCGAGCTGCAGCCCAACGAGGTCCGCATCGCCCTCGAACCCGAACGCATCGCGCTGCGGTTCAACGTCCGCGCCGGCGGTGACGCGTTCGACCTCGACGAGGTCGAGGTGTCCCGCGACCTCGCGGCCGCCGACGTCGCCGCCTACGGTCGCGTGCTGCGCGACGTGCTCGAGGGCGACCCGACGCTGTCGATCCGTGCCGACGAAGCCGAGGTGGCCTGGGAGATCATGACCCCGGTGCTGGAGGCCTTCGAGCGCGACCTGGTGCCGCTGGAGACCTACCCGGCCGGGTCCGACGGTCCGGCCGACGGGGACCCGGCGTGACCGTCCCGCTGTCGATCCTGGACCTCGCCCCGATCGGCCGGGGGGAGGCGGTGGCGGACGCGCTCCGCGGCATCGTCGAGGTCGCGCAGACGGCCGAACGCCTGGGCTACCGGCGGGTCTGGTACGCCGAGCACCACAACATGCCGACGATCGCGTCGTCGGCGACGAGCGTGCTGATCGCCCACGTCGCCGCCCACACCACCTCGATCCGGGTCGGCGCCGGCGGGATCATGCTGCCCAACCACGCGCCGCTGACGGTCGCGGAGCAGTTCGGCACGCTGGCGGAGCTGCATCCCGGCCGGATCGACCTCGGCCTCGGGCGGGCGCCCGGAACCGATCAGCCGACGGTGCGGGCGCTGCGCCGCGACCCGCGGGCCGCCGAGCGGTTCCCGCAGGACGTCCTCGAGCTGCAGGGCTACCTCGCGGACCGCTCGCTCGTGACCGGCGTGGAGGCGATCCCCGGGAAGGGCACGCAGGTGCCGCTGTACCTGCTCGGCTCGTCGCTGTTCGGAGCGCAGCTGGCCGCGCAGCTCGGCCTGCCGTACGCGTTCGCCTCGCACTTCGCGCCGGCGGCGCTCGAGGCGGCGGTGACCGTCTACCGGGAGCGCTTCGAGCCGTCGGAGGACCTCGCCGCGCCGTACGTCCTGGCCGGCGTCAACGTGATCGCGGCGGACACGACCGAGGCTGCCGAGGACGAGGCACGGGCGGCGCTCCGCCACCGGGTGCGCGCGCTGCTCGGTCGCGGCCGGACGTTCATCGACGACGAGGCCGACCTGCTGCTCGACTCGCCGGCGGGCGCGCAGGTCCGGGAGATGGGGCGCTACCGCGCGGTCGGTACCCCGGGGGAGGTCGTGAGCACCCTCGACCGGTTCGCGGCGCACGCGCAGGCGGACGAGCTGATCGTCGTCGCATCGTCGCCGGGGCGCGCCAACCGCCTGCGGTCCCTCGAGCTGCTCGCGGGCGCGGTGGGGCTGCGGGTCGCCTGACCCCTCCGGTCCTCGTCCGGCGCGCCGAGCGTCACGTCGACGCCGGCGCCTCGTCGTCGGTCGCGTCCGGCCGAGGACGCAGCACACCGAGGGCACCGAGCCCGGCCAGCAGCAGCCCGATCGCGCCGAGGGGGAGCCCGGCCGTGCGCTCGGGTTCGTAGACCCCGCCGGTGAGGACGAGCCCGAGACCGGTGACGGTGGCGGCGAGCCCCATGAGTGCGCGCAGCCGACCGGGACGCGGGATCGGGTCGGCGACGTCCTCGAAGCGCCGGAACACCAGCACCAGCCCGGTCAGCGCCACCGCGCAGAGCAGCACCCACAGCGGGCGCAGCGCCCACCAGGTCGCGTCGATCGTGACCTGCTCCGGCCACAGCCCGGTCGGGTGGGTCGCGGCGGCGACGAGGATCAGGGCCGTCATGTGCCAGAGGAACACCGTCATCGTGACGCTGCCACCGACGACGACGGGTGCCCACACCCGCGGGCGCTGGAGCCACCGCTCCGCCGGCCTGCGCAGCAGCAGGACCACGCCGAGCTGGACGGTCAGCAGCGCCCACATCGCGAGGGTCGGCGGATCGGCGTTGTCCGGTATGCCCCGCCCCGGCGCCACCATCGCCACCGGGTAGCCACCGACGGTCATCAGCAGGGTCATCGCCGCGACGCCCGCCGCGGCCAGCCCGACCGTCGACCGCGCCGCGCGAGGGAGGCGGTCCTCGTACCACAGGTAGCCGACCTGGTGGGCGCCGGCCCAGACCAGCAGGTAGTTCGCGAAGCCGACCACCGGGACCTCGGCGCGGTGCAGCACGTCGACGATCCCCGTGGCGAGGACCGCGACGACGAGCACCCCGACGCCGAACCGACGGTGCAGCGCCCAGGTCACCGGTACCAGCGCGATCGCGAGCAGGTAGACGGCCAGGAACCACACGGGCAGCAGCGCGTTGTCGACGGCGGCGGCGACCCAGCCCTCCGGGACGGGGGTCGCGCGCAGGACGACGGTCAGCGGCAGCCAGAGCGCGAGCACGGGCAGCAGGGGGCGTAGCAGGCGCCGTGACCGGCGCCGCAGCCACACCGCCCACGGCTCGTCGTTCTCCTGCGCTCGGCACCACGAGCCGGCGTTGACCGCACCACCGATCAGGAAGAACAGCGGCATCACCTGGAACAGCCAGGTCAGCGGCTGGGTCGCCGGGACGACGGCGATCAGCCGGTCGATCTGGATCGCGCCGTCCTGCGTGCGGATCACCCCGACGAGCCAGTGACCGAGCACGACGAACAGGATGGCCGCGAGCCGCAACAGATCCGCGTAGCGGTCGCGGTCGGCGGGCGTGCGCGCCTCGATCCGCTCGGCGTCCAGACTCGGCAGGCGCATGACCGTGACCCTACGTCAACGGGTCCTGCTCGGCCGGCGGTTGCCGCAGCAGGACGGGCACCCCCGCGAGTACGGGCAACCAGGTGGCGAGGACCCGGTAGACCACGACCACGGACGTTGCGAGCGAGGTCCCGTACCCGAGCGTCGCGAACGCTCCGACCATCCCGCCTTCCACGAACCCGACCCCACCGGGGGTGATCGGGATGGCGGTCGCGAGCTGGGTGACCCCGAACCCGACCAGCAGGGCGCTGACCCGCGGCGTCGTCCCCAGCGCCACGAAGACGAGCGCGAGCGAGGCGATGTCCGCGGACCACTTGAGCGTCGCCCACGCGGCCACGCGCGTGAGCTGACGTGGCGACGGAGGGTCCTCGGTCACGTCGCGCAGCGAGTCGCGCCAGTCGTCGACCCGCTCGCCCAGCTTGTGGTGCAGGCGGCCGATGCGCTCGATCACCCGGTCGCCCGTCTGGGGTGAGCGGAGCACGGCGATCACGGTCGCGACGATCGTGAGCAGGAGCACCAGCGCGGGGAGCGCGACGACGACCGCGATCGGCGGCAGGTCCCCGGCGAGGAAGGCGGTGACGATGCCGGCGGCGCCGAGCGCGGCGATCGTGGTCAGCGAGATGGTCGCGGCCAGGGCGACGGCCCCGGTCGCGGCGGGTCCACTCATCCCGTTGGCGGTCAGGCGCTGGACCGCCAGGGCGTTGCCCGCCCAGCCGCCGCCGGGCAGCGTGTGGCTGAGCGTGAACGCTGGCATCGACACCGTCAGCCCGGTGCGGGTGCCGACGCGGCCACCGACCGCCGCGACGCTGGCGCCGTAGACGCGGGACCACAGCAGCACGACCGCCACCTGCAACCCGAAGGCGCCGACGAGCGGGCCGATCGACGCGCGCGTGAACGCCCGGAACGCCTCGTCGACGCCGACGATGACGAGGCCCACGGCGTACAGCGCCACGACCAGCAGGACCCCGAGCAGCCAACGACGCGGCGACCGCAGGGGCGAGCGCTCGTCGGATGTCGTCCCCACGGTGCTCCTCGGTCGGCGCGTGCACGTCGAGGTCCGCGGGGGGCGGGCCCTCCCGGCCCAGCGCGTGCTCCTCGCCGGCCCGAGGATACGAGCCGGGACGTCTGCCGCGCGGAGCGTCGGACGGTGGTCGCGCGGGCCGGCCGACCGACGGTCGCGGTCATGGCGGTGGTCGTCGCGTTGCCGCGTCGGTTCGAGTCGGTGGCGGGAGCAGAGGTCTGGTAGGACCGGGTCTGCCGACGACGTGGGAGGAGACGGATGGACGCGCGCACGGTCGAGGCACCGATGGTCGGCACGGTCGTCCACGTCGTCGCGGGCGTCGGTGCCGAGGTCCGGCGAGGTGGCACGTTGCTCGCGTTGGAGTCGATGAAGATGGAGCATCCCGTCGTCAGCCCGGACGACGGCACCGTCGTCGCGGTCCTGGTCGCGCCGGGGGACACCGTCCGGCCGGGGGACCCGCTGGTCCGGCTCGCGGCGGGCAGCCGGGACGCCGGCTCGGGTGGCGTCTCGGACGACCGAACCGGCGACCGCGCGGACGACGGTGGCCCCTCGACGAGTGACGGCGCGCCGCGGGCGACGGACGGCGGACCGATGCTGGCGGCGGACCCGGAGCAGGATGCGGAGCTGCGGGCCGACCTCGCGGAGGTGCTGGCGCGGCGGGCGGCGCTCAGCGACGCGGCGCGTCCGGACGCCACCCGCGCCCGCCACGAGCGCGGCCAGCGCACCGCCCGTGAGAACGTCGCCGACCTCGTCGACCCGGGCAGCTTCGTCGAGTACGGCGGGCTCGCGATCGCGGCACAGCGCTCGCGGCGCTCCGTCGACGAGCTGATCGCGGCGACGCCGGCCGACGGGCTGATCGCCGGCACCGCGACGATCAACGCGGACCGGTTCGGGGTCGAACGGGCCCGCTGTGTCGTCCTCGCCTACGACTACACGGTGCTCGCCGGGACCCAGGGCGCGGTCAACCATGGCAAGAAGGACCGCATGCTCGCCCTGGCGGCCCGCCACCGGCTGCCGGTCGTGGTGTTCGCGGAGGGCGGCGGGGGCCGGCCGGGCGACACGGACGTGACCGGCGCGTCGTGGCTGGATGCGGAGGCGTTCCACCTGTTCGCGCGCCTGTCCGGGTTGGTGCCCACGGTCGCGATCGTCGACGGCTACTGCTTCGCCGGCAACGCCGCGCTCGCCGGAGCGGCCGACGTGATCATCGCGACGGCGACGGCCAACCTCGGGATGGCCGGGCCGGCGATGATCGAGGGGGGTGGGCTCGGGATCCACCACCCGTCGACGATCGGGCCGATGGACGTCCAGCGGGTGAACGGGGTCGTCGACGTGGTCGTGGCCGACGACGTCGAGGCGGTCGCGGTCGCCCGGCGGTACCTCGGCTCCTTCCAGGGGGACCTGCCCGCCGACACGTCGGTGGCAGCGGACCAGCGGGGACTGCGGACGGCCGTCCCGGCGGATCGGCGGGAGGTCTACGACGTCCGGCGGCTGCTGGAGACGCTCGTGGACGGTGGGAGCCTGCTGGAGCTGCGGCGCGACTTCGCGCCGGGCATGGTCACCGCGCTGGCGCGGATCGACGGGCGCGCGGTCGGTGTGCTCGCGAACGACCCGACGCACCTCGGCGGTGCGATCGACGCGGATGGAGCGGACGCGGCGGCGTGGCTGCTGCAACGGTGCGACGCGCACGGGCTGCCGGTGGTCGTGCTCTGCGACACGCCCGGCTTCATGGTCGGTCCGGAGGCCGAACGCCAGGGCGGCGTCCGGCACTTCGGACGGATGTTCGTGGTCGGCGCGAACCTGTCGGTCCCGCTGGTCGCGGTGGTGACCCGCAAGGCGTACGGGCTGGGCGCGCAAGCGATGCTGGGCGGCCACCTCGAGGTCCCCGTCGCGACGGTGGCGTGGCCGACCGCGGAGCTCGGGCCGATGGGGCTCGAGGGAGCGGTCCGGTTGGGGTTCCGTCGGGAGCTCGAGGCGATCGAGGACCCGCGGGAGCGCGCCGAGCGCGAGCGGCAGATGATCGACCTCGCCTACGAGAACGCTCGGGCCTTGAACGTCGCGAGTCACGGGGAGATCGACGACGTGATCGACCCGGCCGACACCCGTGCCCGCATCACGGCGGCGCTGGACGCGGCGGGCCCGCCACCGTCACCGCCACCGGCTGGCAAACGGCGACCGAACGTCGACGCGTGGTGACGTGCGCGGAGCACGTGGCGTCGTGGAGCTGGGCAGCCGGAGGTCCCCACCGGACGACGTGACTGTCCGGACGGACAGCCCACGGGCCCTAGGCAAACGCCGCGCGGTGCGCCAGACTCTGCGCCGTTGCAAGCGCCACCAACCGAGCGCTGCCACCTGCGGCGTGGGATCGCCGTGTCGCCTGCCGACGCGGCCGTGATCCCTCCGGAGGTCCGGTTCGGACCTCGCCGCTGAGGCCCCTGGCCTCGTCCACGCATCCCCGCCAGCACCCTCGAGCCCGAGGTCGTGCGCGGGGCCGCGCGACGGTGAAGACCGTCTCCGCCCTCCGTGGCGGACCTCCTCGACCCCCCGGGCCCGTCCCGCCGTCGAGCGGCGACCGGACCGAAGGTCGCGCCCCGTGCGTCCCCCGCACGCGGGAGGAGCGCTCGACCGAAGGCCGACCGTGCTCACCCACCGTTCCGTCCGTCGTCCCGCCGCTGCCGGGCGGACCCGAGCCCGTCGCGGGCTCGCCTCCGCTTCGCTGCTCGCGGCCTCGGCGCTCGCCATCGCCGCGGTGCCGTCCGTCTCCGGAGCGAGCGGCAACGGCGCCGCCGATGCCCGGGCGGGGACCGCCGACGACGTGCGGCACGTCTCCGTGCGCCCGTCCGACGCGGTCGTGCTCCGGGCGCCGGAGCCCGCCGCGTCGACGACGCAGCCGACGTCAGCGACGGTCGGCGCGCCGGCCGACGCCGGGGACGACCTCGGCTACCTCGGTGCCGATGGCGAGCGCATCGACGTCGACCGGATCCAGGGCTGGCTCGAGCACCGCGGTTCGCCGTTGGCGCCCTACGCGGAGGACCTCGTGGCGGCGGGTGTCGCCTACGACGTCGACCCGCGGGTGGTGCTCGGCATCGCCGGGATCGAGTCCACCGTCGGTGAGCAGATCCCGGAGGGCTCTCACAACGCGTGGGGCTGGAACGGCGACGGTCCGCGCGGCCTGAAGGCCTGGGACTCGTGGCCGGAGGCGATCGACGACTACACCGAGCGGCTCGGCCGGCTGTACGACACCGACAACGTCGACGAGGACTTCGCGCAGACCTACTGCCCGCCCAACTGGGAGAAGTGGCTCGACACCGTCCAGTGGGTGATCGGCGACATCTGATCGCGACGAGGCTGCATCGTCAGCCCCGCCCGCCGTCGTCGTCGGGCGAACTCGACGTCGACCGCGATCTCGGTGCGTGGGTCACCTCGAGCGCCCTGGCACGCGTCGCCGCCAGCAGGTCGTCGCGCACCGCCTGGCTGGCCGCGGCCGTCGCCGCCGACGGGGCGATCAGCAGGCGCGCGACGGGGGTCCGTAGCGCGACCGACGCGTCGGCCTTCGAGCAGCGGACCTCGGTGAGCACCTGGGGGGCGGGATGCCGGTCGCCGTCGAAGCGCAGCCGGTGGTAGGCGCCGGTGACCTCGCGCTCCTCCACCTCCGCCTGGGCGACGGTGGTGCGGAACTCGACGTCCCACAGCGCGGGCGCATCGGCCCGGTAGGCCCGGCCACGCTGGTGCCGTTCGAGGAACCCGAGCTGTGCCACGCGACGGGCCCGATCGTCAATCGTCCGGTAGTGCTGTCGCCAGTCGACGGACAGGCCGAGCCGCGTCCACAGCCGGCGGTAGTCCGCCTCGAGCAGCTCGGCGACCTCGGCGCAGACCTCGACGAAGTTGCGTCGCGAGCAGGCGACGGGCCGGTCGGTCGGCCCCGGCGGCACGAACGCCGGGTCGTACGGGAGCGACGGGTCGCAGGTGATGCCACGGCGCAACTGCACGCGGCGTTCGGTGTTGAGGCCGTTGTCGTCCCAGCCCATCGGGTAGAAGACCTCGTCACCGCGCATCCGCCGGTAGCGCGCCGTGAGGTCGGTGTGCGTGTACGAGAAGCAGTGCCCGATGTGCAGGACGCCGCTGACCGTCGGCGGCGGGGTGTCGATCGAGAGCACCTCGTCGCGCGGTCGACGCCGGTCGGAGGCGTAGGTGCCGGCCGCCGCCCAGAGCACCGCCCACCGTTCCTCCAGCCCGTCCAGGGTCGGGCGGTCCGGCATGCCGGCCGGCGTGGGCGGCGACGCCGTCGCCGGTGCTGCAGTGCGGACTCGTTCCGTCTGCACCACGACCTCCTCGGAACACGAAGAACCCCGGACCGAGAGCCCGGG
>SLMP01000119.1 GCA_007133465.1 Nitriliruptoraceae bacterium | reverse complement strand
TGGTGGCCGCTTCCGGCATGGTGGCCGCTTCCGGCGTGGTGGCCGCCTCCGGCGTGGTGGCCGCCTCCGGCCGGGTGCCCCCCTCGTCGACGCGGCAGATCGCGACGAGGTCGAGGGTCGTGTCGAGGTCGGTGTCCGCCACCTCGAAGTCCTCGGCTCGGGTGGCGTGCACGAGGTCCCGGAGCGCGGGCGACCAGTCCTCCGCCGGCGAGGCGGCGAGCAGCTCGGGCAGGGGCGCACCGAGGTGGCGCTCCGCCGCCGTCAGGCGCGGGCCGTGCCGCACCCCGACGATGCGGGTGACGCGCAGGCCGGCGGCCGTCAGCTCGGCAACGAGCTCGGCAGCGGTGAACTCGCGCGTGTGGAACGGGTTGACGGGGGTGTCGCTGCCCGGGGTGAAGGTCAGCCGGTTCGGGGTGGCGATCAGCACCTCGCCGCCGGGCTTCGTCACCCGCCGCAGCGAGCGGAGGTAGCCGGGGATGTCGTGCAGGTGCTCGATCACCTGGAACGACACGGTCAGGTCGACCTCGTCGTCGGCGAGCGGCAGGCTCATCAGCTCTGCGGCGACGACCTCGATCCGGGGGTCGGCGGCCGCGTAGGAGCGGGTGGCATGCGCGACCGTGGCGGGATCGAGGTCCACGCCGATCACCCGGTCGGCGCCGGCGGCGGCCAGCATCGCGAGGCCGTAGCCCTCGCCGCAGCCGGCGTCGAGCGCGGTCGCGCCGGGTCCGTCGTCGGACGCGTGGTCGGGGGCGGGGTCGGTGGCGCGGTCCCGCCGGGCACGCACGTGATCGGCGGCGAGCTCGTAGGCCACCACGTGCCGCTCGAACCAGTACCGCTCGTCGGGGATCCCGGGCAGCGTGCGTTCCCCCGTCAGCACGAGCGGCGGGACATCGGGGGGCGCAAAGGCGGGGTCGACGGGGAGCACGGGCGCGAGCCTACGGCCCCGCGCCGGTCGCTCCCGAACCGGGTGTGCCGCTCGCTGCGGGGCCAGCCGATTTGATTTTGAGCGCGCGCTCAAGTTCTATCCCCTCGGGGCCGTGGACCCGGCGGGTGCCCGCCGCGTGAACGTCACACCCCAGCAGACGTCGCCCCAGAGGAGAGGACCTCGGATGAAGGTGATCGTGCCGGTCAAGCGTGTTCCGGACACCGCCGGTGAGAAGAAGCTCGACCCGAACGACCGCACGGTGGATCGTGACGGGGTGGAGTCGGTGCTCTGCCCGGTCAACGAGTTCTCGATCGAGGAGGCGGTCCGGCTCAAGGAGAAGCACGGCGCAGAGGTCACGGTGCTGTTGATCGGCCCGGACTCCGCGCAGCCGATCGTCCGCAAGGCGCTGTCCTACGGGCTCGACGCGGCCGTGCAGGTCACCGACGACGCGATCTCCGGCTCCGACGCACTCGGTACCGCCCGGGTGATCGCGAAGGCGCTCGAGAGCATGGAGTGGGACCTGGTGGTGTTCGGCAACCAGTCCGCCGACGCCCGCACGTGCCTGGTGCCGGCCGCCGTCGGCGAACTGCTCGGGGTGCCGTCCCTGACCTTCGCCCGCTACCTCGAGGTCAACGGTGACGAGGTGGTCGTCCACCGCGAGCACGAGGAGGGTTGGGACGTCGTCAGCGCGCAGCTGCCGGCGCTCGTCTCCGTCGTGGAGGCCATCAACGAGCCCCGCTACCCCTCGTTCAAGGGGATCATGGCCGCCAAGTCCAAGCCGCTGACCGTCAAGTCGCTCGCCGACATCGGCGTCGACGATGGTGCGGTCGGGCTCGGCGCCGCGTCGGCCACGATGTACGAGTTCGAGCCCCGTCCCCCGAAGTCCGCCGGCACGATCGTGGACGACGACGGGTCGGGAGCGGCCGCGGCCCAGCTGGCCGACTGGATGGCGGAGAAGAAGTTCGTCTGAGCGGTCCGACGGTCCGCAGGGACC
Organism: Nitriliruptoraceae bacterium; assembly: GCA_007133465.1. GTDB lineage: Bacteria > Actinomycetota > Nitriliruptoria > Nitriliruptorales > Nitriliruptoraceae > SLMP01. Next base: position 14,909 of record SLMP01000119.1, on the reverse strand, counting down.
CCGGACGAACCGAGGAGGAGTGCACACGATGGGTGAGATGCTGGTCCTGATCGACCACAACGATGGACAGCCCCGCAAGGTCAGCCTGCAGATGCTCTCGGCGGCGACGAAGCTCGCCGCCGAAGCCGGCCAGACGGTCTCGGCCGTGTGGCTCGGCGAGGGCGGCGCGGACGCGGCCGCCGTGCTCGGCGAGCACGGCGCCGCCAAGCTCTACCACTGGGACTCGCCGGACGCGTTCGCGTACGTGACGCTGCCGCAGGTCGATGCGCTCGAGGCGGCGCTGTCAGCCTCGGGCGCCGACACGCTGCTGTTCGCGTCGTCGAACCACGTCAAGGACGTCGCCGCACGGCTCGCGATCCGCGTCGACGGCGGGGTGATCACCGACGTCACCGACCTCGCGGTCGGCGACGGCGGGCGGCTGCACGCCACGAAGGAGGTCTTCGGTGGCGACCTGATCACAACCTCGAAGGTGGCCGACGGCAAGGTGGCGCTGTTCGGCGTGTCGCCGAACGCCTTCCCGGTCGAGGCGAGCGGCGGATCGGCGCCGGAGACGGTCGCGCTCGACGTGACCCTCTCCGAGGCGGCGACGGCCGCGAAGGTCACCTCGGTCGAGAAGGTCGGCTCCGCCGACCGGCCGGACATCGGTGAGGCCGCCATCGTCGTCGCCGGCGGCCGGGGCCTCGGCAACGAGCAGGGCTTCGAACTGATGGAGCAGCTCGCCGACGTGATCGGCGCCGGTGTCGGCGCGTCGCGCGCGGCGACGGACGCGGGCTGGTACCCGCACCGCTACCAGATCGGCCAGACCGGCCGGACCGTCTCCCCGACGCTGTACCTCGGGGCGGGCATCTCCGGCGCGATCCAGCACCGCGCGGGGATGCAGACCGCGCAGCACATCATCGCGGTCAACAAGGACGCGGAGGCCCCGATCTTCCAGATCGCGGACTTCGGCGTCGTCGGCGACCTCTACAAGGTGGTGCCGAAGCTGATCGAGGAGCTGCAGACCCGCAAGGGCTGAGGTCTCGGGGGCGCGCGGCCGGAAGGTGGGCCGCCGCACCGTGTCGACACCACGAGGACCGGCGGGCGTGCTGCCCGCCGGTCCTCGTCGTTCGTCGTCGTGTGAGTGGGAGTCACACCGTGCTGGGGAGTCGTGTGCCGCCGGGGCAGGTCAGTCCTTGCCGGTGGCGCCCTTCCAGGTGCCCTTGGCGGTGTCGGTCGCGTCGTCCGCCGCGCCCTTGACCTCGCCCTTGGTGTGCTGCGCCTTGCCCTCGGCCTCCATCTCCTCGTTGCCGGTGGCCTTGCCAGCCCACTCCTTGGCCTTGCCGGACAGCTTGTCACTCGTGCTCATGTCCACCCTCCTGGTCCGGGCTGGGCGGTCCCAGCCTCACCGCCGGGCTGGTGGCCGGGGGTGCCGGCCCTGCGCGACGGCAGGGGAGAAGTATGGGTCTGCGGCCCTGGCACTCGCTAGGACCGTCCGGCCGGGTGTCCAACCGGCCCCCTGCCGGGTGCCACGGCGCGTTCAGCTGACGTCGAGAACGCGCGCGCCGGTGGTGCGCACCAGGATCTCGGGTGCGATGGGGAAGACCGTCGTCGGCGTGCCGGCTGCCGCCCACACCTGCCGGTGGGTGGTGAGGTCGCGGTCACACCAGATGGCGAGCTCCGTGTCGTGTCCGAAGGGCGGCGTCCCGCCGATCGTGTAGCCGGTGGCGGCACGGACCTCGTCCGCGTCCGCCTTGCGGACGGTCGTGGTGCCGAGGTGGTCGGCCAGCCTGGCCTCGTCGACGCGGTTCGCTCCGGACGTGAGCACGAGCACGGGGCGGTCGCCGGCGACGAACACCAGGGACTTCACGATCTGGGCCACGTCGCAGCCGATCGCCGCTGCGGCGTCGGCGGCCGTCCGCGTCCCGACCGGGAACTCGCGGACCTCGATCTCCAGACCGAGGTCCTTCGCGCGCTCCAGGAACCGCTCCACGCCGCTCGCCACGCTGCCTCCTCGGATCGTGCCGCGGGACGCTAGTGGTGACCGGCCGGGCTCGCGCAGCCGGGGAAGGCCGGATCCGTCGGTCCGCTCGACCAGCGGCCCCGGTGTCGGTCACCCCGGCAGCGTGACCCGGCCGTGCAGCGGCTCGGCCCCCGGCACGACCCGGACCGCGATCTCCAGCGTGACACCCGCATCGGGTGGTGGCACGAGTCGTACCTCGCCGTTGCTGAACCGGCGGTCGCCCCGCCCGACGGCATCGACCACCTCCAGGGCGCGTCCGTCGGCTGCGACCGACCACGCCTCCGCGGGTGGGACCCGCCGGGCCAACCGGGTGGTCGCGCCGACGTCGATCCGGGCGAAGCGCAGGTCCGCCCAGCCGTCCCACACCTCGAGGCTCAGCAGCATCAGCCGTTGTCCGGCGACCACGCCGAGGTCGACGTCCAGCGGGACGACGCCACGGAGGGCCGGCGGACCGGATGCGTCGCCGGGCAGGTGCGCGGCGGTCATGAACGCGGTGGGGTGAGCACGGGCATCGCCGTCCTCCGGAGGCCGGGGGGACCGGACGCTACCGTCGTCGCCGCGATGCTCTACCTCGACCATGCCGCCACCACCCCGCCGCGCCCGGAAGCGCGCGCGGCGCTGTCGCGTTGGCTCGACGCCGCCAACGCGTCGTCGACGCACGCCGCCGGGCAGGAGGCCCGCGCGGTCGTGGAGGAGGCCCGTGAGCAGGTGGCGACGGCTCTGCGCTGTTCCCCGCACGAGGTGGTCTTCACCGCCGGCGGCACGGAGGCCGACAACCTCGCCGTCAAGGGCATCGTCTGGGGGGCCCGTGAACGCTCCCGTGGTGTCCCGCACCTGGTCGTGTCGGCGGTCGAGCATGCGGCCGTGCTCGACCCCGCCCGGTGGCTCGCGGGGCGGGGGGAGGCCACGTTGACCGTCGTGCCGCCCCGGGGCGACGGGCGCGTCGAGGTCGCGGCGGTGCTGGACGCGGTCCGCCCGGACACGGCGCTGGTGAGCGTGATGACGGCGAACAACGAACTCGGCGCCGTCAACGACGTGGCGGGCCTGGCGGCCGCCCTCGCGGAGCGCGACGTCCCGGTGCACACCGACGCCGTGCAGGCGGTGGCGACGCTGGACGTGGACGTCGCCGCGTGGGGCGTCGCGGCGCTCGCGCTGTCGGCGCACAAGCTCGGCGGGCCGCAGGGCGTCGGCGTCGCGGTGCTGCGTCGCGGGGTGCCGGTCGTGCCGCTGCTGCACGGCGGTGGGCAGGATCGCGGCGTGCGGTCCGGGACCTTCGCCGCCGGTCTGGATGCGGCCTGCGGGGCGGCGCTGGCGGCCGCCGTGGCGGACCGGTCGGCGCTGCGGTCGCGGCTACGGATGCTCTCGGAGCGGTTGGGCGTCGGGCTGCTCGCGGTCGATGGCGTCCGCCGCAACGGTCCGGCGGACCCTGCGCAGCGCCTCGCCTCCCACGTGCACCTCTCCCTCGACGGTGTCGCGAGTGACGCGCTGGCGCTCGCGTTGGACCGCGCGGGCATCGCCGCCTCGTCCGGTGCCGCCTGTGGGGCGGGGGCGACGAAGGCGTCCCACGTGCTGGAGGCCGCGGGGGTGATGGGGACGCCGCTGCGCTTGAGCCTCGGGTGGCCGTCCACGGAGGCCGACGTCGATCGCGCGATCGATGTGCTGACCGATGTGGTCCCACGCCTACGTCGTCGGGCCGCCGCGGTGACCGGCTGATGGCGCGGGTCCTGGTCGCGATGTCGGGCGGGGTCGACTCCGCCGTGGCCGCGGCGCTGCTCGTGGAGCAGGGTCACGAGGTCACCGGCGTCCACCTGAAGCTCGCCGACCTGCCCCTGGACGAGCAGGTGCCCGGGCACGGCTGCTGCACGCTGGACGACGCGCAGGACGCGCGGCGCTCGGCGCAGGTGCTCGGCGTCCCGTTCTACGTGTGGGACCTGTCGGCGACCTTCCGTCGGGAGGTGCAGGAGCCGTTCGCCGCGGCGTATGGGGCTGGCGTCACGCCGAACCCGTGCGTGACCTGCAACGAGCGGGTCAAGTACGCCGCCCTGCTCGAGCGGGCGCTGGAGCTCGGGTTCGACGCGCTGGCGACCGGCCACCACGCGCGGTTGCGGCGCGACGGTGTGGCCGTCACGACGCCGGGACCGCGGACGGAGCTGCACCGCGCCGCGGACCGACGCAAGGACCAGTCCTACGTCCTGTACGTCGCGACGCCGGCGCAGCTCGACCGGACCTTGCTGCCGGTGGGGGAGCTGCCGAAGACCGTGATCCGCGAGCGGGCCGCCGGCCTCGGGCTGCGGGTCGCCGCCAAGCCCGACAGCTACGACGTGTGCTTCATCCCGGACGGCGACACCGCCGGATACCTCGCCGACCGGCTACCGGCGGCGCCGGGACCGATCGTCGATGCGGACGGCCGGCGGCTCGGGTCCCACGACGGCGTGTGGCGGTTCACGGTCGGGCAGCGGCGTGGGCTCGGGCTCGACCACCACGAGCGACGGTTCGTGGTCGACGTCGACGCGGAGGCGGCCACGGTCCGGGTCGGACCGCGCCAGGCGTTGGCGTGCACCTGGGCGGAGGTGGCGGCGCCGACCTGGACGATCGGCGCGGTGCCGGTCGGGCCGGTGCGGGTGCAGGTGCGGGCCCACGGCCGGAGCGTGCCTGGACAGGTCGTACCGCTGACGAGGGACGGTGGCCAGGCCGGCACCGTGCGTCTGGAACTCGAGGAGCCCGTCCACGGGCTCGCCCTCGGCCAGGCCGCGGTTGTCTACGACGCCGCCGACGAGCGCTGCCTCGGCGGTGGGCGGGTCACCGCTGCGGAACGCCCCGCCGGTCTGCCGATCGCGGTGACCGGCTGACGGCGGCGTCCGCGCGTCAGTCGTCGTGGGTCACGAACCCACGGCGGTGGGCTAACGCCGCCGCTTCGCCGCGGCTGGTGACCTCGAGCTTCCTCAGCATGTTGGAGACGTGGACGCTGGCGGTCTTCGCGGTGATGTAGAGCTCTGCCGCGATCTCCGGGTTGCTCCGCCCGACGGCCACCAGCTCCAGCACCTCGGCCTCCCGCGGCGTCAGCCCCAGCTCCTCGGCCGGTGTCGCTGCTGCGCCGGTCCCGAGGTCGACGTTGGCCCGGCGTGCGAGGTGGGTGATGTCGCGCTCGAGCGGGGCGGCGCCGAGTCGCGTCGCGGTGCGGTGCGCGAGGCGGAGCGGCTCGACTGCCTGCGTGCGTCGGGCCTGGTCGAGCAACGCCTGCGCGTGGCGGAAGCGTGCGTAGGCCGCGTGGTGGGCGAGCGATACCTCCTCGCACCGCGACGTCGCGAGCTCCCAGAGGTCGACGGTGTCGTCGTGGGCGGTCGCGCGTGCGTGCTCGGCCCTGGCCAGCGCCAGCCATGCCGGCACGACGATGATGCCGTCGAGCGTCAGCTGGGCGAACTCGTGCGCTTCGGCCAGGAACGCGTCGGCGAGGGCAGGGTCCGCGCGACCGGCTGCGGCCTCGTCGGCGACCGCTCGCAGGGCGACCGAGCAGAGCCCGACCCCTTCCGGGTCACCGAGCTCTTTCGAGGCATGCAGATCGAGCGGCAAGCCGGCGTCCAGGATCGCTTGGACCGCGCTCGATCCTCCGTGCACCAGTGTGAACGTGAGCAGGACCGTCAGGTAGTAGGCGCGGGCGCCCGCGTCGGTCTCGACGTGGTGACGTCTGGCGGCCTGCAGCGCGGCGGCAGCGGTCTCGTGGTCGCCTCGGCAGGCGGCGAGGTCGGCCCGGAGGAGATGATTCAGCCCGGCGAAGATCCCTCCGGCCCGGCGCGGCGCCGCACGCAGCACCTGGTCGGCGAGCTGCCACCGCCCCGCACGGAGGGCCGCTCGCGCGGCGATGCCGTACAACCCCTGGCGGCCCGCCATCCCGGCGTTTGTCGCCTCGCCGTGTTCCAGGCCGGCGGTGGCCACGACGATCGCGTCGTCGAAGCGCCCGAAGGCGAGGAGGAAGGCCCCCTCGTTGTGGTACCAGCGTCCCACCTCCTCGTCCGCCCCGAGCTCGCCGGCGATCCGGCGGGCTTCGCGCATCTGCTCGAGGCCTGCGAGATCCCCCCGTAGGATGCGAATGTCGCCGAGGACCCCGAGCATGAAGCCCTCGAGCAGGCGGTCTCCGAACGTCCGGGCCATCGTGAGCGCCGCGTGACCGTGACGTTCGGACTCGTCCAACTTGGTGGTCATCGCCAGGTAGTGGCTGTACTGGGCCAGCGCGCGCGCCCGTTCCGGCGATGGGGGTTCGGCCGGGACGAGGTCCAGCGCCCTGCGAAGTTCGTGGACCGCACCGTCGCCGTCGCCGACCTCCCACCGGTATTGGCCCAGCTGTCCGTGGAGGATCGCACGTCGCGACCATCCGACCCCCTCGGGCAGGCTTTCGATCGCCGCTTCCTGCAGGGCGAGGGCGCGTTCGGCCCTACCGGCCAGCTTGGACAGCCGGGCGGCCCACTGGAGCAGGTCGCTGCGGTCGAGCCCGGTGCGCTCCTCCGCCCGGTCCACCTGGGGCCAGAGCTCCAGGGCACGCTCCACGTGGGCCAGGGCCTCGGCGACCCCGACGGACGACTCCGCTTCGCGCGCAGCGGCGAGAGAAGCTTCCAGCGACCGCGCCTGATCCCAGGCGAGGTGCCAGTGGTGCGCGAGCTCCGCGGTCGCGGACCGGACCGCCAGCCGGGGTTCGTCATCGATGGCCCCGGCGAGCCGGCCATGGATCCGCCCACGCTCGCCTGGGAGCAGCGTCGTGTCGACCGCCTCGCCGAGCAACGCGTGCCGGAACCCGTACGTCCCCGCACGCGGATCGGCCATGAGGACCCCTCGCTGCACCGCGGTCCGCAGGGAGCGGTCCAGCCCGTCCTCGCCGAGCCCGCTCACCCGATCCAGCAGTTCGTGCCCAACCTGCTCGCCACCTGCCGCGGCGACGATGCGTAAGAGCGACACCGTCTGCTCGTCGAGGTCGTCGATGGCGAGCAGCAGCACATCACGCAGCAGCTCGGGCAAGTCGCTCGGATCGCCGCCCGCCGAGACGAGCTGCTCGGCGAAGAACGGGTTGCCCCCGGTCCGTTGGAACAGCTCCTCGGTCAGCTCCGGACCGGGTGGCTCGCCCAGCAGGGCCTCGAGCAGCTCGTCGAACGGCGCACGTCCGAGCGGCTCGAGCCGGAGGTGCCCGACCACGTCCTCACGCAGAAGACGCGGCAGGACGAGCCGGAAGGGATGCTGGCGATGGAGGTCGTCGGTGCGATAGCTGACGACCAGCAGGAACGCCACGTCGCGCAGGTTGTGTGCGAGGTAGACCAGCAGATCGCGCGTCGACGCGTCGGCCCAGTGCGCATCCTCGATCACCAACACGACCGGCGCGGACGCGGCCAGCCCGGCGAACAGGTGGAGCAGCGCCTCGAACAGCCGCAGCTGCGAGGTCGGCGTCAGCTCGGGATCCCGCCGACGCGCTCCGGGGGCGGTGTCGTCGTCGCGCAACGCGGGGATCAGCCGCCCCAGGTCGCTGCCATCCGCGACCGCGAGCCGTCGAAGCTCCGGCGCACCGACCCGGTCGGGCAGGTCCCGCAGCGCCTCCGCCACGGCCGCATACGGCAGGCCTCCGTCGCCGAGTTCCAGGCAACCACCGCACAGCACCAGCGCACTCTGGCGATCGGCGAGCTGCGCGAACGCTGCGACCAGGCGGCTCTTGCCCACGCCGGCGTCCCCGCCGATCAGGAGCACCGACGGCTCGCCGCCGATGGCGCGGTCGAGCGCAGCCTCGAGCTGGTCGAGTTCGGTCTGCCGTCCGAACAGCCCGACGGAGCTGTTCCGTGCCACCATCGAGGCAGTGTGCCAGGCAACCATCTGCCCGCAACCCCTTTCTCCTTGACCGGCCGGTGCCCGGCCATGCGCTCCCATCGCGCGTGGCCGGGCTGGGTCCAGCGGTCAGCAGGCGACCGGGGTCGAGCTCGCGGTGTCGCAGTCCGGCTGGTCGACCGGCTGGGGACGGTCGTCCGGCGGCAGCTCGTCGTAGAACGGCCAGTCATCGGCGTCGGTGTCCGGTGGGGGGCCGGGATCGGGCGCTGGCTCGGGGGTGCCGTCCCCGGGCGCCTCGGTGTCCACGGGCTCCTCAACGGCTGGCGGCTCGGTTGGCTGCTCCACCGGCGCCCCGGTGGGGGGCTCTTCGTCGGCGGCGGCGTCCGGGGCGACCGAACCGCAAGCGGTCAGCGCCAGGGCGGCCGCCATGCTCGTGAACCACATGGTCATCTTCCAGCGTGCCATCGTTGCTCCTCCTTCCGACGTGGAGCAACGATGCGCCTAAGGAGCCACCCTCCACATCAGGCAGGTGCCTGAGATCCTGTGGGAGTCTCGCCTCAGACTCCGAGGAGGAGACGATGACGACACCCCCGACCCGGCCACGCTGGTGCCAGGTGGTGCTCGACACCACGGACGCCCGTCGAACGGCCGAGTTCTGGCGACCGTTGCTCGGACTCGTCTACCGGCCGGGACACGAGCCGCCACCAGCGGGCGAGCCCGATCCGGCGGGCAGCGACTGGCTCAACCTGTTCGAGCGCGACGGGACACCTCGACTCGCGTTCCAGCAGGTGCCGAGCCTGCCGCGAACGACCTGGCCCGACCCCGACGTGCCACAGCAACTCCACCTCGACCTGACGGTGGACAGTGTCGCCGAGCTGGCAGCGGTCCACGAACGGGTCCTCGCCCTGGGTGGGCAGCTGCGGTATGACCGCTCGGACGACCCCGACGAGCCGCTACGCGTCTACGTCGACCCGGCCGGCCACACCTTCTGCGTGTTCGTGGCCTGACGGGCGCAGGGTCCGCACGCCGGCCACGAGGTACCAGGCAACCACCCAAGCCCGCACGGCAGGTCCCGCGCCGGGCCGTGTGGTCCGGCGTGCGTCACTCGCCCGCCAGGCCACACACTCCGCGGGGTCGCAGGCCGGGCTGTGTGGTCCGGCGTGCGGCAATGGCCGGCGGCAGGCCGACCCGGGGATCGTCAGCGCGGCCGTCGGCCGGTCTCGAAGGCCCACAGGGCCAGCTCGACCCGGTTGCGCGCGTCGAGCTTGCGCATGAGCGCCGTCCGGCGCCAGAGCAACGCCGCCGAGAGCAGCAGCACGAACGCCACGGGGAGCAAGCCGACCGTCAGGTCGTCGCGTGCTGCGAGCTCGCCCTCGTCCCTGAACGCCTCCTCGCCCACAAGCCCGCCAACCTCACCTTCGAGCAGGCCGCCGCGATCCCGGTGGCTGGAGTCACCGCCCTGCAGGGGCTGCGCGACGTCGGCCAGGTCCGGCCAGGCCAGAAGGTCCTCGTCAACGGTGCCTCCGGCGGGGTCGGCACGTTCGCGGTCCAGCTCACCAGGGCGCTCGGCGCCGAGGTGACGGGGGTGTGCAGCAGGCGCAACCTCGAGCTCGTCCGCTCCCTCGGCGCGGACCACGTCGTCGATGACACCCGCGAGGACGTCACCCGCCGCGGGGCGCGCTACGACGTCGTCCTCGACCTGGTCGGCAACCATCCGCTGGCGGACTGCCGGCGCCTGCTGACGCCGGACGGGATCCTCGTGCTGTCGAGCGGCGGTGGCGGGCCCGTGGTCGGCCCGCTCGGGCGCTACCTGCGAGCGCTGCTGCTCTCGCCCTTCGTCGGTCAGCGCCTGCGGGTCCACGCGGCGAAACCCCGCCACGAGGACCTCGATGCGTTGCGGGAGCTCGTCGAGGGCGGCGGGGTCACCCCGGCCATCGAACGGACCTTCCCCCTGCAGGACACCGCCGAGGCAGTCCGGTTCTTCGCGGAGCAGCACGCGCGGGCGAAGCTGATGATCACCGTCTGACGACTCGAGGAGATGCGTGCACGCCCCGCGGTTCACGGCGACCTACGAGGCCCATCGAGCCCGGCCTGACCGCCGGGGTTCGCGACGCGACCCGCGAACGCGGAACGGGCCGCCTCCTGGGCCGCGGGAGTCGCAGGTGCGTCCGTGTCATGCGGCGTGCGTCGCGTCCCACCACCGCAGGACGCGAAGGGCCCGCAACGTCACCCAGCGGGACGGCTCGCCCTCGCCGTCGTCGACGTCGAACCAGCGGCGGCCGGTCGGGTCGCGGTCGAGAGCCCACCGCCCGTCCTCGAGGCGCCGGGACCGGACGTGCTCGACGGCCTCGCCCAACCGTGGGTCGGGAGGGGCGCCGGTCAGCGCAGCCGCGGCGCGGAAGTGGTCCAGTGCGCGCAGCACGTCGTAGCGCCAGCGGTTCGGGTGGTGCAGTTCGAGGTACCGCTCGGCGGCGGGCTCGCCGGTGCTCGAGCGGCGGAACAGCGAGCGCTGCAGGAGGTACTCCTCGCCGGAGCGGCGTGCCTCGCGCGACGCTTGCGTGCCGCCGGTCGCCCGCTCGAACTCGAGCAGCCCCTCGACCACGTTGATCGTGGTGTCGAACGACGACCGGACCGAACCACGCTCGGTGTCGCAGTTCCACCCACCGTCCTCCAGTCGCTCACCGACGAGCCGGTCGACGATCGGGGTCATGTCGACGCCGAAGTAGACGCCGTTGGCGACGGTCAACCCGTTGATGCACGGCTCGACCTCGCCCTCCCAGTAGGGCTGGCCGTCGTGTTCCCAGCGCGCGTTGGCCCCGATCGACGCCACCATGCGGCGAGCCCGTGCCGACGTCGGGTCGAACCCGAACTCGCGCAGCTGCGCCAGCGCGTGGCTCGTGGACGTCCACGGTTGCCCGGGCTCGTCTCCGCCCCAGACGTAGTCGGCAGGGAAGTGGGCGCCCCCGGCCCACTGCCCGTCGTCGTCCTCGTGGGCCAGGAGCTGCGCCCCCCACCCTTCGGTCTCGACCTTCGCCCGCTCCGCCCGCCACGCCGAGGCCGGCGCGTCCAACAGGTCGCGCATGACCTGCCAGCGGATCGAGGGGTCCGAGCCTTCCGGGTCGAGGAGCCAGTCGGTCACGGCATCGACGTTCGTCATCGCGCACCTCCCGGGGTCGGCCGTCGCGAGGCAGGTGCGCCACGACGACGCCTCGCAGGTGATGGTCGCATCAGCTGGTCATCGTGACCACCGTCCGCCCGGGAGGGCCGCGACCCGTCGCCGACGTGTCACCCTGGTCCGCGGTGGACGGACGCTGGTCTCCGGCAGCGAGCGAGGAAGCCGGTCCGGTGCGGCGGCTCATCGACCTCGTCGCCATGGCAGGGCTGGAACCAGCGGCGCTGTGTGCACACCGACATCGATCGCGCGAGTACCTCGTCGCGGGCAGCGACGCGCTGATCGAACGGCTCCTCGCCGACGACCTTCTCGAGGTGGTCGAAGCGACGCTTGACGACCCCTTCGACGGTCACGGCTGATCGCCGGCGCGGATCGAGCGACGCTGCGGCCATACTGGGTGACCCGATGCCTCCCCGCGCGTTTTGCGGGTAGGACCGACGTGAAGGGAACGAGATGACCGTGCTTGCGTACGTTGCGGCCGGGGCGTTCATCGCCGGGATGGGGGCGCTGAACCGCTACCTGCGTCGGCGCGAAGAGGACGGCTCGTTCGACGTCCCGCCGTCTTCGGCGTCGCGGGTCGGCCTGCGCCGATTGCTGGACTTCGGTCCCCAGGGGTGGACGGAGGACGGCATCGGCCAGCACCGCAGCGGACGTGATCGTGGTCGGTAGCGGGGCGCCGCAAGGCGTGGTGTCGGACCACCGATGCCCGGGGACCGCTCGTCGGCACGGCGACACGTCGGCGTCGCGTGCCCTGCTCACGCCTGGCCTGCGCACCCGTGACAGGTCCGGGCCTTCCTGCCATGATCGAGGTCCGCTGACGTGCGAGTGTCACAGCGGCCCGACCCGGCAGGACGCGGGCACGCTCGGATCCCGACGAGGTCGGCGAGCGCGCCGCACGAGGCTCAGCCCTCGGCCAGGAGCGCGTCGATCTGCTCGACCGCGGCACGGATCCCCTGCTCCATGCCCATCGCGAGGACCTGTTCGAGCTCCGCGGAGGTGTCGTAGACCGACGTGATGGTCAGACGCGTGCGGGCGTCGTCGACCCTCTCGATCGTGACCTCGCTCCGGCTGACGGGCAGCTCCTCGTTGGGTTCCCCGTCGCTGTCGGCGAAGCCGTCCTCGAAGGCGAGGTGGTGGGGCGGGTCGACCTCGGTGATGTGCCAGTAGCCCTTGTGCTGGTCACCGTCGGGACCGGTCATGTAGTAGCTGACGTGGCCGCCAGGTCGCAGGTCGTGATCGACGACGGTGGCGGGGTAGGGGTCCGGACCCCACCAGCGCTCCAGCTGGCGCGGGTCGGCCCACAGCCGCCAGACGCGCTCGGGTGTGGCGGCGAACACGCTGGTCACGACCAGCGTCCCGTTGGCGATGTCCTTGGTGATCTCGACGTTGCTCATGCGTCGCTCTCCTGCTCCGGGGTGCGGCCGGGTCGGGATGAGGGGTCGTCCTCGCCGAGAAGGTCGTGCAGACGGTCGATGCGGTGACGCCAGAGCTCCTCGTAGTGGTCGAGCACGGCGCGGGCGTTGCGGAGCCCATCCATGTCCGTGGTCACCACGCGGCGCCGGCCGTCGGGTCGCTTGCGGACCAGTCCGGCCCGCTCCAGCACGGCCACGTGCTTCTGCACCGCGGCGAAGCTCATGGGGTAGAGCTCCGCCAGTTCCGAGACGCCGAGGTCGCTCCCCAGCGCACGCCACAGGATGTCCCGTCGGGTGGCGTCGGCCAGGGCTCCGAAGATCGCGTCGGCCCGTTCGTCGGTGATGGTCGCTCCCATACGTACAACCATACGGTTGTACGTTGTGGCCGTCAAGGGGCCGCGTGCACCGACAGGTCCGCCGCGAACATCCGGTCGGGCTCGATCGCCCACGCCGTGGGTGCGCCCTCCCACTCGTCCCAGCCGGTGCCGTAGTGCTCCCGGGTCAGGGCGGCGAAACCCGCATCCGCGCCACGGAGGTCCAGCCGTCGCGCACGACCATGCACCGTCACGACGAGTTCCTCACCGCGCACATGGGTCGCCGACACGGTGGGCCGCGCTGCCAGGTGCCGGGCCCGAAGCGCCACCCGGGACGTCCCGAAGTGGACCCGGCCGCGGAACAGGAAGCCGTCGACCGGCCCGGTGAACACGCGGCCGTCGGAACTGACCGTGGCGACGACGAAGACGTGCATCCCGACGAGACGCTCCACCACCGCGCCGGCACCGAGTCGCGCCCGCTGCGTGTGGATGTCCGTCAGGTGCGACCCGGCGGCGGCGTAGGAGCGCTCGAGTAGCTCCTGCAGCCATGCCAGGTCCTCAGGCGTCTCGCGCACGTCCGGTCCTCCGACGACACCGTCGTCACGGTACGCGAAGGGCGCTTCGCTGCCCCGCGTTGTAGCGTTCCCGTGTGCCAGCACTGAAGGATTCGGTCGACCGCGCGATGGTGGAGGCCCTCGCCGTGGAGCTCGCTGCTGCCGATCCGTCGTTCCTGGTCCAACCCTTCGTCGAGCGAGCCTGCGACGGCCTCGAACGGCTCGAACTGAAGGACCGGGTGCGCCACGTCGCGACGGCGCTCGAGGACGTCCTGCCGGACGATCCTGGCAGCATCGTCGCGATCCTGGACGAGGCGCTCGGCTCACCGACCTTCAGCGGCTGGATGGTCTGGCCCTGCACGGAGCTGATCGGCAGGCTCGGTCCCGACGCGCCCGAGGTGATCGTGCCGTTCCTGGCTCGTCTGACGACCCGCTCGTCGTGCGAGTTCGCGATCCGCCCCTGCATCGAGGCACACCCCGAGCTCACCTTCGCCGCCCTCGAACGCTGGGTCGATCACGAGGAGGAACAGGTCCGTCGCCTGGTGTCCGAGGGCACCCGTCCCCGGTTGCCGTGGGGTGTGCGGCTGCGTGGGCTGCAGGACGACCCTCGGCCGACCATCGCACTGCTCGACCGCCTTCGCGACGACCCGTCCGGGATCGTGCGCCGCTCGGTCGCGAACCACCTCGGCGACATCGCGAAGGACCATCCCGACCTCGCCACCGCCACGGCGCGGCGCTGGCGGGACGAAGGTGGTGACCACGTCGGCGAGGTCATCCGGCACGGGCTGCGCGCCCTCGTCAAGGCCGGTGACGCGGACGCGCTCGAGCTCATCGGCTACGACCGCGCCGCGCCCGTCGAACTCACGACGGCAGCGATCGTCCCAGAGCGGCTCCCGATCGGTGGTGAGGCCATGGTCCGGGTGCAGTTGGTCGCGGTGGGCGATGCCCCCGTGCCCGTCGTCGTCGAGTACCTCGTCCACTACCTCGGTGCACGTGGTCCGAGGAAGGCCAAGGCGTACCGGCTCGCCGAGCGGGTCCTCGAGCCCGGCGAACGCTGCGACCTCCGACGTCGGCACACCTTCGACCACGCGTCGATCCGGACCCTCTACCCCGGCGACCAGCGGGTCGAGTTCCAGGTCAACGGGCGGGTGCTCGGTGCGTGCACGATCACGCTGCACGCCTGATCGGCCACCGAGCTCCCCGTGGTGCCCCGTCGTCAGTTGCCCGTGTGCGACGAGGTCTCCGACAGCCGGGCGACGGCCATCCTGCCGATCTCGGCGTCCGGTTCGCCGGCGGTGACGTCGTCCTCGGCCTCCTCCCGGAGCGACGCGGCCTCCTGCGCACGTTGCCCGGGTGCCTGCTCGTCGCGCAACTCCCTGAGGTCCTCGAGCAGGTCGCCCTGCTCCTTCTCCCCGTAGGTACCCGTCGGGCTCGCGGCGAGCAGCACGATCAGGTCAGCGAGGCTCTCCGGGCTCCACCGGAGGCTCGGTCACCTGGTCCTCCTCGGTGGGGCCGCCTCCGTCGGCTCCTCCTCGGTCGCCGTCCCGTCGTCCGGCTCGGTCTGCTCGGGCTCGGTCTGCTCGGGCTCGGTCTGCTCGGGCTCGGTCTGCTCGGGCTCGGTCTGCTCGGGCTCGGTCTGCTCGGGCTCGGTCTGCTCGG
>SLMP01000103.1 GCA_007133465.1 Nitriliruptoraceae bacterium | reverse complement strand
TGCCGATCAGGCGGTCGAACAGCTCCGAGTCGGTGGTCGGCCAGAACACGCCGCTGTCGGTCACGCGCATGCTGTTGCGGGGCAGGACGTAGTCGACCCGCAGGTTGCCGACGGTCGCCGAGTTGAAGTCGGCGGTGTCGTACTGCGGCGGGTTGCAGTGGGTCAGGTTGACCTGGCCCTGCAGGAGGGTCTGCTCGACGGCGCCCTCGCTGGCCTGCAGCGGGTCGCGCACCAGCGGGTGGTCCAGCACCTGCTGGATGGCACCGGGCACGCTGTCGCCGTCACACGGGTCGGCGTTGAGGTCGCCGGCGATCACGAACCGGGCGCCGGGGCGCAGCCCGCCGTAGCGACCGTCGTCGTCGTAGATGTACGCGGAGCGCCTGCCGGGCATGAGGTAGTCGGCCCAGAAGCGGATCTCGTCGTGGTTGCGCTTGACGTTGCGCTGTTCCGGCCCGTCGAAGGCCGGCGGGGTCGGGTGGCTGCCGAGGATGTGGATCACGTCTCGGCCGACCTGGACCGGCACGTCGACGTGGTTCTTCGACGACAGGCGGAAGACCTCGAGGATCTCCTCGGAGTACCAGTCACCCTCCTCGTCGGTGGCGGGGTCGCTCGGCAGCAGCGCGCCGGGCATGTCCTTCCAGCGGAAGGACTGGAAGGTGCGGATCTGGTCCTCGAGGATCGGGTACGTCGAGTACAGCGCGAACGCGTACTGGCCCGGGAAGAAGCCGAAGCCGAACGCGTCGTTCGGGCCGCCGACGCTCCCGTCCCGGTTGAGGTCGAAGCCGCTCGGCACGCCGGTGTTGGACGCGAACCCGAGCCGGTAGGGGTAGGTGATCGGGTCGACGTCAGGGTGCTGGGCGACGCCGAGGTAGTTGTCGTGGAACAGGTCGACGGCGACGTTGCCGTCGTCGTAGTCGAACTCGTTGACGAGCAGGATGTGCGGCCGCATGCGCTGGATGGTCTCCGCGATCACGCCGGGCTGCGCAGCGCCGGGGCTGGACAGATCCGCGATGAGCTGACCCTCGTTGAAGCGGTACAGCGAGGCGTTGAACGAGGCGATGCGGACCTCGTCACCGGGGGCGGCACCGGGACCGGCACCGGGACCGGCTGTGGCGGGGCGGCCCCTCGCCTCCGCGGAGGCGACGGTCAGGCCGGTCATCGCGGCGACCAGCGCCGCGACCACGAGCGCGAGCAGCAACCGGAACGACCACGGGCGTCGGGCATGGCTTGCGAGCATCTCGTCTCCTCCACACGTCGAGCGTCCCTTGACGCTACGGGCCGCCTCGAGGCCGGGGCAACGGCCGTAGGTCACCTTCGGTCGGGGCGGGCGCTCACCTTCGGTCGGGGCGGGCGCTTCCCGCAGCCGCCGAGCAGGCGCGGCGGTCCCGCGTCAGCCCTGCCGCAGTCGGGAGGCGCCGGACACCGACTCGTCGATCGACGTCGGCTCCCCGAGGTAGTGCAGGGTCGAGCTGCCCGACAAGCGGGCGTCGAGCGCCCCGGTGACCTCCACATCCGCGCTCGACGCGCCGGACAGCACCACGTCCACGGCGCCTGCGGTCAGGCCCGCGGCGTCGATCGTGCTGGCCCCGTCCGCCTCGAGGACCGCCGTGTCCGCCGCGCCTCCGAGCCGCACGGTCGATGCGCCCGACGCCCTCGCCTCGAGCTCTCGGACCTCGACGGTCGCGATCACCGTGCTGGCGCCGGATGCCTCGGCGCGAAGGACGTCGCCCGCCACGTCGTCGACCACCTCGATCCGAGCCGCACCGGACGCCACGACCTCGTCGAGCTCCGGGACGACCACGGTCGCGCGGAGCGTCACGTCGGTCAGGGTCAGCCCACCGCGCACCGACAGGTGCAGGGTCTCGTCGCGCACCTCGGCGATGACGTCCTCGTCGAGGTTGTCGTCGGCCTCGACCATGACCGCGGGCCCGTCACCTCGCTCGACGGTCACCTGGAAGGAGTGGGTGGCGTCGATGGCCCGGAAGGCGCTCACCTCCGGCGACACCTCGACCTCGACGAGCTCCCCGGATCCGCGGACGATGCGCATCGCGCAGCCGGTCGCGAGCGTCCCGACGAGCAGCAGGACGGCGAGCAGCGCAGCAGCGGACAGGGCAGGACGACGAGCGGAACGCATAGAGTTGCCATCCGGTGACGAGGACACGACGCGGCGGCCAGGGCGACGCCGACGTCCCGACCCTACGCCGCGTCACGCACGGTGCGGCAGGGCCGGAAGGACCGCCCGGGGACAGCACGGCGACCTCGCGCCGCGCCAGCCGGCGGAGGCGGCCGACCTCGCACCGCATCAGACGAGCTGGCGGCAGGCTCCGCCGCCAGCTCGTTGCGCCACGCCTGCGCGAACGGCGGAACCAGCCCGTCAGCGCTCAGGGGCAGCGACGCGTCACTCGACGGTGACGTTGATCGTCTCCGTCTCCCCGAAGGCGGTGTGCACCCCGTCGCCGAGCTGCACGCACAGCTCGTACTCGCCCGGCTCGAGCGTGATCTCACGCGCGTCGGACCCGTCCCCGAGGTGGAAACGCCCCTCCGCCTCGTCCTCGTCCGACGGCCCGGGGATCACCTCGCCGGTGTCGTAGCACCCGATGTCGGCGAACACGTGCAGGTGCCCTTCGCCCACCATCGGCGCGCCCGCCGGGACCAGCTCGACCCCGTCCGCGGCGAGCTCGGCGGTGAACGGACTCGTGACCGTGTCGCCGTCGCTCGGCGACACGAACGTCGCGGCGGCGTCGGGCTGCGCCTCGACGGTGTACTCGTCGCCGGCCGCCGGGTCGGCCGCGCCGTCGTCTGCGTTGTCGTTGTTGCCGCACGCGGCCAGAGCGAGTGCGAGGACGGCGAACAGAGCAGTGGAACGACGGAACAGAGCAGTGGAACGACGCATGAGCTCTCCCTGGATCGCATCGGCGAGGACCTCGAGCCTACGGACGCAGCGGACGAACGCAAGGATCCGTGTCTCACAGCACCAGCTCGCCGAGCGCCTCCAGCACCCGGTCCACGTCGTCCGGGCCGTGGTAGTGCACGAACCCCACCCGCACCGCGCCGCCGTGGTCGAGCAGACCGAGCGCGCGCATCGGCTCGATCGCGTAGTAGTGCCCGGCCCACACGTTCACGCCCTCCGCCCCGAGCGTCTCCGCGACCGCCTGCGGTGCCCACCCGTCGACCGTCACCGCGAAGGTCGGCGTGCGCCCCTCGACCTCCGCCGGGCCGTGCAGCGTCACGTGGTTGATCGCCGCCACACCGTCGAGGAAGCGGCGCGTGAGGGTCGCCTCGTGCGCCACGATCGCGTCCATGCCCACCTCGTGGAGGTAGGCGAACGCGCCGCCCGTCCCGGCGATCGCCTCGAAGCTGGCGGTGCCGGTCTGCCACCGCTCCGGCCCGTGGTCCGGAGCGGGCCGCAGCTTCTGCGGGGCCAGGAACCGCAGCAGCTCCGGCGACGCCGCCAGCAACCCCGCGTGGGGGCCGAAGAACTTGTACGGCGAGCACGCCACCACGTCGACGCCGGCCGCCTTGCGGTCGATCGCCTGGTGCGGTGCGAGGTGGACCGCGTCCATGAACGTCAGCGCGCCGACCGCCTTCGCCGCCGCGACGAACGGCGCGGGGTCGACGATCGTGCCGAGCGCGTTGGACGCCCCCGGGAAGGCCACCGCGCGCGTGCGGTCGTCGACCAGCCCCTCCAGATCGTCGGTGCGCAGTCGTCCGGTGGCCGGGTCGAGCGCGACCCATCGCACCTCGGCGCCCGTGCGGTCGGCCAGCTGCAGCCACGGGGAGACGTTCGCGTCGTGGTCGAGCTGCGTGCACACGACGTTGTCGCCGGCGCCCACGCAGGCGTCCAACGCGTTGGCGAGGTGGAAGGTCAGCGAGGTCATGTTCGGGCCGAAGACGATGCCGTCGGCCTCCGAACCGAGGAAGCGGGCGGCGGCCCGGCGCACGTCGTCGACCAGTGCGTCGACGCGGGCGGAGAGCGGGAACGCCCCGTGCTGGTTGGCGGTGCCGGCGCGCAGGTGCTCGGCCATGGCGTCGATGGCGCGGTCGACGGCCTGGGTGCCGCCGGGCGCGTCGGCGTGGACGACCGGGCGGCCGAAGCGGTCGGTCGCCGCGAGAGCCGGGAAACGGGCCCGGAGCCGGGTCGGGTCGAACTCGCGCATCGCTGCCTCGGCGGGTCGGGTGTCGCGGCAGCGTAGACCTGACGGCGGTGCCCGGTCCGAGCCGTGCCTCAGGTCGACGGGTCGACATGGCCGGTGGGGCGAGGGCGGACCGTCAGGGCGTCGCGGCTCCACCCGCCGGCTGCCCCACCGGTGCCGCCCCCTTCGCGATGCATGCCCCGTGACGTGGTTCAGGTGTGCTCGACGAGGGTCTTGAGGTTGGCGAGGTTGGCCCGCACGTCGCGGCTGAACATCGTCACGACCAGCGGGTCGCTGAGCCTGCCGAACAGTCCGCCGAACCCGGGACTCTCCACGTGGATGGTCATCCGGGTGGCGTCGCCCTCGTCCGCGAAGCGGAACTGGACCTGGTAGGGGAACGGTCCCTCCTCGCTGCGGTAGGCGAACCTCTCACCCGGCAGCACCTCGGTGACCTGTTCGGTCGACGTGAACCGCTTCCCGGCGACCTTGCTGGTCACCGCGTGGCGGTCGCCCTCCTCGGGGTGGCCCGGACGTTCCGCGTCGATCTCGAGGACGTTGCTGATCCACGTCGGGCGGGTCTCGGTGGTCACCGCGACGTCGTACACCTCCTGACGGGGCCGATCGATGACGGTGGTCTCCTCGACGGTCAGCATGGCTCGTGCCTCCTCGGTGTTCGTCGGATCCCTGACGCCTCCGACGCTACGGACGTCCTCCGGCGCGGTCTGTCCCCCGAGTGCGGTATCCGGCGCCGGCACGGTGGGGTACGCCCCCTCCATCCAGCCGGCACCGGCACGTCGAGATCCGCGGGGATCGACACGGTCGCGTGGTCAGGCGGGCGACGTCGCCCCGTGGAGCTGGACCACGCCGGTCGCGCCGTCGACGGTCACCTGCTGGCCATCCCGGAGCAGCTCGGTGGCGTTGCCGGTCGCGACCACCGCCGGCACCCGGTACTCGCGCGCGATGATCGCCGCGTGGGACAGGACACCGCCCGCTTCCGTCACCAGGGCGCCGACGCTGGCGAACAGCACCGACCAGACCGGCGACGTGCTCGGGCACACCAGGACGTCGCCCGCATGGATACGGTCGAACTCGTCCTCGCTCCGGATCACGCGGACCGTGCCGGTGTAGCGGCCCGGCGCCGCGGCGATCCCGTCGAGGCGACCGTCGGCCAACACCTGCCGCCGCTCGCTCGCGGCAGCCTCCAAGGTGTGATCGACGGCGGCGCTCAGCGTCCGGATCAGCTCCTGCGCGATGGCCGGCAGCCCCGCGACACGAGGCTCGGGCGGCGCGACCCCGTAGGACGGCGGACCGGGGTGGCGTTCCACCCACGCCGCCTCGCCGGCACGAGCGCGCACCCGGTCGCGGACGCCGGCGGCGTCGAGCAGGGCGGCGACGGCCTCCTCGACCTCGAGGAGGAACACCTGCGCCGGTCGTTCGAGCGTGCCCCGCCGCGCCAGCCGGTGCCCGACCTCCAGAGCGGCGAACCGGACCGCTGCCAAGGGCGCGCTGACCAGATGGAACTCGTTGTCCTCGCGCACCGGGTACGCGCGTTCGGCCCGCTCGAGCAACCACTCGAAGCGCTCCCGCACCGCGGCCGGGTGCGTGGCGAGCTCGGTGCGCGCCTGCTCGATCATCCGGTCCCGCTCCAGCTGCACCGCCGCCGTTCGCTCCGCAGCGTCGTAGCTGCGGTGGAGCTGGTCGCGCACCAGGCCCAGCGCCACCTCGGGGCTCTCGCCGAGCGTCGGCTCGGCGACGTCGTAGCGCAGCGCCCGGTACCCGTAGTCGTGGAGGTACTGGCGGAACGCGACCGCGAAGGCGGGTGCGACCTCCGACAGCGCCGCGACGGCTGCCCGGTCGGGACGCGCGAGGAGCTCGCGCACCTTCTGGTCGTCGGCGGCCTGGCGTGCGAGGCGGGCCAACGCTCGGCCGGGCTCGGTGCTGGCATCCGACCGCCCTGCGAGCATCGCGAGGGTGTCCTGGATCGGCCACCCGAGGTGGTCGCTGCACAGCAGGGCGAGCCGGACCGGGAAGGCGATGTCGGCGATGTGGAGGTGGTGGTGCAGCTCGGTACCGTCGACGTAGAGGGCGACCGCGGCCTCCAGGTGCGCGCCGAGTTCGCCATCGGTGAGGGTCGGGAGCGCGACGTCGCGGAGCGTGGCGAGGCGCGCCCTGAACCTCGCCCGGTCGTGCGCCCACCACCGCTCGACGAGACCGGCGACGACGTCGTCGCGCTCGACCTCGCGCAGCCGTGCGATCCGGCGGCGAAGCAGGGGGTGCAGCCGGGCGGCGAGCGCGTTCGCCGCCGGGGTGAGCCAGCCGGGGAGCGCCGGAGGCTCCCGATCGCCGAGCGGGATCGTCCGCACGTAGACCCAGCCGCCGACCTCCTCGAACGCGATGCCGTCCGCCGGTATCCCACCCCAGCGGATCGCGTCGGTCAGCCCCCGGGTGAAGGGGCGGATGACCAGCCGGCTCATCGGTGCGAGGGGCGCGGGGAAGTGCGATGCGTCGCGCTCCCAGTAGCCCGCCGGCACGGTGAAGGACGGCGCGACGGGAGGCACCGGCAAGGCCGTGATCGGGCGCGCCTGCAGCAGCCAGAGCCGGTCGCCCTCGTAGGCCCACTCGACGTCGGTGGGGTGGCCGAAGTGCCTCTCGACCCGGCGGGTGGCCGCGGCCAGTTCGTGCACCTGCTCCGCGGTGAGGACCACGTCGGCGTCCCGCACGGGGTCGTTCGCGGGCACGCGGCCGGCGCAACGCACGCGGTCGGCGCGATGGTCCCGGACGATCCATCCCTCCGGGTCGACGTCGCCGGACACGAGCCCGTCGCCGAGCCCGTGGACCGCGTCGATCACGACCTCGTCCCGCGTCCCGCTGACCGGGTTCGCCGAGAACGCGACCCCGGCCACCGTGGCGGCGACCTGCCGCTGGACGATGACCCCGACGGTGCCGATCTCGCGGTGGGCCAGCTCCGCCTGGTACCGGCGCACCCGGTCCGCCCCGACCGACGCCCGCACCCGCCGCACCGCGTCGCCGACCGCGTCGGCGTCGACGTCGAGGACCGATTCGTACTGCCCGGCGAAGGACGCCTCGAGGCCGTCCTCCCCGGCGATCGAGGAGCGCACCGCGAACGGGCCGGTCCCGAGCTGCCGCGCGGCGGCACCAGCCGCGTCCGCGACCGCGTCGGTGTCCGGGCCGGTGGCCACGAACCCTGCGGGGACGTCGAACCCCGCGCGGAGCAGCTCGCCCAGGTTCGCCGCCTTGCCCCCCACCCGGCTCGCGTCCCCCCGACCGAGACGTGCGGCGGTGAGCGGGACAAGGCTCGGCCCGTGCTCGTCCGCTGCCACCGCGACCTCCGCCTCGCGACCTCGACCGCTCGCCACCTCGCCGCTCCTCGTCGTGCCCCGTCCGCCGTCCCCTGCGTCGCTCTCTCCCCGTGTCATCCCGTGTGACCTCTCGTCGAGCTCACCCTACGGACGCGCGCCAGGCCTGTCCGTTCCCCACCTGGGGTACCCCTCGCCCGTGGCGTCGTCGTCGAGCCAGCCAGCCGCGAGGACGTAGCGCGTGAGCTCCGCGCGGGAGGAGACCTCGATGCGGGCGTGGATCCGCTTGAGGTGGGTGCGCGCCGTGTGCGGACTGATCACGAGCCGCTCGGCGATCTGCGGCGCGGTCAGCCCCGTCGCGGCGAGACACGCGACCTCACGCTCGCGGGGGCTGAGCGGGTCGTGGCCGGCCGGCGGGTCGGCGCCGGCGAGGTGCCCGGCGTCGCCCGACCGCTCGCGCACACCACGGCCAGGTCGTCGGCGCGACGGCTGGACGCCCCACGCGGCGAGGGTGGCGCAGGCACGGTCGATGTGGTCGGGCGCTCCCAGCCGCTCGAACACCTCGAGGCTGTCCTGGACGGCGGCGATGCCCGGCTCGCCGCCGTGACCATGGCCCCAGTCGAGCTGTGCGCGCGCCTCGAGGAACGGCACCTCCAGCGCGGCGAAGGCCCGCTGGGCGGCCGCGAGTTGGGCGAGTCCGGCGTCACGCGAACCACGTGCGACGTCGACGACCCCGGCGATGCGATCCGCCTCGGCCGTCATCACGGAACGCCTCGCGCTCGTCGTCGCCCGGATCCGGGGGACGAGCGCCCCGGCGTCGTCGATGCGACCCGTCGCGAGGTAGGCCTCCCCGGCGGCGACCAGCAGCCAGCCGGCGAACCCGGTGCTGCGTGCGAGCGCTGCATCCGCCATCGCAGCCGCTTCCTCCACGCGGCCGTGTGCCAGTGCGATGCGGATCTCCCCGGACACGAGCAGCACCTGGATGGACAGGTCGTGCTCCAGCCTCCCGTGGTCCTCGAGCGCGGTGCGGAGGGCGGCCTCGACCCTCGGGAGCAGCGTCGTGTACCCCCCGAACATCGCGGCGATCGACACGGCGTGCACCGTCGGGCGCGGTTGGTCGACCGACGGTGCCAGCCGGAGCGCCGCATCGACCCATGACCGCAGCGCGCGCCAGTCACCGGCCAAGAACGCCGCAGTCGCCTGCATCGTGCACGCCCGCATCTCGAGCGACGGCACGGCGACCTCGCGGGCCACCGCCAGCTCCGCAGCTGCGTAGCGTGCGAGCTGCCGGTGGTCCCCATCCCACACCGTGGAGAGGCACAGCACGTTGTAGACGTCCCACCGCAACAGGGGCCCGACCAGCTCCACCGGCGCGGCGACGGCGAGCTCCAGTGCATGCTCGGCCTCCCGCACCGCCTCGGGGAGCGCCAGCTGCGCCACCCGGAGTCGGGCCCGGGCCAGCTTCGCCTCGATCCTGGCCGCCAGCGTGTCCGCCGCCTCGGCCATCGCGGTCAACGCGTCGGCGGCCGCCTCCGCGTCATCGAACCGCTGGAGCCAGCTGTAGAACCAGACCTCGCTCAGCAGCAGCTGCGTCAGCTCCCGCGACGGCCCGGCGAGCGCGAGGACCGCGCGCCCGCGACGCAGGTGCTCGTCCGTGGCGGTGAGCTGTCCACGTTCGAACGACGCCACGGCGAGGTGGCGGTGCAGGCGACCGACGCGGCGAGGATGGCGCCGCTCGTCGTTCGCGGCGAGCGCCTGCTGCCAGACCTCGACGGCGGCGGCGTCCGCGCCGCTGCGGTGGAGCGCCTCGCCGAGCAGCTCGAGCAACGCAGCCCTGCGGTCGTCGTCGCCCGCCGCGGACCGCGGGCCGAGGCCGGTGTCGCGCTGCAGGTGGAGCGCGGCCCGCAGGTGGTCGACCGCGTCCCGGTTGGCGTGCAGGTCGAGCGCTTGTCGACCGGCGACGACGAGGACGTCAGCAGCCCGGTCGCGATCGGCCGCCGTCCCGGCGCCGCGGTAGTGGCGCGCCAGCCGTTGGAGGTCGACCTCGGCATCGTCCTCGAGCGACGTCGCGATGGCCGCGTGCAGCTGACGTCGCCGGACCGCACCGAGCTGCTCGATGGCGACCTCACCGATCAGCGGATGGCGCGGGCGGTAGGCCACCCGACCCGCGGCGAGCACCTCGTCGACGATTCCGGCGGCTCGCAGCTGGGCGACCCGGTCGGTGACGTCGGTGTCGTCGGCCCTGAGGATGGCGACCACCCGTTCGTGACGGACGGTCTCGCCGGCGACGGCGAGCAGGTCGACCACCTCGCGCAAGCTGGGCGGCAGGCGCTGGATCGGAGCGAGGAAGACGTCTCGTGCGGCCGCAGGAGGGTCTCGGACGACCCCGTCGAGGACCGCCCATGTCCCGTCGCGCCGGGTGAGGTGCCCGGCGGCGCGGAGGCTCGCGATGACCGCTTCCACGAACAGGGGCACCCCGTCAGCACGGTCGGCGAGCACCGTGACCAGCCCGTCGGTGACCGGACCGCCGAGCAGGTCGGCGGCGACCTGGACGAGGCCGTGCCGGTCCAGCCGCTCCAGGGCCAGCTCGTCGAAGACGCCCTGCCGCCGCAGGGCCACGTGCAGTGGCTGCAGCGCCTGCAGCGCCTGCGCGTCCGAGCGGTAGGTGAGCAGCACCAGCAGCGCCCCGTGTGCGGGTCGCCGGAGCAGGGCGTGCAGCAGGCTCAGGGAGGCGGGGTCGGCCTCGTGGACGTCATCGACGAGCAGCAGGACCGGTGCGTCCTGCTGGAGGCGGTCCACGAGCCGCGCGACGGCCTCGAACAGCCGCGCCTGCTCGAGGCCGGGATCGGCGAGCGGCACCACGCTGCCGGGGACGAGCGAGCCGAACAGCAAGCCGAGCTCCGGCAGGTCGCGTGTGAGCGCCGCTCGGGCGACGCGATCGAGCGAGCGGAGGTGGCCGCCGAGGGCTTCCACCATCGGCGCGTACGCGACGGCCATGTCGTGGACCGGCGTGCGGCCGCTCAGGACGGTGACGCCGCGTCCTGCGGCCAGGTCCGCCACCTCCAACGCGAGGCGGGTCTTGCCGATCCCCGGCTCGCCGACCAGGCCGACGACCCGCGTGCCGCCAGCCGTCACGGCGGCCAGCGCAGCTTCCAGCCGGTCGAGCTCGCTCGCCCTGCCGACCAACGCCATTGGCATCGCAGACGGCAGGGGCCACGCGGCCCGCGTCCGTGAGCGCCTGCAGCGTAGGTGGGACGAGGGCGCGGCGGGGGCGCCAGATGCCCCCTGCCCTTCCCGCGGTGGTCCACGTACCCGATCTGCACCCTCAGGTCGAAGGGTGGCCCACCGGCAGGAGGTAGACGGGCACGTGCTCGTCGGGGAGGTCGAGGGCGCTGGCCAGCGCGTCGGCGTCGAAGGCTGCCACGGGCGTCGACGCGAGTCCCAGGGCGGTCGCCTGGAGGAGCACGTTCTGTGCCGCGTGGCCGACCTCGATCAGCACGTAGGCCGGAGCTCGGTCTCCGTAGCGTTGCTCGGTCCGTGCCTCGACGGTCGTGATGACCACCAGCAGGGCCGCGTCTGCGATCCACTCCTGGTCGAAGGAGGTGTCCGCCAGCACGGCACGGCGATCGTCCGGCAGGTGCACCTCCAGGGCATGAGCCGAGGGCACGTAGCGACCGACGCCGTCCGCGGTCACCGCGTACACCTCCAACGGGTAGGTCGCACCGGCAGACGGTGCTGCCCGTCTGCCGGCGTCGTCGGTGATGCCCTGCGCCGCCCACAGCAGTTGGCCGACCTGCGCTTCGGTGAGCGCACGCGGCTCGAGATCGCGGATCGAGCGACGGGCCTCGATCGCCTCCTCGAGGCTCCCGGTGGTCGGGGTGGCCGGCTCGGGGAGCACCCGGACAGCGGGCGTAGCCGGCGGCTCCCCGGCCTCGGGTTCGTCGCCCTGCGGACCGCACGCGACCACCAGCACCGTGCCGACCATCAGAACCACCGTTCGCCGCACCCACATCCTGCGCCTCCCGACGTCTCCAGGGTGGCGACGCGGCGGCCCGCCGGCGCGGGTCGGGCAGCCCCACCGGGCAGGGCGTTGGTCCATCACACCGGACCGGTGTGGCCGGGACGGCGGTCCGCCCGGATGGGGCGATGGGGTGGTGCTGGCACCCAGACGCGTGCGCGGGCGCGGCCGCGCGGGCGATCGGTGCTACGCCTGGCGCACCCCTGCATGGCGCAACGATCGGGGAGGTGTAGGAACGCACCTGAGGCCCATGGCGGGCCCTTCGGCGCGGAAGCGCCGATGAGGGGGAGGGACGCGCATGCGCTCTCATCGAAAGAGGTACGTCCACCGCACGTTGCTGGTGTCGCTGACGGCGGCGCTCGTGGTCGGGCAACCGATGGCGGCATTCGCCGCTCCGGACAACGACAACCGGGCGAACGCCACCCCGGTCACGGCCATCCCGTTCAACGACGTGGTCGACGTCAGTGACGCGACCGTCGAGGACGACGAGCCCGGAACGGGCTGCCTGACGTACTACGACGACGAGTTCGACGAGACCTACGAGGTCCCCGTCGGCCACACCGTCTGGTACGAGGTGTCGCTGCGCAACCGCACCCAGGTCCTGGTCGACACGCAAGGGTCGGGCTTCGACACCGTCGCCGTGGTCTACGACAGCGATCTCAACGAGATCGCCTGCAACGACGACGCCGGCACCCTGCAGGCCAAGGTCGACTTCACCGCCCAGCGCGGCCAGACCTACCTGGTCAAGATCGGCTCCTACGGCGGATCCATCGACGAGGAGTACGACGACCCGACGCTGGTGGTCTCGATCGACCGCGGCCGGGTCAAGACCCGTGAGCTCAACGCGAACCGTCAGGAGCGCTACTCCTTCCAGGGACTGCTGGCGTCCGCCGGCAACTGGCAGTTCGAGGAGGGCGACGACTCCTTCGCCTACAGCGGCGAGGGCGTCGGCATCGTGCAGGGCCGTCAGCAGGACTCCTGGTCGCGTGGGAACACCCGCATCGCGGCCGTCGACGTCTACAGCTACGAGGGGGAGGTCGACTTCGAGAAGCAGACCCAGACCTTCACCGACTGGTGGGGCTACGCACCGCTGGTCAACGGCAACATCGACCGCCGGCTCCGCGACGCCTACGTCGACCAGGACGTCTGGGTCGAGGGCTACAGCTGCACCGGCCCGATCTGGGACGAGGAGGAGTGGCTCGAAGAGCAGGACGACGAGTTCGAGTTCTTCTGCACCGAGCTCGGGTCCGGCACGGTCCGCGCGGCGGTCGACTGGACCGGCTACGGCGCGACGACCCGCTCGAGTGGTCGCGACCGCTTCCAGGACGAATGGGGCACCTACACCTCCCGCTACCGCGCCAGCGAGCGCGCCGCCGACGTCGTCGGTGGGGTCAGCGGCGAGGTCCTGTCCTTCGACCTGACGGGTGCGGAGGGCTACCTGGCCGACGTGCAGTACCGGGACAGCTTCCGGTACGCGCGGCGGTGAGCGGGCGATCGCCGTTGCTGCGGGTGACGGGGGACCGCTGACGCGGACCGGTGCGTCGCAGCGACGGCGATGTCGAGGTAGCACGACGGGGCCCGGTCGACCGGGCCCCGTCGCAGCCACCCGCTTCGGCGCCACCCGCCACGCCGCCGTGGTTCTTCCACTGGGTCTTGACCTCGTGGCCACGGCTGTGGGAGGCTGATTGACCGACTGGTCCATAGGAGACGTGATGGACGGAAGTGTCACTCGGTCGAGGTTCATGAGCTTGCGGTCCTGGACGGCGATGCTCGCTGCAGCGGCGATGGTGCTCGCGCTGGTGCCGGCGATGTCCGCCACGGCCGACGAGCAGCCGGCGGTGATCGCCCTGTTCGACTTCGAAGGGGAGTCGGTCCAGCCGTCGGTCGTCCATCCCGCGTTCGAGGTCGGCGAGATGACGCTCGCCCGGGGGGCGGTGCAGTTCTTCGCCGGCAACCCCGGCCGCGCGATGGCCGGCACCCAGTGGCACGAGGGCGACAACTACTTCCAGTTCGTCGTCGCGCCCCCACCCGAGGGCGTGGAGCTCGCCGGCTTCAGCTTCGACCAGAACGCGTCGGGCACGGGGCCGACCGCCTGGTCCGTGTCGATCGTGGACGACCTCGAGAGCGCCGAGCCCGAGGAGACCGAGGTCGCATCCGGTGCCACGAGCACCTCGTTCGGGAACCGTGCGGCGGACCTGAGCGCCCTCGAAGAGCGGACCCAGCCGTTCGCCATGCGCATCCGAGGTTCCGGCGCCAGCAGTGCCGCTGGGACCTGGCGGATCGACAACGTCACGCTGACCGGCATGACGGACGCGGAAGCGCCTGCGGAGTTCTCGCTCGCCTGTGAGGCTCCCGAGACCATCACGGAGGGCTTCGCGGCCGAGGACGGCGAGTTCGTCGACAGCAAGGCGATCACGGCCACCGCCGTCGACGGCGCCGGCGACTACGCTTTCGCCGTCACCGCGGTCAGCCCCGACCCGGCTCCCGGCGCGGTGACGGTCGCCACCGTCGATGGTGCGGACGCCGAGGTTCGCTTCTCCGACGACGTCCCGGGACTCGACCCGTCCCAGACCGACGGCACCTACGACGTGACGATCGAGGTCACGGACGCCGACGCACAGACGGCGACCTGCGAGGTCAACGTCCGGGTCGTGCCGGTGCTCGACGTCGGCACGCTGCGGGGGGTCGTGCCCGACGACGCGGATGGGCGCGAGCACGTCTCGCCGTACGCGCTCGGCAGCCCGGTCTTCCAGCCGGGTCCGCCGATCGCCGTCCGGGGCGTGGTGACCCAGCGGACGCTCGAGGAGGCCAGGACCGGCAACGACTTCCAGGGCTTCTTCGTCCAGAGCCTCGATGCCGACCCGGCGGCGGTCGACGGCTTCGACGCGGGTGACCCGGTGTTCGCCGACGGCAACGAGATGACGTCCGACGGGCTGTGGGTCTCGACCGGCCGATTCGCCACCGTACGCACGGACCAGGAACCGTGGCAGCAATACTTCGCCGAGCCCGGCGACATCGTGACCCTGCGAGGCCCGGTCGTCGAGAGCTTCCAGCAGACCCAGATGAACAACCCGTTCGTCGTCGACGTCGTCGAGCCGGACGACAGCGGTGTCGACCTCGATACCCACATCGCCGTGACCGAGGTCGATCCGCCCGACGACGTCCAGCAGGCGTCGGTCTACTGGGAGCGTCTCGCCGGCATGCAGGTCGAGGTGCCCGCGGAGAGTCTCGTCGTCAGCGGCAACGAGTTCTTCTCGCCCTCAACGAGCGAGTTCTGGGTGATCCGGGGTGACCACCCGGTCGCCCAGCGCGAGGACCCGGACGCCCGGCGGGTGTTCCGCGACTACCACCCGTTGGCCAACGTCCAGGTGCTGCCCGAGGACGGTCCGGGTGACCAGAACGGGTTCCGCATCCTGCTCGGTTCGTTCGGGATCAAGGCGACCCTGGGTGACGCCACGGCGACGATCACGCCCGTCCGCAGTGGGGACACGCTGACCGAGGCACGCCAGGGCGGTCTGTACTTCGGCTTCAGCAAGTACCAGATCATGGTCGACGAGCAACCGACGGTGGCGCGTGGTCCCGACCCATCGGCGTCGAGCCTCGCGGCGGTGGAGGGCTTCGACCCCGCCGACGAGTACGCGGTGATGGTCTACAACGTCGAGAACCTCTACGACTTCCGTTCCGATCCGTTCAGCGGCTGCGACCTGGATCCGGATGTCGTCCCCGAGGGACAGGTGGCGACCTCCACCTGCACGGCTGACGAGCCGGGCGGCTCGACCATCAGGCCCCCGTTCACCTACGCGCCGCGTAGCCAGGAGGACTACGACGACCACCGCATCGCGATCGCCGAACAGATCCTCGTGGCGTTGCAGGCGCCGGACATCATCACGATCCAGGAAGCCGAGAAGCAGGACGTGTGTGTCCCGGTCTACGTCGACGAGAACCCGTCGGATTCCTTCATGGATTGCGACCTGTCGGCGCCTGCCGACGGCGAGACGATGGCCACGACCACCCGCGGCTCCGGTGCGCCGGACACCGTGGAGGAGTTGGCCCTCGAGATCTATGCGGTCTCCGACGGTGAGGTGCGCTACGAGGCGTCTGGCGACGCGGTCAACGGCCGCGACGTCCGCGGGATCACGCAGGCGTTCCTCCACCGCACGGATCGCGTCGAGCTGGTCTCCGAGGAGGAGCTGACCGACGATCCGGTGCTGGGTGCCGGTGACGCCATCGACATCCCGTACCCGTCGGACGGCGACCGCACCGAGCTGGCCCCGTGGGTGCTCGAGGTCGCCAACCCGAAGGCCGTCAACGCTGAGCTTCCCCAGTCCGCGAAGGACGCGGCGGCTGCCCTCGGCGAGTCGATCGACGGGGGCCGGTTCCCGGTGAGCGAGTACGCGTTCAGCCGGGCGGTCCAGGTCGGCAAGTTCCGTATCTACCCGGACGGGGTCGACAGCGGTGGTCCGTTCGTGGACCGCTACATCACCTCGAACCACATGTCGGCGGTCCCGGACGCGCGGACGGCGCAGCGCACCGAGCAGGCACGGCTGAACGCCGCGGTCGCCGAGGCCGTGCGGGACGCGGGCGGCCAGGTCATGGTCACGGGGGACTTCAACGTCTTCCCGCGCCCCGACGACCCGTTCCCGGCGTTCAAGACCGACCCCGACCGCGAGCCGAGCGATCAGCTCGGGCCGATGTACGAGCGTGGCTTCGCCAACCTCCACGACGTCATCATCGAGGAGGCCCCGGCGAACACCTACAGCTTCATCTTCCGGGGCATCTCGCAGATCCTCGACCACGTCTTCGTGGACGAGGTGACCGTCGGCGAACTGGTGATCGCTCGCTACATCCACGTCAACGTCGACTACCCGGCCGAGACACCGGGGTTCGAGCCCGGTCGGGGCGCGTCCGACCACGATCCGCTGTACGCCCGCTTCCGCTTCGGGATCGAGGAGCCGCCGCCACCGCCGGAGGTGCGGCCGGGTCCGCCGTGTGACCGTCTGCCAGCCCAGGCGAGGGCCCGCCCCTGCCGTCCCGATGACCTGCCCCCCGGACTCCGCGGGCGCGGATGATCGGTCCAACGACGCCCTGCTCGGGCGGTGCACGCTCCGAGCAGGGCGTCGGACGACCGGTCGTGGTTCCGGCTGGGCACGGCCTCGCTGATCAGCGCCGAGCCCGTCACTGCGGTGCGCCCCTGATCGAGGCCCAGCCCCTCGCGCGTCCGCGCGAGGACGAGCATCGTCGACGTGCGCGTGCTCCCGGATCGGCCGGCAGCGGCCTCCTCGTCGTCGAACCCTACGAGAGCGTTTCGAGGCGGCGACTTGCCTGGCAGGTGCTCTAGCCACTCCTGCCAGTTCGTGGGAAGATGTGGAGCAGACCCACGGTGGGCCTTCCGACGACGTGGTCGCCGGGTCTGGACATGGGGGAGTGTCATGCGCGCTCGCGCAAGAGCCACTCT
>SLMP01000014.1 GCA_007133465.1 Nitriliruptoraceae bacterium | reverse complement strand
AGCAGCGGAAACGTTCACCCAGGATCCCTCCGAGTCTGCCCCTGGCTCCACCTCCCAGGGGGTCGTCCGCGCAGCCAAGCCGGTCGAGCTGACCGCTGCTGCTCGGTACGACCAACCCTAGGTTACGGATCGGACACGTGCCCGACGGATGTGAGGCAGGCGAACGCACGCACGCGTTCGACGCGCCGTGCCAGAGGCCGCCGGCTCCCGGTCAGTGCCCGTGCATCGGCAGACCCGCAGCGGACTGGAACGCCTCCCCCATGGCCTCGTAGAGCGTCGGATGGGCGTGGGTGATCGCCGCCAGCTCGTCCGGGAGCGCCTCCCAGGCGGTCGCGAGCGTCGCCTCGCCGATCAGGTCCGTCGCGTGCGGCCCCACGATGTGCACGCCGAGCACCGGACCCGTCGTCCCGTGCGCACCGACCGGGACGTCACCGGTCGCGTGGATGACCTTCACGAACCCGTCCGAGCCCGCGAGGATGCCCTTCGCGTTCGCCCGGAACGACGAGCGGGTCACCGCGACGCCCTCGTCCCCGAACCGTTCGCGGGCCTGGGCCTCGGTCAGGCCGACGCTCGCCACCTCGGGGTTGCAGTAGGTGACGCGCGGGGTCTGCACGTGGTCCACGGGCGCGACGTGATCGACCTCGGCGATCCGGTCGGCCACGACGATGCCCTCGGCGAACGCGGCGTGGGCCAGCGCCAGGGTGGGGCGCACGTCGCCGACCGCCCACAGGCCCGGCACCTCCGTCGCGCCGTACTCGTCGGTCATGGCGAACCCACGCTCGTCGAGGATGCCGAGCTCGGCGGCGCCGACGTCGGCCGTGTTCGGGCCCCGTCCCGTGGCGACGAGGACGAGGTCTGCTACCAGGCTCCGCGTCTCCCCCTCCACCTCGACGTCGACGACCCCGACCCGGCCCCCCGCCGCTTCACCGTCGTCGTCCTCCGACGCCTCGCGCTCCTCGACCCGGATCGCGGCGACGCTCGCGCCGGTCAGAACCTCGATGCCACGCCGGCGGTAGGCGTCGGCGACGGCCTGGGAGCAGTCGGCGTCCTCGAGCGGCAGGACCCGGTCGAGCGCCTCGACGACGGTGACCTCGCTGCCGAACGGCCGCCACATCGAGGCGAACTCCATCCCGATCGCGCCGGCGCCCACGATCACCGCGCGCCGCGGCGGGGTCGTGAACCACAGCGCCTGGTCGGAGGTCTGGACCACCTCGCCATCGACCTCGACGCCCGGCAACGACCTGGCCACGGAGCCCGTCGCGAGCACGACGTGGCGACCCGCGACGTGGGTCGTCGACCCGTCGTCAGCGGTCACCTCGACCCCGAGGCCGCCGTCGTCACCGCGGACGAGCCGGCCCCGGCCGGCGTGGAACGTGGTGCGCTTGCCGACGAGGAAGTCGAGCCCCTTGTGCAGCCGGGTGATCACCCCACTGCGGAAGCTGTCGAGCCCCTCGCCGTCGAGCCCGTCGTAGGTCAGCTTGAGGCCGAACACCTCGCTGCGGTGGACCTCCTCGAGCATCTCCGCGACGTACAGGATCGCCTTGGACGGGATGCACCCGCGATGCAGGCACGTCCCGCCGACGAGGTCGGCCTCGACCAGCGCGACGTCGAGCCCACGCGCCGCCGCCCGGAACGCCGTGGCGTAGCCGCCGGGGCCACCACCGAGGATCACCACGTCGTGCACGTCCGCCTCCTCGTCCGCCCGCGCCTCCAGCGCACCGCCCGCGGCGCCGGCCTGTCGTCCTAACTGTGGAGCAGGATGCGACCGGGGTGCTCGCACAGCTCGGCGACCTCGGTCACGAACCGCCCCGCCTCACCACCGTCGCAGATGCGGTGGTCGAACGCGAGGGTGAAGCGCGCCACCCGCCGGACCGCCAGCTGCCCGTCGACCACCCAGGGCCGCTCGCGGATCGCGCCGATGCCGAGGATGCCGGCCTCCGGGTGGTTGATGATCGGGTCGCCGTCGTCGTTGCCGAAGGCGCCGTAGTTGTTCACGGTGAACGTGCCGCCGGTCAGCTCGGCGGGCGTCAACGAGCCATCGCGGGCACCGCCGGCGAGCTCCTGCAGCTCGAGCGACAGTTGCAGCAGCGACTTGGTGTGCGCGTCCTTGATGTTCGGCACCACGAGCCCGCGGTCGGTGTCGGCGGCGACGCCGAGGTGGATGTGCTCGAGCAGGTGGATCTCGCCCGGCTCGTCGCCCTCGCGACCCACGATGCGCGCGTTCAGCGTCGGGTAGCGGCGCAGCGCGATGACCGCCGCGCGCAGCACCACCGCGAAGGGGGTGATCTTCACGTCGAAGCCCTGCGCGCGGGCCTCCGCCGTGAGCTCCTTGCGCAGCTCCCAGAGCTCGGTCAGGTCGGCGTCGCGCGAGCAGGTCGCCGACGGGATCTCCCGGCGGGAGGTCTCCATCTTCGCGACGATGCGCTTGCGGATGCCGCGGATCGGCTCGACCTCGCCGGGGGTGCGGCCGCGGAAGCCCGGGACGGGCTTCTCGCCGGCGACCACGGAGGTGAGCGTCGGGGCCGGTGCCGCGGTGGCCGCGGGGGCGGACGGTACGGGGGCGGCGGCAGGCTGGGTACCGCTCGGGGCCGGTGCACCAGCCCCCGCAGCGGGCGTTGCCGCGACGGCGGTGTCCTCGGCGGGTCCACCGGCCGAGGGGGCATGGGCCTGGATGTCCTCGCGGGTGATGGTGCCGCCCGGGCCCGAACCGGGTCCGATGATCGTCAGGTCGACGCCGAGATCCTTCGCGAGCTTGCGTACGGGCGGCTTGGCGAGCGGCTTGACCGTCGCCTTCGTACCCACGGTGGAGGGCCCGCCACGCCGGCGACGACGCTGCCCGCCCGTGCCCTGCCCGTAGCCCACGAGTGGCTGCGGTTCCTCGTCGGCGTCGAGCCCGGTCGACGGCCGGCGTTCATCGGCGATCGCCTCGGACGGCTCCGCGTCGGCGTCGGGGACGGCCGTGTCCGCTGCCTCGGCGCCCGTCTCGAACCCGCCCTGCGCCGGCGAGGCGTCGCCGGTCGCGACCGGGGCCGCGGGCTCGTCCGCTGCGCCACCACCCTCGACGTCGAGGTCGATGCGGACGAGCACGCTGCCGACCTCGAGCGTGTCGCCCACCTCGCCGTTGCGCTCGACGACCCGCCCCGCGAACGGGGACGGGACCGCGACGACGGCCTTGGCGGTCTCGATGTCGGCCACCGGCTGGTTGAGCTCCACGACGTCGCCGACCGCGACATGCCACTCGACGATCTCGCCCTCCTCGAGCCCTTCGCCGAGGTCGGGCAGCAGGAAGTCCTTGATCTGCGCCATCTTCGAACCCGCTCCTCGCGACGGTGCCGGCCTGCCGCAGCCGGCCATCGTCGCACCGTGTCAGTCGCCTAACGACATCAGTAGCTCATCGACCGCTCGACCATGTCCAGGATCCGGTCGACATCGGGCAGCCAGAACTCCTCGAGTTTGGCCGGCGGGTAGGGCGTGTCGTACCCGGTCGCCCGCAGCACCGGCGCCTCGAGGTGGTAGAACGCCCGCTCCTGGATCCGCGCGGCGATCTCCGCACCCATCCCGAGCGTCATCGCGGCCTCGTGGACGACGATCGCCCGCCCCGTCCGCTCGACCGACGCCACCATCGTCGCGGTGTCCAGCGGGGACAGCGACCGCAGGTCGACGACCTCCAGCGACCACCCCTCGTCGGCTGCGGCGTCCGCCGCCTCCAGCGCGGTGCGCACCATCGGGCCGTAACAGAACACCGA
The DNA here is from genome assembly GCA_007133465.1 of Nitriliruptoraceae bacterium. GTDB lineage: Bacteria > Actinomycetota > Nitriliruptoria > Nitriliruptorales > Nitriliruptoraceae > SLMP01. Next base: position 13,405 of record SLMP01000014.1, on the reverse strand, counting down.
GACGTCGGTGCCCTCCCGGCGGACGACGGCCTCCCGCGCCGGCTGCGTGGTGATGGGCAGCTCGGCGTCGGACTTCATCCAGTACCGGCGCTTCGGCTCGAGGAAGATCACCGGGTCGTCCATCGCGATGGCCTCGCGCATCATCGCGTAGCCGTCCTCCGGCGTGCCCGGGGTCATCACCTTCAGCCCGGCCGTGTGCGCCCAGTAGGCCTCCGGCGACTCCGAGTGGTGCTCCACCGCGCCGATCCCGCCGCCGTAGGGGATGCGGACCGTGACGGGCAGCTTGACCGTGCCTCGCGACCGGTTCGGCATCTTCGCGAGGTGGCTGACGATCTGCTCGAACGCCGGGTAGGTGAAGCCGTCGAACTGCATCTCCGGCACGGGCCGGAAGCCGTACATGGCCAACCCGATGGCCGTCCCGATGATGCCGGACTCCGCGAGCGGGGTGTCGAAGCACCGCTCCTCGCCGAAGGTGGCCTGCAACCCATCGGTGACCCGGAACACCCCGCCGAGCCGCCCGACGTCCTCGCCGAAGATCAGCACGCGGTCGTCGGCCTCCATCGCGTCGCGCAAGGCGGCGTTGATCGCCTGTGCCATCGTGATCGCCATCAGGCCACCTCCTCGCCGTCGCCATCAGCGCTCGAGGCGAGCTCCGCGCGCAGTTGCTCTCGCTGGTCCTCGAAGTGCCCGGTCGGGTCGACGTAGACGTGCTCGAACAGCTCCAGCGGGTCGCCGTGGGACGCGTCGTAGATCCCGGCCCGCACGTACGCGGCCGTCTCCTTGGCCTGCTCGTCGATGGCCTGCTCGAGCTCCTCGTCGTACAGGTCGCGCTGCGTGAGCAGGTTGCGCATCCGCGCGATCGGGTCGGTCTTGGCGGCCTCGTCGAGCTCTTCCTGCGTGCGGTAGCGACTGGGGTCGTCCGAGGTGGTGTGGGCCTCCATCCGGTAGGTCATCGCCTCGATGAAGGCCGGCCCCTCGCCGCGGCGGGCACGTTCCACGGCGCGCTTGGTCACGGCGTAGGTGGCCAGCACGTCGTTGCCGTCGACGCGGTAGCCGGGCATGCCGTAGCCGACCGCCTTGTGCGCGAGGGTCGGCGCGGCGGTCTGCTTCTCGAGCGGGACGGAGATCGCGTACTGGTTGTTCTGCACGAAGAAGATCACCGGCGAGCGCATCACACCGGCGAAGGTCATGGCCTCGTGCGGGTCGCCCTCGGAGGTGCCGCCGTCACCGAAGTAGGTGATGACCGCGATCGCGTTGCCGTCGCGCTGCGCCCCCATCGCGAGGCCCGTGGCGTGGAGCGCCTGGGTGCCGATCGGGATCGACATCAACGCGAAGTTGTGCGCGTACGGATCGTGGTCCGACAGCCAGGTGCCCCGGTACAGGTGCAGCAGCCCGGCTGCGTCCACCTTGCGGACCAGGGCGGCACCGAGCTCGCGGTAGGACGGGAAGATCCAGTCGTCCTCCGCGAGCGCGTACGCCGAGCCGACCTGCGCGGCCTCCTGCCCCATGCACGACGCGTACACCCCGAGCTGGCCCTGGCGCTGGAGGTTGATGGCCTCGCGGTCGACCTTCCGGGTGACCACCATGAAGCGGTAGAGCTCGCGCAGCTGCTCGTCGTCGAGCTCGAGGGGATGGTCGTCGTCCTCGTGCAGCGTCCCGTCCGGGTCCAACAGGTGGACCGGTTCGTCGGGAGGCAACAGGGAACGGGGGTCGATGGCGTGGTCGGCCACGGCGACGTTCTCCTCGTCCGGGGGCGTGCGGTCGGGGTGTCCGACGCTGCCCGTCCTCGTGGCGACCGGCGGCGTCCGCTCTCCTTCGGACACCGTGCACGCGGGCGGGTGGCCTCTCGACACCGACCGGTCGCTGAGCCGCGCCACCTCGCCGGGGTCGCCGGGGCGATGGCCGCGGTGGTGGAGCGGCTTGCTCTCACCGCTCGGACCCTACTGGCTGCGAGCCCCACGTGTCGGGCGTCGAGGTGGTCGGGCGCCGGTGCTGCCGCGGCCCCACAGGTGGCGTCGACCGCACGGTCGACGGTTCCCCGGAGCAGGCGCCTCGCCCGTGACTAGGCTCGCGGGGGAGCCAGCACACCAGGGAGGATCGGATGAAGATCGTCGCAGGGTTCCTGCGGTCGGCGGAGGGCCGCGCTGCGCTGCGCCGGGCCATCGAGGAGGCCAAGCTGCGCGGCGCGCAGCTCCTGGTCGTGCACTCGATGCGGGGTGGCGAACGCGACGAGCTCGAACAGGTGCTCACCTACCGGGAGGAGTTCGAGCAGCTCGAGCAGCAGCTCGAGGACGAGGGTGTCGACTACCACCTCGTCGAGTACGCGCGTGGCAACGCCCCGTCCGAGGACCTGCTGCAGGCGGCCAACGACGAGGGCGCCGACATGATCGTGATCGGGATCCGCCGGCGCTCACCCGTCGGCAAGCTGGTGCTCGGCTCGAACGCGCAGGACATCCTGCTCAACGCGGAATGCGCGGTGCTCGCCGTGAAGGCCTCCCGCGAGGGCTGAGCCGGCCCGAGGGTGGGGGCACGGAGCTGATGGCCCCGCCCGCACGGTCACGCGCGGCCGCGGCCGCGGCCCGTGACGACCGCGACGATCGCGACGATGACCGCGATGATGAGCAGCCAGCGCAGCGCCTCGAAGAACAGGCCGATACCGCCGATCAGCAGGGCGAGGATCAGCAGCAGGATCATGATGTTCATCACGTACCTCCACACGTTGGATGATCGCGTCAGGGCCGGAGCCTGGCACACCGCACATCCCGTTGCCAGGGTGTCCGGTTGGCCGGACGGCCGACGCGTGCCCCCCGCGTGACCGAACGGACGGGCGCGCCCGGGTCAGACGGCGACCCGGAGGGGCGCCAGCGCGTCGGCGACCCGCTGGACGTCGTCCGGCGTCCCGACCCGGTGGACGGTCACCTCGGGCATCGCGCGGATGGCGAGCCCGGCCAGCACGCCGCCCGGTCCGACCTCCACGAGGTCGGTGACTCGGAGCTCGACCAGCCGCGCCTGCACCTCTCGCCAACGCACCGGTGCGCCGAGGCCCTCGACGAGCGCATCGGCGACGTCGGATGCCGTGCGCAGCGGCGTGGCGGTCGCGCCGGACACGATCGGGACCCGCGGGTCACGGAGACGCAGCCGTGCGAGCGTCGCGGCGAGGTTCGGCGCCGCGCCGGCCATGGCGGGCGAGTGGAACGCGCCCTCGGCGGCGAGCGGGACGACCCGACCGCCGGCGAAGCGCACCACCTCGCGCAGCTGTCGCAGCGCCGGTGGTGGACCTGCCACGACGATCTGGCCGGGCGCGTCGTCGTTCGCGATCACCGCGTCGTCGATGCCGTCGACGATGACCTCGACCGCGTCAGGTCCGAGTCGCAGCACGGCCGCCATGCCCCCGGTCCCGCGCTCGCAGACCGCGGTCATCGCGTCGCCGCGTGCGGCGGCCAGGGCCGCGCCATCCCGGACCGACAGCACCCCGGCGGCGATGGCCGCTGTGACCTCACCGAGGCTGTGCCCGGCAACGACATCCGGGTGGACCCCGACGGCGACCAGCGCCCGCCACGCGACCAGCGACGCGGCGAGGACGGCCGGCTGGGCGTCGGCGGTGCGCTGCGGGGCCGCCGGGTCGTCGACGAGGGTGGCGAGGTCACGGCCACTGCCGCGCGCGACGTCGTCGAGGACGGCCGCTGCCGGGTGACCCTGCCACGGTGCCACCGCGCCGGCGCGGTGCGAGGTCTGGCCCGGGAACACGAAGGCGATGCGCACGGCGGGTCCTCCACGGCCGTCTCCGTCCGCGGTGCGGCGGAGACGAGCGACGGTGCGGTCTCTCTTGCGGGAGCTGGCACCCACGTCGGGTGGCAGGCGCGGAAGACTGACACTGATGTCAGGTTCAGTCAAGAAGGCCGGACCGTCCCGATGGCCATCGACCACGCGCCCGCGGGAACACGCCACTAGGTTGCGCCGCGTGCACCCGGGAGGGCCCGCCATGGACCGCCGCCGCTGCCTCGAGGCCGACCTCGCCGACCCGCTTGCGGCGGCCCGCACCCACTTCGCGCTGCCCGAAGGGCTCATCTACCTCGACGGCAACTCGCTCGGGGCGTTGCAGCCGGTCGTGGCGGCCCGCCTGCGCGACGTCGTGGAGCACGAGTGGGGTGCCGGGCTGATCCGCAGCTGGAACGACGCCGGCTGGGTCGAGCTCCCGCGCCGGATCGCCGGCCGCCTCGCGCCGTTGCTGGGCGCGGACCGCACGGAGCTGGCGGTCACCGACTCCACGTCGGCCAACCTGTTCAAGGCCCTCGCCGCTGCGCGACGGCTGCGGCCCGACCGGCACGTGCTGCTCACCGACGACGCCAACTTCCCGACCGACGTGTACGTCGCCCAGGGGCTCGCCACGCTCACCGGGGACCTGGAGGTGCGCGTCGTCCACACCGACGAGGTCGCGAGCCACCTCGACGCCGAGGTGGCCGTGCTCACGCTCACCCACGTCGACTACCGCACCGGCCGGCTCCACGATCCCGTCGACCTGACGGCCGCGGCGCACGCCGTCGGTGCGGTGACCGTCTGGGACCTGTCGCACTCGACCGGCGCGCTCGACGTCGACCTGCACCGCTGGGACGCGGACCTGGCGGTCGGCTGCACCTACAAGTACCTCAACGGGGGGCCGGGCTCTCCCGCCTACCTCTACGTCGCGCAACGGTGGCACGAGGAGATCAGCACCCCCGTCCAGGGCTGGTTCGGCCACGCCCAACCGTTTGCGTTCAGCCTCGGCTACCAGCCCGCCCCCGGCGCCGAGCGCTTCCACGACGGCACCCCGCCGGTGCTGTCGATGGCAGCGCTCGAATCCGCGCTGGAGGTCTGGGAGGGCATCGACCGGGCCCAGCTGGCCGCCAAGGCCGCCGAGCTGACCGACCGCTTCATCGCACTGGTCGACGAACGCTGCGACGACACGGTGGAGGTGGTCACCCCCCGTGATCCCACCCGACGCGGCGCCCAGGTGTCCCTCCGGCACGCGCACGCGGACGCCCTCACCCAGGCACTGATCGCCCGTGGGGTGATCGGCGACCACCGGCCTCCGGACCTCGTCCGGTTCGGCTTCGCGCCGCTGTACGTACGCCACGTCGACGTGTGCGACGCGGTCGAGCAGCTCCGCGAGGTGCTCGCCACCCGGGCCTGGGACCGTCCGGAGCACCACGCGCGACGAACGGTCACCTGAGGCCCGGTCGGGTGAGCGGAGGTGGTCGTGCTCGTCGTCGTTGCCCATGCCGTCGCCACGTTGGTGCTCGTCGGCGTCATCTGGACGATCCAGGTGGTCCACTACCCGCTGTTCGCCGCCGTCGGGGCGGACGGGTTCGCTGCCTACGAGGCCGCCCATTCGACGCGCATCGGCGCGCTGATCGCGCTTCCGTGGGCGGTACAGGGCATCACCACCCTCGCGCTGCTGCTGGCACCGCCAGCAGGGGTGCCGAGGTGGCTCGTCTGGCTGGCCGCGGTGCTGGCCGCGGTGCCGGTGGTCGTCACGGTGACGATGAGCGTGCCCGCACACCAACTGCTCGCGGACGGCTTCGACACCGTGGCCCACGCCCGGCTCGTCGGGACGAACTGGCTGCGGACGCTCGCCTGGAGCGCGCACGGCGTGGTCGCGACCGTGCTGCTGGTGCTGACGGCCCGGCAGAGCTGAGCCTGGATCTCCGCTGCGCGACACGCAAGGCACCCGGCCACCGCTGGCGACGCGCTGACTCAAGCGAGCGTGATCGACCGCCCCTCGCGCGCACCGATCCGTGCCACGATCGTGTCCATCACCTCACGCGGGACCGGTGAATCGAGCGACAACGCCATGATGGCCTCACCCGCCACCCCGGTCCGGCCGACCTGGGCGGCGGCGATGTTGACGCCCGCCTCCCCGAAGCCGGTCCCGACCGTGCCGATGATCCCGGGCCGGTCCTCGTAGCGGAAGAAGGCCATGTGCGCCGTCGGCTCGACGTCGACCGGGGTGTTCCACACCTCGATCAACCGCTCCCGGTGGCCGGGCTGCAGGATCGTCCCGGCGACCCGGATCGGCCGCCCGTCGCGGGCGACCCCGGTGACCCGGAGGACCGACACGTAGTCCTCGCTGTGCGGGTCGGAGATCTCGCGCAGGTTGAGGCCGCGCTCGCTGGCCAGCAACGGGGCGTTGACGAACGTGACCGGCTCGCTGCACACCGACGCGAGCAGCCCGCGCAGGACCGACAGGCCGACGACCCGACCGTCGAGCTCGGCGATCGCGCCGAGGTACTCGACGGTGACCTCGCTGCCGAGGCCGTCCGCGGCGAGCGAGGTCAGCAGCCGACCGAGCTCCTCCCCGAGCGGGACGAACGGCTTGAGCTCGTCGGCGACCGGCCCACCCTGCACGTTCACCGCGGACGGGACGAACTCGCCCGCCAGCGCCAGGCTCACGTACTCGGCCACCTGGGTGCCCGCCTTGTCCTGGGCCTCCTCCGTCGACGCGCCGAGGTGCGGGGTCACGATCACGTTGGACAGCCCGAACAGAGGAGAGTCGGTGGTGGGCTCACTCGCGAACACATCGATGGCCGCGCCGGCGATCACGCCGTCACGCAGCGCCTCCGCGAGCGCATCCTCGTCGACGATGCCGCCACGAGCGACGTTCAGCAAGCGGGCGGACGGCTGCATGCGGCGCAACCGCTCGGCACCGATCAAGCCGACGGTCTCCGGGGTCTTCGGCAGGTGGACGGTGACGAAGTCGGCGCGTGCGAGGACCTCGTCGACGGTGTCCAACAGCTCGACGCCCAGCCGTGCCGCCCGGTCGGGCGCCACGAACGGGTCGTAGGCGACCAGGCGCATCCCGAAGGCGTGGGCGCGCTGCGCGACGAGCGTGCCGATCCGGCCGAGGCCGAGCACGCCCAGCACCTTGCCCTGCAACTCGGTGCCGTTCCAGCGCGAGCGCTCCCAGCGACCCTCGACGAGTGCCGCATGGGCCTGCGGGACGTTGCGGGCCAGCGACAGCAGCAGCGCCAAGGTGTGCTCGGCTGCGGAGATGACGTTGGACTGCGGTGCGTTCAGCACGACGACGCCGTGCCGGGTCGCGGCCGCCACGTCGACGTTGTCGAGCCCGACGCCGGCCCGGCCGACCACCTTCAGGCGGGTGGCCCTCGCGATCACGTCCGCGTCGATGGTCGTCGCGGAGCGGACCACGATCGCGTCGTAGCCCGGCGCGATCGCGAGCAGCTCGTCCTTGGTCAGACCGGTCTTGACGTCGACCTCGTGGTCGGTGGCGAGCGCGGCGACACCCGATTCGGCGAGCTGGTCGGCGACGAGGATCCTCACGGTCGTGTCCTTACGGGAGCAGGGGGAGCACCGCCAGCGTACGCCGGCCGGTCACGGCCTCCGTCGGCCCGGCGGCGCGGCGTCGGTGCGGCGGTGCCGCGACGGGTTCGTCGAGGTCAGTCCGCCGCGGGTTCGTCGCGCTGTGGCAGCCCGGACGCCCGGCCGGGCAGCTCGCCGACCTCGTCGGGCAACCGGTTGATCAGCGTCGGCGTGGCGCGGGCGACGTAGCTGAGCAGCAGCGCCTCCACATCCGACGGGAAGGCGTGCTCACGGATCGAGGCGGTCATCAGCTCCGCCCAGCGCAGCGCGGCGTCCGGGGTGATCGGGAACGGTGCGTGGCGCATCCGCAGCCGCGGGTGCCCGCGCTCGCGGCCGTAGACGTCCCCCCCGCCCCAGTACTGGGCGAAGAAGAGGGTGAGGTGTCGCTTGCCGGGCTCGAGGTCCTCCGGGTACATCGGACGCAGCAGGTCGTCGACCGCCACCTTCGCGTAGAACGACGCGACGAGCGAATCGAACGCCTCGGCGCCGCCGACGCGGTCGAAGACGTCCTCGGGACGCAGCGGCGCGGACCCGGGCGCGGCGGGCTCGTGTTCCGGCACGTCGGATCCCGGCGACGGGGACGTGTCGTGCGGGGACGGTTCGTGGCTCACAGGGGGCGCTCGTGGTAGGCGACGTCGAGGTAGCGGCCGAACTTGAAGCCGGTCTCCGACAGGGTGCCACGGTGGACGAAGCCCCACCGCTCGTGGAAGGCGACGGACGCGTCGTTCGGCAGCGCGATGATCGAGTAGGCCCGGTGGAAGCGGTCGTCGGCCTCGAGGCGTCGGAGCACCTCGCCGTAGAGCGCGCCCCCGACGCCGCCGCCCACCTCGTCGGGCGCGACGTAGACCGAGAGTTCCACCGACCGTGCGTACGCCGGCTTCGGCCGGAACGCCTGCGTCTGGACGTAGCCGACGACCGCGCCCGCACGTTCCGCCACCAGCAACTGGTGGCGCCCCGTGGCGATCTCCCGCTCGAAGACGTCCGTCCACTCCCTCGGTGTCCGCACCTGGGTGTTGAACGTCGTCGTGGTACGCAGGACGTAGTGCGTGTAGATCGCCGCCACCGCCGGCAGGTCGGAGGGCGTGGCGTCACGCACCGTCGCGGGGACGGTGAGGCGTGGGCTGGAGGCGGGCGGGTTCACGGCGTCGACGCTACTGGCTGACGGGGCGACGTCAGTACAGCCCCGCCGGTCGGAAGCGCTCGTCGTGCAGCCGCATCGCGAACTTGTCGCTCATGCCGGCCACGTAGTCGACCGCCGCCTCGATCGGGCTGCTGTCCGGGAGGCGGTAGGCCTCCGGGACGAGCGTCGGGCGGGCCGCGAACCACTCGACGAGGTCCTGGATCACCCGCACGGCCCGGTTGGCGTGGGCGACCGCCTGGGGGCGGAGGTAGACGTGGTCGAACATCCACGCCCGCAACTCGTTCATCGCGCCGAGGTCCTCCGTGCCCATCGTGACGCGCCCATCGGCGACGGAGGCGTCGACGACCAGGCGGACCATCGCATCGATCCAGTCGCGCCCGGGTCGGCCGAACCGGGCCAGCAGGTGGGCCGGGACGTCGTCGGGGGTCATCACCTCTGCGCGCAGCGCGTCCTGCGCGTCGTGCGCCAGGTACGCGATGCGATCGGCGTAGCGGCAGACCCAGCCCTCCGGGGTCGACGGGGGCGGGTCGTTGCGCCAGGACGACTGGCGGATGCCGTTGCGGACCTCCCAGGTGAGGTTGAGCGGTTCGAGCACCTCGACGACCCGGACCCCGTGGATCGCGTGCTGCCACTCCCCCTCCACGTACGGGGTGAGCGCTGCCTCACCCGTGTGGCCGAACGGGGCATGCCCGATGTCATGCCCGAGGCAGATCGCCTCCGTCAACGCCTCGTTGAGCCCGAGTGCCGCCGCGATCGACCGGCCGACCTGTGCGACCTGCAGGGTGTGGGTCAGTCGCGTGACGAAGTGGTCGCCGTCGGGGTTGAGGAAGACCTGGGTCTTGTGCTTCAGCCGCCGGAACGCCTTCGAGTGCAGGATGCGGTCGCGGTCCCGCTCGAAGGCGGTGCGATAGGGGTCCTCCGACTCCGGGTGGTCGCGGCCGCGGGAATCGGCCGCCCGCGTCGCGATCGGCGCGAGCCGCTCACGCTCCTCGCGCTCGCGCACCGCACGGGTGCGGTGGTGGACCCCGCGCTGCTCGGCGGCCGAGGTGGCGGGTCCGGGCCAGGCCGGCGGGTGGGTCGTCGGTTCGTTCATCGCAGGAGCAGCTCCGCAAATCGGCGGGAGGCGAACCGCAGGCCGACCACCCCGACCGCCAGCAGGATGCCCGCGTGGACGAGCAGCATCGGCTGCAGCACCCCGAGCATCAGGCCGCGGGTGAGCTGCACGCCGTGGTAGAGCGGCGAGACGTGTGCGATCGCCTGCAGCGCCGGTGGGTAGACGTCCAGCGGGTAGAAGGTGGCCGAGAACAGGAACAGGGGCATCAGCACGAGCTGGACGAGGTCGAAGTCCTGCCAGCTGGTCATGAACGTCGTCGCGGTCAGCCCGATCGCGGCGAACGCGAAGCCGATCAGGGTGGCGGCCGGCAGCGCCACCAGCGCCCAGGGCGAGCGCACGAGCCCGGCCACCCACGCCACGACGAGGAACGCCAGCGCATAGATCGCGCCCCGCAACAGCGACCAGACGAGCTCCCCGACGGCGATGTCGCGCGGTTCGACCGGTGTGGCGAGCACCGCGTCGTAGAGCCGGCTGAACCGCAGCTTGCTGAAGATGTTGAAGGTCGACTCGTACACGGCGCCGTTCATCGCCGACGCGGCGAGCAGCGCCGGCGCCACGAACTCGCCGTAGGCGACCGGGCGACCGTCCGGGCCAGCCACCTCGCCGACCAGCCCGCCCAGCCCGACGCCGAGCGCGAACAGGAACAGCACCGGCTCGAACACGCCGCTGACGAAGATCAGCCAGGCGCGGCGGTAGGCCAGGATGTTGCGCTCGACCAACCGGACGGCCCGACCGAGCAGCAGCGGTGGCGCCGACCGCATGGCCAAGCTGGCGCTCGGCGGCAGACCGTCGGCGCCAACGGCCGACGAGGTCCCGGTCGGCGGTGACGTCATCGGCGGAGCCGGCGTTCGAACACCGCGACGGCCACGGCCGTGCCGGCGACCAGCAGGGCGAGCAAGACGCCGACGTGCACGGCCCAGGGCAGCGCGGGCGACGTCCCGGAGGCGAGGGCCCGCGACAGCTCGACGCCGTGCCAGACCGGGATGGCCACCACGACCGGCTGGACGGCGGCGGGGAGCTGGTCCACGGGGAAGAACGCGCCGCTGAACAGGAACAGCGGGACGATGACGAACCGGAACACCCCGGACAGCGCCTGGTCGGAGTCGCTCGCCGCGGTGAACGCGCTGGTCGCCGCGCAGACGCCGACCCCGAGCAGCACCGCGGGTAGCAACGCGAGGAGGCCGCGGTGGAGCGGCATCGCCCCGAACGCCGCGGCGACGACGACGAAGACGGCCCCGACCAGCGTCGCGCGGAGCAGCGCCCACAGCAGGTGGCCGACCAGCAGGTCGCGGGGCCGGACCGGGGTGTTGAGCGCCGCCTGGTAGGTCTTCATCCACCGCATGCCCGCCGCTACCGGGAACGTCCCGTCACCAGCGGCGTTCTGCATCGTCGACGCGGCGAGCAGGCCGGGCGCCAGCCAGGTGAGGTAGCCGCCCCCGCCCAGCTCGTCGCTCGCGCTGCCGGCGTCGACCAGGGTCCCGAGGCCGAGTCCCATCGCCGCCAGGAACAGCACGGGCGTCACCACCGCCGAGGTGGTGGTCCCCCGCCAGGTGTGGCGGTACGCCCGAGCGTGGCCCTCGAGGACCCGGAGCGGGATCGTGCGTGCCACGGCCGCTCCGCTCAGTCGACCAGTTGACGGCCGGTGAGCCGCAGGAAGACGTCCTCGAGGGTGCTGCGGCGGGTCACGACCGACGTGGGCGTGAGTCCGCGCGCGTGGACCTCGTGCGCGGCGGCGTCCCCATCGTCGGTGTAGACGAGCACCCGATCGGGCAGCTCCTCCAGCCGATCGGCGAGCTGCGCGAGCGTCGGCACGGCCGCCTCTTGGGCATCGGGTGGGAAGCGCAGCTCGACCACCTCCCGGGTCGCGTGGGCGGCGATCAGCTCACGTGGCGAGCCCTCCGCGACGATCCGGCCCTTGTCCATCACGACCAGCCGGTCGCAGAGCTGCTCGGCCTCGTCCATGTAGTGGGTCGTGAGCAGCAGCGTCACCCCACGCTGCTTGAGCCGGTAGAGCCGGTCCCAGAGCACGTGCCGCGCCTGCGGGTCCAACCCGGTGGTCGGCTCGTCGAGCAGCAGCAGCTCCGGGTCGTTGATCAGGGCCCGGGCGATCACGAGCCGCCGCTTCATCCCTCCGGAGAGCGGATCGACCTTGCTGTCGCGCCGCTCGAGCAGCTGGACGAAGTCGAGCAGCTCCGCGATCCGCTCCCGCACCACCGGGCGCGGGAGGTCGAAGTAGCGGCCGTAGATCGCGAGGTTCTCCGCGACCGTGAGCTCCTGGTCGAGCGTGTCCTCCTGCGGGACCACGCCGAGCCGTGCCCGCAGCTGTGGTCCCTGCGTCGCCGGGTCCAGCCCGAGCACCCGCAGGTGGCCGGCGGTGACCGGCGACACCGCGCCGATCATGCGCATCGTCGAGGACTTGCCCGCACCGTTCGGCCCGAGGAACCCGAACGCCTCGCCACGGGCCACCTCGACGTCGATGCCGTCGACGGCCGTGAAGTCGCCGAACCGCTTGACGAGCCCGCGGGCGACGACCAGGGGCCCCGTGGCGTCGGGAGACGGTGCGCCCGCTGCGGGCGTCGAGGAGGGCGCGGTCATGACGTGGGACGATACCCGCGAGATGTGACCGCCCGGACCCGAACCCGCCCGTGCGGTTCGGCGTGCGTCACCCGCCCGCCAGGCCACACGCTTCCCGACGTCGCACCTGGCCGTGCGGTTCGGCGTGCGTCACCCGCCCGCCAGGCCACGCACCTGGGACGTCGCACTCAGTTCTGCGCCGCCACCGCCGCCGCGTCGCGGTGGGAGAGCATCCCGACCAGCCACGCGACGAGCGCCAGCACCTCGTCGGGCAGCACCGGGAGCTGAAGGGTCGTGACCCGTCCGGTGAACCCACGCTCCTCGACCCGCCCGACGTCGGTGCCGGTCGTGAGGTCCACAGCGATGAGCAGCCGGCGGCCGACGTTGCTGCGCCGCTCGAGCCGGAGCCGGTCCGCATCCCGCCAGGTGAGGGTGAACCGATCCCGGAACGCATCGTCCTTCGTGGCGGTCGCGAGCGGAACCCCCGACCGGTCGGCGAGCTGCCACGGCCCGAACCCTGGCAGCCGGCGGATCGACCAGACCCGCCCGTCGGCGGCCTGGGCCTCGCCGTGCTCGCCCATCGCCGCGAAGCTCAGCAGGGCGAGCACCTGCGGACCGTCGACCAGTTCGCACTCGCGGCCGAGCCAACCGCGCTGTCGGACCTCCATCGTGGCGCTCGAAGCGCGCAGGTCGGCGCGTTCACCCGTCGACCTTGGGCTCCGGCCGGCCGGGCTGGCCGTCGAACTCGTGGCCACGCTTGGGCACCAGGACGCTGCGGGTGAACTCGCACACGACCGTGCCGTCCTGCTTGTAGCCGATCGTGCGGACCTTGACCACGCCGCGATCGGGCTTGGAGCGCGACTCTCGGACCTCCAGCACCTCGGTCTCCGAGTAGATCGTGTCACCGTGGAAGGTCGGGTTCGCGTGCTTGAGCGACTCGATCTCCAGGTTCGCGATCGCCCGGCCGGAGACGTCCGGCACCGATTGCCCGAGCACGATCGAGTAGACGAGGTTGCCGACCACCATCGCCTTGCCGTGGGGGGTGGCCGCCGCCGCGTAGTTGTCGTCGCTGTGCAGCGGGTGCTGGTTCATCGTGATGGAGCAGAACAGGATGTCCTCGGCCTGGGTGATGGTCTTGCCCGGCCAGTGCTTGTAGACGTCCCCCACCTCGAAGTCGTCGAAGAAGCGTCCGAAGTCGGCGGTCGGCATGAGCGTGTCGT
>SLMP01000136.1 GCA_007133465.1 Nitriliruptoraceae bacterium | reverse complement strand
TCGTCCGGCGTCGTCCCGGACCTGCCCCTCCGGGCGCAGGACGCCACGACGTGGACGCCAGCCGCGTCAGGGTACCCCGCTGGCACTCGTGGCTGCCGGGTGCCAGCGTCCGACGGCGGCCGGACGGTGCGGCACCTGTCCTGGCGGCCCGGGTGGGGCGCCGCCGTCGTCCCGGTGGGTGCTCTAGGGTGCAGGCAACGCAGCTGCGGGCCGACTCCCCGGCTGCGTCCGTCGAGACAGGAGACGAGGCCGTGCCCGAGACCGAGCTCCCGGCCAGCGGACCACCGCCCGGCACGAGTACCGCGGTGGGCGCCGACGCCCGCGGCACCTCCGAGGTGGTCACCTCCGTCGTGGCCCACCTCCAGGCCCTGGTGTCGAAGGAGGTCGAGCTCGCCAAGCTCGAGGCCAAGCAGGTCCTGACCGACAAGGCGATCGCAGCCGGCACGATCGCCGGCGCCGCGCTGCTCGGTCTGTTCATCCTCGGCTTCGTCGGGGTGACGGGCGCCAAGGCCCTGGAACTCGTCGTCGCACCGTGGCTCGCGTGGTTGATCGTCACGCTGGTGTACACGCTGCTGGCGGGCATCCTCGTGGCCGTCGGCATCCGCAAGGCCAAGCGGCCGGTCATGGACCAGACCAAGGCCGAGGCCGAGACGACCAAGGCGTGGGCGAAGGAACAGGTGAACCGGTGAGCGAGGCCACGGAGCGCATCAAGCGGTCGGTCGAACAGGAGATCGAGCGCGCCAAGCAGACCAGCACGGAGGCCAAGGAGGCCTTCCAGTCGAGCGTCGAGTACGTCAGCGGCCCGCCTGCGGAGGACCCCGGGCAGGCCCGCGAGCAGCTCGGCTCGATCCGCAGCGGGCTGGAGCAGGACCTCGCGACGCTCGCGTCCCGCGTGCCCGATCCGGAGGAGTTGAAGGAGCGCGCCCGCTCCATCGCCGTCCCGGCCGGGATCGGCGTCGCCGTCGTCGGGACCGCCGGGTTGGTGCTGCGCCGCCGGCGCGCCCAGCGCCGGGAGGCGAAGACCATCACGACGCAGGCCGCTGCGCTCGCACGTGAGCTGGCACGCGTCCAGCAGGCGGCTGCGGACCTGCCGGAGGCGCCCGAGCCGCGAACCGGGGGCAAGGGCCGCTGGCTGCTGCTGCTTGCCGGTCTCGCCGGCGCCGTCGCCTACTGGCAGACGCGGGACCAGGACGACGCAGCCCCGGCCGGGCCGCTGGTGCCCCCCGTGCCGCCCGCCCCGCCGGCCGCACATGGCGGCCCCGTGACCCCGGAGACGGCGACCCCCGTCGCCCCGCAGGGGCCGTCCGGCTCCTCCGTCGACCCGGCCACGGCCTCCGACGGCGGCGACGCCACGCGGTGAACGGCCACGGCGCCGCGGCCGGCGTGACGGGCGGCGCGCCCGACGACGCGTCCGTGCCGGTCGTCGTGGACGACCGGCATCGGCGGCACGACCCGCCCTTCGAACTCAACGCCGGCCAGCGGGTCAGCCCCGTCTTCGAGCGTCCGGCGCGGCTCGACGCGATCCAGGCGTCGTTGGATCGCGAGGGGCACCGGCGGGTGCCCGCGGTCGTTCACGACGACACGGCCCTGACCGCCGTGCACGACCCGGCCATGGTCGCCTTCCTGCGCGACGGCTACGCGGCGTGGCGGCGTGCCGGCGGTCCGGAGACGATGATCGCCGACACCTTCCGTTCCCCCCGTTGGAACGCCGGTGGCCGCCCGTCCGCCTCTCCGATCGCGCAGCTCGGCTGGTGGTGCTTCGACACGGCGACACCGCTGGTCGCCGGCTCGTTCACCGCGGCGCGCGGCGCGGTCGACGTCGCGTTGACCGGCGCGGACCTGCTGAGCGACGGCGCACCGGCGGTCTACGCACTGACGCGCCCGCCCGGGCACCACGCCGGCCGGGACTACTTCGGCGGGTTCTGCCTGTTCAACCACGCGGCGGTGGCGGCGCAGGCCCTCACCGCGGGTGGTCGCGTCACCGTGCTCGACGTCGACGTGCACCACGGCAACGGCACCCAGGACCTGTTCTGGCGCAGCGCCGCGGTGCAGTACGTCTCGCTGCACGGCTCCCCCGACCACCTCTACCCGTACTTCTCGGGGTTCGCGGACGAGGTCGGCGAGGGCCCCGGTCGAGGCACGACGCACAACGTCCCGCTGCCGCGCGGCACGACCGACGCCAGCTACCTCGCCGCACTCGACGCCGCGTTGGACGCCGTGCACGCGTTCGATCCGGCCACGGTCGTGGTGTCGCTCGGGCTCGACGCGTCCGAGCACGACCCGATCGGCACGCTCGGGCTCACGACGGCGGGGTTCCACGCGCTCGGCGAACGGGTCGGGTCCCTGCGCCGCCCGACCCTGCTGCTGCAGGAAGGCGGGTACGCGCTCGAGCACCTGGGCCGCCTCGCCACCGCGGTGCTGGCCGGGATCACGGCCGGGCAGCGGACGGGAGGCCGGTCGGCGCGCTGACCCACGCCTTACCCTCGCCAGGCCGGCCGCCGCGCCGGCGTCCCCCGACCCGTCGCCCGAGCCGCGAGGACGACCGTGCACCGTCGTCTGACCCGCGCGGAGGCCCTGCGCCTCCTCGAGCTCGACACGTCCGCGGGAGCACCACTCGACCGCGCTGCCGCGAAGCGTGCCTACCGCGCGCTGGCACGCACGCACCACCCTGACCGCGGCGGGGACGCCGCGACCTTCCACCGCCTGCGGCTGGCGTACGAGC
The DNA here is from genome assembly GCA_007133465.1 of Nitriliruptoraceae bacterium. Taxonomy (GTDB): domain Bacteria; phylum Actinomycetota; class Nitriliruptoria; order Nitriliruptorales; family Nitriliruptoraceae; genus SLMP01. Next base: position 14,608 of record SLMP01000136.1, on the reverse strand, counting down.
GGCTGGTCGACGACGACGACGACCCCGTGCCGGTCGCCCGTGGACGCCCGTCGCGGGCGACCGCGACGGGCGCGACCGCGAACGGACCGGTCGACCTCACCTCGGTCCACTGGGAACGGCCGCTGCCGGACCCTCGGGACCGCCTCGACCGCGACGTCGTCGCCATCTGGCTCGCGCAGCCGCACGCCGCCCCGATCGTCCCACTGCTCGCGGCCAGCCGCGCCCCCGGCTCACGCTGGAACGGGCTCGCCGTGCACCTCTCCCCCGACCTCACCGCCCGCCTGCGGATCGTCCCGGCCCGCGACGACCGCCACCGCGAGGTGGTCGCGATCGAGCTCACCGCCGGCACCCGACGCGCCCGCCGGACCCTCGACCGCGCCGCGCTGGACGGCGACTGGGTCCGCCGGCGCACCTCCTCGAGCACGACGTTGCGGGCCACGCTGCTGCCGAACGCGGACCGGCGGGTGACCGCCGTCCAGGTCACCGATCGGCTCGAACGACTGCTCGTCCGCCTGGACTGGCCGCTGCCGTCCTGGACGCTGACCACCGCGACGCCCCGCGGCTGACGCCGGGACACGCGGGGCCCGTGGGGGCGGCGCCGACGTCAGCAACCGGCCGGTGGCACCAGCTCGGTCGCGTCCAACCGTTCCACGAGCGTCGTGACCGGCACGGCGAGCGCCGTCCCCCGCTCGATCTCGCTCGCGAACACGACCCCGACGACCCGACCGTCGGCATCGAGCACCGGCCCCCCCGAGTTGCCCTGCCGGATGGCCGCATCGATCCGGAGCACGTCGGCCGGTTCGCCCAACAGCTGCCCGTCGACCAGGCCCAGGGCCTCCCCGGTCGTCACGGTCAGCGGGCCGCCCTCCGGGAAGCCGACGACCACGACCGGCTCGCCGGAACGGACGGCGGTCGTCCGCAGGCGTGCGACCGGCAGACCGGCCGCGTCCTCGAGCTGCAGCAACGCCAGGTCGGAGTCGACCGCGATGCCGGTGACGTCCGCGTCCAACTGCCGCCCGTCCCAGGTGTTGACCGTGACCCGCCGGGGCTGGTCGATCACGTGTCGGTTCGTCACGACGACCCCACCGGGGAGCAGGAACCCCGACCCGACCCCGAACTGCTCGCAGCCGAGGGACCGGATCCGGACCGTGATCTCCTGCGCCTGGCGCCGGACCGAGGTGGCGGCGACCTCGGGAGGCGGGGGCAACGCCTCGGTGGTCGCGTCCACACGCTCCGGCGGCGCCGCGAGCGGCGGGGCGGCGGGCACGCACCCGGCGAGCAGGACGAGCAGCAGCCCGATGCTGGCCAGCGCCGTTCCCGCGGCGGGGCGCATCGTCACGGCCCGAGCAGCTGGTCGGCGGCGGCGCCGGCGGCGGCGGCCGCAGCGCGCGCCTCGTTGCAGAAATCGGTCGTCCGGGTCGCCTGGTCGTTGAGCGGCTCGACGTCGACGGCCTCGTCGGCGGCGGCCCGGTTGAACGCCGTCACGGAGGCGGCGTGCAGGTCGAACAGCTGGGTGACGCAGGTGTCGAGCGCCTCGACCGCTCCGCCGACCCGCGCCGAGACCTCCCGCAACGCCTCGCGTTCCACCTCCCCGGTCACGACCGCGTCCTCGGCCTGGGCCTTCTCGTCGGCGAGGGCGCGGAGCCGCCCCTCGAGCTCGACGACGTCGGCTTCGGAGGTCGCGATGGCGTCCGTGAGCGCGGTGAGCTGCTCCTCGAGCACCCGGCGCTGCTCGGCCCCCTCGTCGAGGGCCTGGTCGCGCTGCACCTCCAGGCCGAGCGCACGTTCCCGCCAGGTCGCCGCGACCTCCCGCTGCTGCCAGGCGATGCCGGCCGCCGTCCCCGCGGCGGCGAGGAGCAGGACGACCGCGACCGCCCACGGCCAGCGCCGGCGTGGCCGGGCCGTCGGTGGGGCAGCGCCCGACGTGGACGGTGTGGTGGACCCGCCGTCCCGTGACGGTGGGGTGGACCCGCCGTCCGGGGATGGCGGCGTCCCCGGGTCCGGCGGCGCCGGCTCGGTGGGAGGGCTCGCGGCGGGGTCGACCACGCGGGACTCGTTCACAAGAGACGAGCACCAGCGTGCCACCTCCCCGCCGGGCCGTGGTCCCGCCTCCCCCACCACGTCGCACCGATGCGGCAGGATGCCTCCGGACACCGGACACGAGGACCGCCCGTGACCCCCGACGACGACGTGCTGCGCTCGGCGGATGCCCTGCTCCGCTACGCCGCGGCGGCGGACGCGACCCAGGCGCGCGACCTGCTCGCGCAGCTGCCCGCCGCACGCCTGCTGGAGGTCGTGGTCAGCCAGGCGGAGCTGGCGGTGGACAGCGAGCGTCCCCGGACCGCGGGGATCGACGTCGTCGCGGAGCTCGGCCGCGCGGCGATCGAGGAGCTGGGACTGCCGCAGGACGTCCAGCAGGATCTCACCGAGGACCTCGACCTCGGGCCGGCCGTGACCGGCTGGGAGCTCGTCACCGTGCCGCCGGAGGACCTGACCGCGACCACGCTCGCGCTGCCCGTGCGGCCGTGGCACCTGCTGCTCGTCGCGTTCGTCGACGAGCCTGCGGGGGACGGTCGGCAGCTCCGTCGTGTCGTCGCGGCCGCAGCAGACGGGCGACTGGTCGCCACGCGCCTGCGGCTCGGCGAGCGGCTCGACGAGGATCACGACCTCCTCGGCGCCCACGTCAGCGCGGACCCGGCCGATCTGGGGCCGGACGCTACGCTTGCGACCGCGCTCCTCGCGGCCCTGGAGGCGTCCGTCCACGACCTCGGCTGATCGCCGCGCCGTCCGGGCCGGCGTCGCTGGTGCGCCACCGCGCGCCGGTTGGCCGGGAGGCCCTCCCGGGTGACAGACTGCCGGCCACCCGCCCCGCTCCCGACCCACGAGCTCCCACCGTGTCCGTCCGCGCCCGCTTTCGCCCGAACCCCCGTGGCTTCGGCTTCCTCACCCCCGTCGGCCCCGACGGGCTGACCGAGACCGCCGCCACCGTCCACGACGACGCCGGGGTCGCCCACGAGGTCGACCGCCTGTTCGTCCCACCTGGCACGGCCAAGGGGATGCTCGCCGACGACCTCGTCGACGCCGAGGTGGCGTTGGACGACAAGGGGGCGACGGCGACCGCGACCACGCTGGTCGAGCGCCCCCGGCGGATGCTGGTCGGGCGCGTGCAGCAGGGGCCAGGACGTCTGGTCATCGAACCCGACCCGGCGCTCGGCACCGGCTGGGTCCGGCTGGCGGAGCCCGTCGCGGCGAAGCTGCCCCTGGCGGTCGGCCGTGTCGCGGTCGTGCTGCTCGGCGACGACGAGGACGGCGTCCCGATCGGCCGGGCGATCGTCGCCGGCCCGTTCGTGGCCGCCTCCCCGCAGGCGATCCGGGCGGCGTCGGTCGTCATCGCGCTCGGGCGAGCGGCGCCCGGGTTGGTGCCGGGCGGCCCGGCCGCGGCGGGCCTGGACCCGGCCGAGGCCGCGGTCACCCACACCCGGATCATCGGGCTGCTCGCGTCGGGCAGTCGCGGCGGTGCCGCCGGGCTGTCCCCCGACGGCCCGATCCCGGGCGGCGCGGCCCCCTGGGTCGAGCGGCGCGACGAGCCCTGCGTGACGGTCGACAGCACCACGACCCGCGACATCGACGACGCCGTCGGTGCCCGCTGGGACGGCGACGACGCCAGCCCGGTCGAGGTGGCGATCCACATCGCCGACGTCGGGCGGGCGGTCGGCGTCGGATCCCCGGCCGACCGGTACGCCCGGACGGTGGCGGCAACGGCGTACCTCGCCGTCGGCGAGAACGCCCCGATGCTCGACCCGGCCCTGTCGGAGGGCGCGCTGTCGCTGTTGCCGAACGAGGACCGTTGGGCGGTCTCGGCCCGCTTCTCGGTGACGCCGGACGGGCGCCTCGGCGACGCGACGGTGGAGATCGCCGCGATCCGGTCGCGCGCCAAGCTGAGCTACGCCGCCGTCGAGGCGTGGCTGGACGGCGACGTCGACCCCCTGCACCTCGAGGCCGGCCCGACGGTGGACGAGTCGGAGACCGTGCTGGTCGGGGCGGTGGAGGCCGCTCGTCGGCTCGGGGCCGAACGCGACGCCCGCGTCACCTTCGAGGACCTGTTCGTCACCGCGGAGGTCGAACCGGCCCTGGTCGACGGCAAGCTGACGACGGTGCCGGCCGAGCCCCACGCGGAGGCGTACCGCCTCATCGAGCGGCTGATGGTCGCCGCGAACGAGGCCGTTGCCGCCTGGCTCGTCGACCGGGGCGTCGCGGCGCTCTACCGGTCGCACACCGGACTCGACCCCCAGCGCACCGCCCGCCTCCAGGCGGCTGCCGCCCTCGCGGGCGCCGAGGTCCCGGCCCTCGAGGACCCCACCGCCGAGGCGGACGCGGTCACCGGCCAGCTGATCGCGGAGATGGACCGTCTGGCGGCCGCCGACCGGGACACCGACCGCGCCCTGCTGGCGTCCGTGGCGGCGTCGTCGACGGCCCGGGCGACCTACGAGCCGGACCCGGCTGCCCACCGTGGCCTCGCGGCCGGCGCGTACGCGCACTTCACCTCGCCGATCCGCCGGTACGCGGACCTCGTCGTCCACCGGCAGATCCGGGCGGCGCTCGCCGGAGAGGAGCCGCTCCACCACGCCGACGACCTGCGGCCCTTGGCCGGGTGGCTCGACGCGCGGTCGGGCGCGCTCAGCTACCTGCAGGCGCGGGAGCGTGCCGAGCTGTGGTCACAGCTGCTCGGTCGTGGCTTCCTCGACGGGCCCGAGCCCGCCACGATCACCGGCATCACCGCGGCCGGGCTGCGTATCCGTCTGCCCCGGCTCGGCGTGACCGGGTTCGTCACGGCCGAGCGCGCCCTCGACCTGCCCGCACGCGAACGCGGGAAGCTGATCGTCGACGAGCACGGCCTGGAGACGACCTCCGGCCCGTGGCGGGTCGGCAGCCGGATCACGGTCCGCTTCGCCGGCCTCGACGGCACCGGACGGGCGAACTGGCGCCTCGAGGGCCGCAGCGCGGCTGCCTGACGACGGACGGCCGAGGCGTGACGGACACCCCCGACGACCTGCCGCGGGTCACCGTCCGCTGCTACGCGGAGCTCGTCGACCTCGCCGGCGCCACCGAGGTGGAGGTCCCCGTCGGCGCTCCCCGGTCGGTCAAGGACCTGGTCGAATCGATCGGGATCCCCCACCCGGAGGTCGCCCAGCTGCGCGTCGATGGCGTCGCCGTGGACCTCGGCCACCGGGTCGTCGGCGGCGAACGCCTCGCCGTGTACCCCCCGTTCCACGCCCTGGCGGACCCCGAGGCGCCGGCGCTCGCTCCTCCGTGGCCGGACCCACGCCGGTTCGTCCTGGACGTCCACCTCGGGACGCTCACCCGCCGCCTGCGCCTGCTCGGCTTCGACTGCTGGTACCGCACCCACGCCGACGACCGCGACCTCGCCCTCGTGGCGGTGACCGAGGACCGCATCCTGCTCACCCGCGACCGGAGGCTGCTGATGCGCCGCGAGGTGGTGCACGGCTACTGCCCCCGGTCCGACGACCCGGACCTGCAGGCCGGCGAGGTGGTGGACCGTTTCGGCCTGCGGTCGCGGGCCGCGCCCCTCACCCGCTGCGTGCGCTGCAACGGCCGGCTGCGCAGCGTCCCGCTCGCCGAGGTGGCGGCCCAGGTCCCGCCCCGCAGCCGGGCCGCGTTCGACCGCTTCGCCCGCTGTGACGACTGCCGCCAGGTGTTCTGGCCGGGGTCCCACGTCGACGGCCTCGCGGGCTTCCTCGACCGCAACGGCACGCCGGCGCCCCCGGCCGGGCCGGGTCGGGCAGACTCGCCGTCCCGTCCGCACGCATCTCCGGAGGACCCATGGCCACGATCCTGACCGTGCACGGCCGGCAGCCGCAGCTCGCCCCCGGCGTGTACCTCGCCCCGACCGCCACCGTCGCCGGCGACGTCCACCTCGCCGCCGGGGTGTCGGTGTGGTTCGGGTGCGTGCTGCGTTCGGAACGCGCCACGCTGAGCGTGGGTGAGGACACCAACCTGCAGGACCTCACGGTGGTCCACACCGACGAGGGCGTCCCGACGACGATCGGTGCACGCGTCACGGTCGGCCACCGCGCGATCCTGCACGGCTGCACGATCGAGGACGACGTCCTCATCGGCATGGGCGCGATCGTGCTCAATGGCGCACGGATCGGCCGCGGCGCGGTGGTGGCGGCGGGCGCCGTCGTCCGCGAGGGCACGGAGGTGCCGGCGGGGACGCTCGCCGTCGGGGTGCCCGCGACGGTGCTGGAGCGGCCGGTGCCGGACGTGCCCCGCCCGAACGTGGCGAACTACGTCGAGCTCGCCGGCTGGTACGGCGAGGCGGTCGGCTGACCGCGACGACGCGCCGCGCGGGCGGGACCCAGTAGCGTCACGCCCCGACCAGGAGGGCTGCGGTGGGCTACCGCCGGCTGTTGGAGCGGCTCGTCGCGATCGACACCACGAGCGCCCACACGAACCTGCCGTTGCTCGCGGTCGTCGAGGAGGTGCTCGACGCCCACGGCGTCCCGCACGAGCGGGTCCCGGACGCGACCGGGACGAAGGCGAACCTGCTCGCGCGCATCGGACCGGAGGTCGAGGGCGGGGTCGTGGTCAGCGGGCACACCGACTGCGTGCCGGTCGAGGGCCAACCGTGGACGCGCGACCCGTTCACCCTCCACGCCGCCGGCGGCCGGCTGCACGGACGCGGCACGACCGACATGAAGGGGTTCCTCGCCGTCCTGCTCGCGGCCGTCCCGCGCTTCGTCGCGGCGGACCTGCGGCGGCCGCTGCTGCTCGCGCTCACCTACGACGAGGAGATCGGCACGGTGGGCGCGCCGACGGCCGTCGGGCGCCTCCTCGCGTCCCAGCCGCGCCCCACGGCCGTGCTGATCGGCGAGCCGACCGGTATGGAGGTCGTCAGCGGCCACAAGGGCATCCGCGCGTTCACCACCGTCGTGGAGGGCCTCGACGGCCACTCCAGCCAGCCGCAGCGGGCCGCCAACGCGGTGGCTGCGGCAGCGCGGATCGCGACGCACCTCGACGACCTCGCGACCGAGCACCTCACGGCCGCCGTCGATCCGCGGTTCGACCCGCCGGCGACCACGGTCAACCTCGCCACCGTGCGGGGCGGCCAGGCGATCAACATCGTGCCGCGCCGGTGCGAGCTGACCTGGGAGTACCGACCGGTCCCGGCCGACGACTCGTTCGCGATCCGCGACGAGGTGGACCGCTTCGCGCAGCAGGTGGTGCTCCCCCGCCTTCGCGCCCACACCGGCGTCGGCAGGATCGAGACCCGGACGGACGCGGTGGCGCGGGCGCTCGCGATCGAACCGAACGGGGTCGCCGAGCGGTTGGCGCGCTCGCTCCTCGGTGACGACGGCCCCGTCCGCACGGTGCCGTTCGGGACCGACGGCGGGCACTTCCAGGCGGCGGGGCTGTCGACCGTCGTCGTGGGGCCCGGCCGGATCGAGCAGGCGCACACCCCCGACGAGTGGGTCGAGGAAGCGCAGCTCGAGGCGTGCGACGCGTTCCTCGACGGACTGCGTGACCACCTCGCATCGGGCTGAGCTCGTCCCCCGCGTCGCGGCGACGTTCAGCGGCGCGGGCTCGGCACGATCGTGACGGGACAGGGCGTGTGCTGCACCAGCTGCTGGGACACGGAACCGAGCAGCAGGCCGGCGAACCCACCGCGTCCCCGCGAGCCGACCACCAGGCCGTCGGCGCGCTCGGCGAACTGGATCAGGGCGCGGGCCGGACGCTCGTCGGCGACGACGTGCGTGGTCACGGTCACCCCCGCGTGCCCCGGCACGGCGTCGACCTCGGCCTCGACGAGCCGTTCCGCCTGCAGGCGCGCTTCGGTCGCCCGTTCCTCGCGCCAGCGCTGCTCGTCGCCGGCGAGCCGTTCGGTCGCTGCCGCTTCCGAACCGAACGCGTAGGACCGGACGTACGGGCTCGGCTCGTCGCCGGGCGCGTACACCAGCACGACCCGGAGCTCGACGTCCCGGACGGCCGCCTCCTCGAGCGCCCAGGCGAGCGCTCGGCGCGCCTGTTCGGAGCCGTCGACCCCGACCACCAGGTAGCCCACGTCCGACCTCCTCGTGTCGTCCGGCCGCCTCCTGCGGCGGGACCACCGTCGCAGGCCGGCCGGGTCGGGACCACCGTCGCTGGACCCCGACGCCAGGACCGGACGACCCGGTCCCGGTGCTCGACCGACCGGACGCGTCCACCCGCGGCGGCCCGCGAGATCAGGCGCGGGCGGCGCTGCAGCGCACGCACCACGGCGTGGCCGGTCGGGCGTCGAGCCGCTCCGGCGGGATGGGCTGCCCACAGCCGTCGCAGGTGCCGTAGGTCCCGTCCGCGAGCTTGGCGAGCGCCCGGTCGACCTCCCGCAACGAGCCAGCGATGGACCGGGCGGTCGCGGTCGTGCTGAGGCGCTCGACGGCTTCGGTGGTGCCGTCGCCGATGCGCTTGCCGAAGGCGACCGCCGTCGTCTCGTCCGGGGGGGCGGTGAGGCGGTCGAGTTCGGCCGTGAGATCGTCACGGCGCGTCCGCAGGGCCGCTGCCAGCTCGGTCGTGTCCACGTCAGTGCGGCCCGAGGTCGAGCGTGAGGGCGGCGGCCTCCGCGGGGAGACCGGCGTCGGGGTGGCGAGCGCCACGGTCGCGTGCCTCCACCTCACCGGTCCGTGCCCGGTCGCGACCCTGCCGCGGAGGCGCGATGCCGTCCTTCGGCCGGCGGCGGCCGCGGGCCACCTCTGACGACCGCGTGGCAGCGCCCGGGTGCTGCGCGAGGGACGGGAGCGGGAGGGGCAGCGCCGTCGGCTCCGGCGCCGGGGACACAGCCGGTCCGGCCACGGCCGGGACGGACCCGGCCGGCGGGGCCACGGCCGGGACGGACCCGGCCGGCGGGGCCACGGGGATCTCCGTCACCGTGGCGGTCGTCCGGTCGCCGAGCTGGACGACGTGGGCGCGGCGGACGGTCCGGAACCGGTCGGCGACGCACGTGAGCACGATCACCTGCGCGTCGGTCGTCCGGTCGAGGACCTCGCCCAGCCGTTCGAGCCGGGTGGGGTCGGTGTAGCCGAGCGCGTCGTCGATGACGAAGGGCACGCCGTCGCCACCCGCGAGCTGCGCCGCCGCCAGTCCCGCGAGGATCGCGAGCTGTTCGCGCGCCCCGGCGGACAGCTGCGCCCACGGCAACGTCACGCCGTCCAGGGTGCGGCCGACGATGCACAGGTCCTCGTCGACCTCCACCTCCAGACCGGCGCCGAAGACCGTCCGCCCGTCGCGGGTGATGAGCTCGCACAGGGGGGCGCGGTACGCCTGGTAGGCCTCTTCTCGCGCACGAGTGAGCTCCTCGTGGAGCAGGCGGGCGGCCGTGGCGCGTCGGGTGGTGCGGCGGTGGTCGATCCGTGCCTGCGTGAGCCGGTCGGCCGCGTGCTGCACGAGCTCGCCCAGACCGTCCTCGCCGCTCAGCCGCAGCCGTTCCCGGAGGGTGGCCTGCGCCGCTCGGAGGTCGCCGATGTCCCCGTCGAGGGTCGCCAGCGCCGCCCGAGCCGCCACCTCCTCCCGCCCCACCGCGGCCGGGTCGAGCGCCGCCAGCGCCTGCTCCGCGGCGGCGAGCGACCGGACCGCGGCCTCCTCACGCTGCTCGGCCTCGGTCCGGGCGGCCTCCAGATGGTCGTCGTCGCCGTCCTCGGCGCGTTGCGCCGCGACCCGTTGCTCGACCCCCTGCAGGGTTCGCCGACACGCCGCGAGACCGGCTTCCGCGACCTCGACCTGGGTGCGCAGCGCGTGCAGCTCCTGCGCGTGCTCGTCCTGCGCCGCCTGGAGCGCGACGAGCCGCTCGTCGGCCTGATCGGCTCCGTCACGCGCGTCGAGGACCACCTCGCGAGCCGCGGCCAGGCCGCCGGCGGGCGGTGTGCGGGCGCCGAGCCGGTCCTCGAGGGCACGGACGCGTCCCTCGACGGTGTCCAGGGCGGCCTGCAACGCCGCCAGCGTGGCCCCCTCGAGCTCCCGCGCCACGTCCGCCCCGCACCGCTGGACGGCCGCGAGATCGGCGGCACGGACCGCGGCGGCGCGTTCGGCTTCCTCCGGGTCGGCGACGCCGGCGGCGGCACAGGTGTCCCGGAGCTGGTGACGGGCGGCGTCGACCGCGGCTTGGAGGCCGTCCGCCGAGCTGCCGGCCGTGAGCTCGAGCTCGGCGAGCTCCGGCACGGCGACCCGCAGCCGTGCGGCGACGGTGCGGGACAGCTCGTCGCCCGCGCGGAGGGCGACGACCTCGCCGTCGACGACGACGTCGAGGTCACGGTGAGCGACCAGCCGGAGGCTCGGGGCGCCGGCGGCACGGGCGGCCTCCGCGACCCGTACGGCCTGGGCCGCCTCCCGGATCGCCGCGAGGCCAACCTCGTCCAGGCGCGACCCGGCGACCGCCGCTTCCGCCTCACGAGCGATCGCCGAGAGCTCCTCGACCCGCCGCTGGCGACGGGCGAGCCGCTCCCGCTCGGCGCGGGCCTCGAGGAGGTCGACGACGAGCTGCGCGTCGTCGCACTGCCGGCGCGTCCGCCCGGCGGCATCTGCGGCCTGCCTGCGGGCCGTCGCGTGCTCCTCGTGCGCCCGTTCGGTCTCCGTCAGCCGGGCCCGGATCGGGGCCAGCGCGAGGGCGGCGGCGTCGGCCTCGCGGCGGAGCTGCACGGTCCGTCCGACCTGCTCGGCTCGCTGGGCGACGAGACGCCGCGCGGTGGTGAGGTCCGTGACCGCGGCCACCTGCGCGGCACGCCGCGCGGCGAGCTCCGCCCGTGCCTCGTGGACCTCCGCCTGGGCGGCGCACGCCGCGGCGAGCCGCGGCTCCAGTTGTTCGGCACGGCGCCGGCGGAGCTCGGGTAGCTGGCGCTCGATCCGATCGAGTTCGTCGACGTCGCGCTGCAGCGCGTCGAGCCGGTCGAGGAGCGCGGCGTGCGCCGCCTCGGCCTCGCCGAGCTCCCGCGCCGCCGCCTGCAGCGCCTGTCCAGGACGTCCGGTGGGCGTGTACCACCGCAGGTACGCCGCGGCAGCGCGCTCGAGCAGCCCCCCGTCGTCGGCCGAGCCCACCCCTCCGGCGGCGGCGTCCAAGCGTGCGGCCAGGACGTTGCTGCCGCCGAAGGGGACGGCGGCGAGATCGCGCCCTTGGGCGTAGCGCAACGCGGCGTACAGCGCGGGGTCGACCTCCGCGTCGAGGATCGCACGCAGGCGGTCGTGCGCGTCCGCGCCGCGCAGCGTCTCCCGCGTCGGGGCGTGGATCGTCAACACGGTGGCGGGCTGCCGGTGGTAGGTCTTCGTGCAGGTCAGGTGGTACTCGCCGCAGGTGAGCTCGACCTCGATCGTGCTCGGCACGTCCCGGTCGGCCGGCTGCAGGTCCTTCACGCGCTGGGACCGGGACGAGTCCTTGACCTCCAGCAGCACGTCGACGGCCTCGAGCAGGGTCGTCTTGCCCGTCTCGTTCGGCGCCTCGACGATCGTGACGCCCTCAGGGGCGAAGCGCGTCTCCGCGCTCGTGACCCCCCGGACGTCGGTCACCGCCACCCGCAACAGCCTCATCGCGTGCCCCCGGTCGTCAGCCGCACCAGCAGCCCGAGGGCGTCCGTGGCGCCGCGTGCCTCCGACTCCTCGTCACGGTGGGCACGAGCGAGCAAGCGGTCGCGCGCCGTCGCCGCGTACCCGGTGAGCGACAAGGCCGCGAGGTCGTCGGCGTCCGGGACGACCGTGACGTCGAGGTGGCGTTCCGGGTGCTCGAGGGCACCGAGGACGTGCTCACGTGCTTCCAGCCCCTCCTCGAGCCGGGCGGCCTGCCGCAGGGTGAGGGTCCCCGCCACCTTCACCTTGACGATGGTGCGGGCCTTGTCGGGCAGGCTGTCCAGCACCGCGAAGAGCTCGGCGAGGTCCGCATCGTCCTGGACGTCACCATGGACCTCCTGGAATCGCCACCGCCCGACCGGTACCCGCTCCACCGCGGGGCGGGCCGCCGCCCGCGCCGGCCCCGACCCGGCGGCCACGAGCGGGGCGAGGTCGACGACGAGGGCGTTGCCCGCGTCCTCCTCGCGATAGGAGGTGGGTTCCGGCGCCCCCGCGTACCAGATCCGGCCCGTGTCGCCGACCGCCGACGTCGAGTGCCGGTCGCCGAGCGCCACGTGGCTCACCCGTCCGGCCGCGATCGCCGCCTCCAGCGCGGCCACCCGCACGGCGCCGGGTTGTCCGAAGTCACCGCTGACCAGATCCGCCGGCCCGTGGCCGACCACGACCCGCAGCGATCCGTCCGCCGGTAGCGCCGCGCACGTCTCGGCGACCAGGTCCGTGACCGGTCGCTTGCTGGTCCACGGCGCCCCCACCACCTCGACACCCGGGACCGGGATGCGGGGCCTGTCGTCGTCGAGCACCCGGACGAGGTCCGGGCAGCCCTCCCGCCACGCCGCCGAGCGGTAGACCGACCCCGGGTCGTAGGGATCGTGGTTGCCGGGCAACAGGTACACCGGGACGTTGAACGTGCGCAGGGCGTCCAGCGCGCGCCCGACCGTGCGACGGTCGGGCTGGTTGGTCTCGAACACGTCGCCGGCGACGACCACGAACGCACACCCCCGGTCGCGCGCGACGTCCGCCAGGCGGACGACGGCGTCGAGCCGCGCCTGGGCGAAGGTGGCCTGATCACCGGCACCGAGGAAGTGGCGGGTCATGCCGAGCTGCCAATCGCTGGTGTGCAGGAACCGCACCGGAGGCTCCCCTTGGTCGCCTGGACGTCGTGGGTCGAGACCGCCCGGCGGTCCGTTCCCACCGGGAGCTCCCACCCTAACGAGCGGCTGCGACATCCCCCGGGAACCGTCCCCGTCGGTCACCCGGGGACGACGAACGTGCCCTCCGGGCCGACCCGCAGGCGGTCGCCCGCGTCCTCCACCTCGGTGCCGAGCTCCGCACAGGCCGTGCGCAGCCGGTCGACGATCCACGCGCGGTCGTCCCCCGTCGCCACCTCGGTGCGCGCCACCCGGAGCCGCAGGGGCAACGCGTCGAGGCGCTCGACGCCGGCCGGACCGACGACGACGGTCCAGAGCAGCCCGAGGTCGTTGCGCACCCCGGGGTGGACGGCGTAGTCGTCGATGAGCTCCCCGAGATCGTAGAGGACCGCCGGGCCGGGACGAGCCCGCCACCCCACACCGTGGAACACGTGCGCCGAGTGGCCGGCGACGACGGTGGCACCCGCGGACAGCAGCGCCGCGGCACTGCGACGGACGTGGGGCGTGGGGGACGTGACCAGGTTGGGGCCCCAGTGCGGCGTCACCAGGACCACGTCGGCCTCTCCCGCGGCCCGCCCGACGGCGGCGAGCAGCCAGTCCGGGACCTCCCGCCGCAGGTCGGCGTACGCGACCCCGCCGCCATGCGGTCCGGCGGCGAAGCCCGCGGGGTGGTCGGTCACGCCGAGGACCGCGACCCGCACACCGGCGACCTCCAGGGTGACGGGACGACGGGCCGCTGCGAGGTCGCCGCCGGCACCGACGTGGGCGATACCGGCGGCGTCGAGGTACGCCAGGGTGTCGGCCAGGGCCGTACGCCCGTGGTCCAGGGCGTGGTTGTTCGCCAGCGTCACCGCGTCGATGCGGAGCAGCCGCAGCAGCGCCACCGCCTCGGGCGGCGCCCGGAAGAAGAACGGCTTGTCCGGATCGGGCCAGCGCCGTCCACGCCGGGAGATGCAACACTCCAGGTTCAGCACGCGCGCGTCGGCGGCGTGCATCGCCGCGACGACCTCCGGGGCCACGAAGGAGCCGGCCGGCTCCCGGGCGAGAGCGTCCCCCACCAGCCGGCCGAGCATCGTGTCACCGGCGAGCGCCAGGGTCACCGAGGTACCCACGGCGGCGGCGTCAGTCCTGCCCGGCCGAGGCGACGTAGCTGGCGACGTCGTGGGCGAAGCCTTCGACGGCGTCCCAGTCGGTGTACTCGTGGTCGCGGCTCGTGTCGGTCTCCCCGCCCTCGCGCCTCATGATCTGGTGCATCAGTCGCCGCTTCATCCACCCGTACCGGGTGTAGGCGAGCGCACCCGCGAAGCGGCCGACGAGGTCCGGGTCGAATCCGGTGGCGTCCAACAGCTTGGTGACCAGGGCGCCCGCCTCCGAAGCGGACTCCGCCGAGTCGTCCGCCGAGGTCAGGCTGACCTGGAACAACGCCGCCGGCATGGCGTTGAGGCGCTCCACGTGGTCGGCGACGTAGGCGGTCAGCTGCTTGCTGTGCTCGCCCGCGTGGATCGAGTCCCCGACGACCACCCCGGCGAACCCGTCGGGTGACGGTGCCGCGTCGGTGGTGAGGCAGGTGACGTCGAGGCCCTCCGCGTCCAGCACCGCGCGCAGGCGGTCGGCGATGCGGGCGGTCTGGCCCTCGGCGCTGTGGTAGACGACGAGGATGCTCGGACGGTCCATGCGGTTGGCTCCGGGCCGGTGACGGTGGGGGCCACCGGTGCGGCGGCCACCCCGAGCCTGGACGACCGATCCGGACACGTCCAGGCCCGAAGGTCCCGACGCTGGACGGCGGGTCAGCCCGTCCGGCCCTCGCCCGACTCGCTCGTCTCCGGGTCGGGGGCCGGGTCGGGGGCCGGGTC
>SLMP01000110.1 GCA_007133465.1 Nitriliruptoraceae bacterium | reverse complement strand
TGGTCCCGATCCGCTACGGGCGGATGAGCGCGAACCCGTTCGCCGCCTTCCGCGGGCAGGCGGCCGTGATGGCGGCCGACCTCGCCACGACCCCGTCGACGGGGCTGACGACCCAGCTCTGCGGCGACGCGCACCTGAGCAACGTCGGACTGTTCGCAACGCCGGAGCGCCGCCTGGTGTTCGACGTCAACGACTTCGACGAGACCTTGCCGGGACCGTTCGAGTGGGACGTGAAGCGGCTCGTGGCATCGCTCGTGCTGGCGGCACGTCACCGGGGGTTCGACGCGTCGGTCGGTGAGGAGGCGGTCCGCCGGGCGACCGACCGCTACCAGCAGACGCTGCACGAGCTCGCGGACGCCGGCGTGATGGACGCGTGGTACGCGAGCGTGCCCGCCGAGCAGGTGCTGGCTTCCCTGGAGGAGCAGGTCGCCGCCGCCCCCGAGGACCGCGCCGCCCGCCGACTCGCGGCGGGCACCCAGAAGCTGGTGGCCAAGGCGCAGCAGCGGACCAGCGTCCAGGCCGCGGAGAGCCTCACCGAGGTCGTCGACGGGCGGGCCCGGTTCCGCGAGGACCCACCGATCCTCACCCGCGCATCGCTGCCGACCAACCGCTACGAGCTCACGGCCGACCTGCTCGCCCGCTACCGCCGCACGCTGCCGGCCTACCGCCGGGCGCTGCTCGACCGCTTCGAGGTGGTCGACGTCGCGCGGCGCGTCGTCGGGGTGGGCAGCGTCGGCACCCGCGCCTACGTCGTCCTGCTCCACGGCCATGACGCGGACGACCCGCTCGTCCTGCAGGTCAAGGAAGCGCTGCCCTCGGTGCTGGAAGCGCACCTCGGACCGAGCGAGCGCACGCCACCGGGACGGCGGGTCGTGGACGGCCAGCGGTTGATGCAGGCGGCCACCGACCTGTTCCTCGGCTGGCTGGACGGCGTCGGACCGGATGGGGTCGAGCGCCACTTCTACGTCCGCCAGTTCCGCGACATGAAGGGCAGCGTCGACCTCGACCGGATCCGCTCGGTGGGGTTGGTCGGCTACGCCGGGTTGTGCGGCCAGCTGCTGGCGCAGGGCCACGCGAGCGCCGGCGGCCAGCCCGGGGCGATCACCGGCTACCTCGGCTCCAACGACCGCTTCGCCGGTGCCATGGTCGCCTTCGCGGAGGACTACGCCGACCTGGCCGAGCGCGACCACGAGCAGCTCGTCGCCGCGATCCGCGCCGGCCGTCTCGCCGCCGAACCAGGCGTCTGACACCACCGGCCGCGTGGCTGCGGAAGCGTGCGTGCGCCGGCGCCAGCGCGGTCCGGCAGACTGGCTCCCATGGATCGAGACCCGCGCCCCGACCTCCCCTACGGACCGGAGGACGTCGCCGAGGCCACCGCGCGCCTCCAGGCGATCGCCGCCTCCCTGCCGGAGGTCTCCGAGCGGCTGAGCCACGGCGCGGTGACCTTCTTCGTGCGCAGCAAGCGGACCGTGTGCTACCTGACCGACGACCACCACGGCGACGGACGACTCGCGCTCGTCTACCCCGCGCCGCCGGGAGCGCAGGAGGAGCTGGTGCGCTCCGAGCCGGACCGGTTCTTCCGCCCGCCGTACGTCGGCCACCGCGGCTGGCTCGGACTGCGCCTGGACGTGGAACCCGACTGGGACGAGGTCGCCGACATCGTCGTCGCTGCCTACCGGCAGGTCGCGCCGACGACGCTGGTGCGTCAGCTCGAGGGCGGCTGAGCAGCCGTCGGCCCAGAACGCCCGACCGCGGCGGCCATCCGTCGCACCGCTTCGGTGAGCAGCTCGCTGCTGGTCCCGAGGTTGAAGCGGGCGTGACCGGCGCCGCCGCGCCCGAACCCGACCCCACTGGTCAGCGCCACCCGTCCCCGGGCCAGGAACGCCGCGGCGGGGTCGTCGCCGAGCTCGAGCAGGCGGCAGTCCAACCAGGCGAGGTAGGTGGCGTCGCCGGGCTGGTAGCGGACCTCGGGCAGGTGCTCGGTCAGCAGGTCGACCAGGCGGCGCTGGTTCGCGGCGAGGTCGGCACGCACGGCGTCGAGCCAGCCACCGCCCTCCCGTAGCGCGGCGGTGTGGGCGATGACCCCGAGATGGCTGACGCCGTGCCCGACCTCCTCCGGGACGCGCCGGAGGTCGTCCGCCGCCGCCTGCCCACCGACCGCGACCGCCGCCTTGAGACCGGCGAGGTTCCACGCCTTGGACGCGGAGTGCAGCGCGACACCCCGCTGCGCATCGGACAACGACAGCCAGGGCACGAACGGACGACGCGACGGCAGGACCAGCAGCGCGTGGATCTCGTCGGCGACGACCCGGACCCCGTGCTCCTCGGCCAGCATCGCGACGGCGCGCAGCTCGTCGGCGGTGTGGACCGTGCCGGTCGGGTTGTGGGGGCTGCACAGCAGGTAGCCGGTGACCTCGGGCCGGGCGAACGCCGCCTCGAGCGCGACCAGGTCGAGCCGGTGGTCGGCGGCGAGCGGCACCTCGACGACCCGGCGATCGGCGTGGCCGAGGAACGCGAAGAACGGGGGATAGACCGGTGGGTTCACCACGACCGCGTCGCCGGGCACGGTCAGGACCCGGAACACCTCGACAGCGCCCTGCATCACGTCGGGGACCAGGCGGGTCCGCGCCGGATCGAACGCCCAGCCCCACCGCTCGGACGCGACGGTGGCCAGCGCCTCGGCGTAGCCACCGTCCCAGGCGTAGCCGGTGTCGCCCCGCCGGAGGGCGTCCGCGACCGCCGTGACGACGGCCTCGACGGCGGGCACGTCCATCTCCGCGACCCAGACCGGGAGCACGTCGTCCGGGTACGCCCGCCACTTCGCGCTGGTGCGGTCCCGCAGCTGCCCGAGCGAGAGCTCCTCCAGCGGTCGCGTCACGTCGTCGCCGCCGGCGCGGACGTCGTCTCGGAGGACGCGGTCTCGTGCGCTGCGACGGCGCCGGGAGCCCGGCGGCGCAGCTGCAGGTGCAAGGTGGCGCTGCGCTCCCGCGGGTCGTCGTGGTCGAAGGGCACCCGACGCCGCAAGCTCGCCCCGACGCCGGGCTCGTCGGTCAGGAACTCGAGGTGCTCCTCGCGTTCGACCTCGAAGCCGTCGGCGAACCGCGCCGCCAGGTCCCACCCGAGCCGGTGGGGCTCCGCGATGGTCGGGGCGTGCCCGACCTCGACCACCACCAGGAGCAGGCCGCCGGGGGCGAGGACCCGACCGATCTCGTCGATCGTGACCTCGAGATCGTCGACGTGATCGAGCGAGTTGATCGACGTGACGATGTCGAACGACGCGTCCGGGAACGGCAGCTGCTCGGCGGGCGCCGCCACGTACTCCATCGCGTGGTCGTCGATCCCGAGCCGGCGGTAGACCGGCACGAGCGGGTCGACTCCGACGCGGCGGGCGGCGTGGTCCGCCCATTCGAGGCTGCCCCGCGGGCCGCAACCGATGTCGAGCACCCGCTGGCCGGCGTAAGCCTCGCGGTCGAGCCCGACCCGGGTGGTGAACAGTGGCTCGTACCAGTCGTTGCCGAGCACGTGCTCGTCGGCCTTGCGCCGCCGCCAGTACAGCGCTTCGTAGAGGTACTTGACACGGCGGTCGAGCTTGAGACGGACCAAGGCGGGCCGCACGAGCGCGTAGCCCCGGGCGGTCAGCGGCTTGACGATGCGGCGAGCGCGTGGGCGCATCTCGATCTCCTGGCGCCGGAGCGGACCGGACACGTGCGCTCGTCAGGCGGGCGCGTTGCCCGGACGCCACTTGATCGAGCACCCCATCGGCGGCCACTGGTCGGCGTCCGGCCGCTCCCCCGCGAGCAGCGCGTCGAGCGCCGCCCGCAGGTCCGCCCCCGTCGGAGCGTCGCCGCCGGGGCGGGTGGCGTCGATCCGCCCCCGGTAGGCCAGTCGCCGGTCGGCGTCGAAGACGAACGGATCGGGCGTGCAGGCCGTCCCGTAGGCCTTGGCGACGTCCTGGGTGGCGTCGAACAGGTACGGGAAGGGGAAGCCGACCTCCCGCTGCTGCTCCGCGAGCGAATCCGGGGCGTCGTCCGGGTAGGCGTCGGCATCGTTGGCGGCGATACCGACGAACGCCACCCGTCCGGTGCGCTGATACTCGGTGGCGATCGCGGCGAGCGCGTCCTGCACGTGCACGACGTACGGGCAGTGCCGACACAGGAACACGACAACGAGGACGTCGGCATCAAGGTCGCCGAGCGTCACGGTGGTCCCGTCGGTCACCGCCGGCAGCGCGAACGCGGGGGCCGGGTCACCGAGGACGAGTGGGCTGGCGGGAGACGGCATGCGGGGCGGTCCTTCGCGGGCGTCGGTGGAAGCGGGAACGTACCGACGGGCCCCGCACACCGCGTTGGGTGCCCTGCACGGATGGTCGGTCAGCGAGGACCGCGCGCAGCGGTCGCCACCGGGGCGCTCGGCGGGCACCCTGGCTGTCCAGCGCGACCCCAACCGCAGAGCAGTGAGCAGCCATGGCCGACGGCCGCGACGACAAGACGTGCGCCTCGTGTGGGCGGACCATCACCTGGCGCAAGGCCTGGGAGCGCGACTGGGACCGGATCCGCTACTGCTCGGCCGCCTGCCGCCGCCGGAGGGTGCGCCCGGCCGACCTCGCGCTCGAGGACGCGATCCGCGACCTGCTCGCCGCGCGCCGCCGTGGGGCGACGATCTGCCCCTCCGAGGCCGCCCGGCGGGTCGCCGACGGTGACGACGAGCCGGACGCGTGGGAGGCGCTGATGGAGCCGGCGCGGCGGGCCGCCCGCCGCCTGGTCGCGAAGGGCGAACTGGAGGTGCTGCAGGGCGGCCGCGTCGTCGACCCGTCGACCGCGAAGGGCCCGATCCGCCTCCGCTCGGTCCCCTGACCTCGGCGCGCCGCCGCGCGGTCACTGCACGCACCCGCCACCTGCCGATCGCTGGTCGGCGGCCCGGGCCGGCCACCGCCTCCCGACCCGTCCAAGGGGTTCCTCGACGTCGGTGGAAGCGCTATCCTTCGACGCGCATCCGGGGTCGTCCGGCGCTCGTCGCCGTGGTCGCTCCGTTCGCACCTCTTCCCCGGCCCTGCCGGTGGACCGGGCATCATCGCCCACCCCGCCTCCCCCCGTCCCTCGGCCAGGTCCTCGCCTGCTGCCGCGGGTGGTCCCGTACGTTCGGGCTCCGGGAGGGAACCCAGACCACGGGGGACGGCCAAGTCGGCCGTCCACCGACGACGGAGCACGCATGGAGGGCTGGTCTCTCGGGACGTCCGACGACGTCGTCCTCCTGACGATCGTCGCTGCCGTCCTGGTGCTGCTCGCCGTCGGCGTCGTCGAACGACGGCGTCACCGCACGCGGCTCGCGGCGCTCGAGCTTCGCATCAGCGTGAACGGTAGCCGCGGCAAGTCGACCGTCACCCGCCTGCTCACCAGCGCGCTGGCGGAGGGCGGCTTCCGCACGCTCGGCAAGACCACCGGGACCGAGCCGAAGCTGCTGTTCGGCTGGAACGGTGAGGAGGAGAAGATCGTCCGCCGGCCCGAGGGCGCGAACATCAGCGAGCAGCGCGAGGTGGTCCGCCGGGCGGTCGAGGCGGAGGCGGACGTCCTCGTCAGCGAGTGCATGGCCGTGAAGCCGGAGTACCAGCTGACCTTCCATCGCGAGATGATCGACGTCAACCTGCTGGTCATCTGCAACGCCCTCGAGGACCACCTCGACGAGATGGGGCCGACCGTCGCCGACGTGGCCGTCGTCTTCGCCGACTCGATCCCCGAGGGTGGCAAGGTCGTCGTGATCCCGGAGCCGCACGTCGACACCTACCTCGCGGTCGCGGCGCAGCGGGACTGCAAGGTGCTGATGGCCGAGCCCGACGCGGTGAGCGAGGACCAGCTGCGGGGATACGGGTACCTGGTGCTGCCGGATCACGTCGCGCTCGTGCTCGCGGTGACCCGGGAGCTCGGCATCCCGGACGAGGTCGCGATGCTCGGGATGCGCAACGCCGCAGCCGACCCGTTCGCGATGCGGGTCGTGCCGATCGGCGACGCGGAGCGACCGGGGTACTTCGTGAACGGCTTCGCGGTGAACGACCCGATGTCGACCCTCGCCGTCTGGGACCACATCGCGGACCGGTCGCTCGGCACGGACGGGCTGACCGTGATCGTCAACTGTCGGGCCGACCGCATGGACCGCACGTCGCAGTTCGCCACCGACGTGCTGCCCCACCTGCCCATCGACACGCTGGTGGTGACCGGGCAACAGACCCGACCGATCCTGCGCGCGGCCGCGAACGAGCTGCAGATCGCGGACGTCCTCGACCTCACCGGCGCCTCGGCGGAGCGGGTGGTCGCCGCCCTCGACGGCCACCTGCCCGGTCGCGTCCTCTACGGCATCGGCAACCTCCACGGTGGCGGGGTCGAGCTCGTGGAAGCCCTCGAGGACCTGGCGATCGACGAACGACGCGGAGTTGCCTGATGTTCGGTACCGAGCTCTACATCGCGCTGGTGATCGGTGTGGTCGTCAGTCTGATCTACGCCGAGCGCACCGGGGTGATCCCCGCCGGCCTCGTCGTGCCCGGCTACCTCGCGCTGATCTTCGACCAGGTGCTGTTCCTGGGGGCGATCTTCATGATCAGCTTCGCCACCTACCTGGTGGTGCAGCTCGGCGTCGCCAAGGTGGTGATCCTCTACGGACGGCGGCGGTTCGCCGCGATGCTGGCGGTCGGGATCATCTTCAAGCTGATCTTCGACGCGATCTACCCGGCCCTGCCGTTCGAGGTCTACGAGTTCCGCGGCATCGGGGTCATCGTGCCCGGTCTGATCGCCAACTCGATCGCGCGCCAGGGCGTACCCCACACGATGTTCTCGACCGTGCTGCTGTCCGGGGTCACCTTCCTGCTGCTGTTCGTCTTCAACGCGGTCGTGGGCTGAGCCGATGACCGAGATCATCACCGACCTGCCGGAGCCGGACGAGGCCCATCGTCGCGGCAAGATCCAGCGTCGGCTGCGCCGGTCGGCCCTGCGGGCGCCACGCGACGCGGTCGTCGCCTTCCTGGTCGCCGCGCTGGTCGTCGGGCTGCTGCAGGGCGCCAGTTGGATCACCGGCGAGGCCGCGGTCGCCGCGCCGGTGGAGGTCGACGAGGACGCGGTCTTCTCGGCGGTCATGGTGGGCGACGTGATGTTCGGACGTCACGTCGAGCGAGCGGCCGACCGGCACGGGCACGACTGGCTGCTCAGCCACGTGCAACCGCTGCTCGACGCCGACTACGTGACCGCCAACCTCGAGCAGGTGGTGACCGAGCGCGTCGACGAGCTCCCGAAGGCCGACAAGCTGATCCACCTGGCGAGCGACCGCCAGGGGGTCGAGGCGCTGCATCGGGCGGGGGTCACCACCCTCGCCCTGGCGAACAACCACATGATGGACCACGGCATCCCCGGGCTCGGCGACACCCTGGCCGCCCTCGACGACATCGGGTTCGAGTACGCCGGCGCCGGGATGACCCTCGAGGACGCCGTGCAGATCAACTACCAGGAGCACGGGGAGCTGACCGTCGCGACCCTGTCGTTCTCCGACGCCTGGGTCGCCGGCTTCGTCGCCCGTGCCTTCCAGGGTGGGGTGCTCAGCGCCGAGCGCAGCCGCACCACCCGCCTGATCCAGGAGGCGCGCTTGAACGCCGACCTGGTCATCACCCACTTCCACTGGGGCAAGGAGTACGGGTTCGTGCCGGACGACCGGCAGCGCGAGCTCGCCGAGCTCGCGGCCGACGCCGGTGCCCACATCGTGATCGGCACCCACCCGCACGTCATGCAGGCGGTCGAGCGGATCGACGAAACCCTCGTGCTCTACAGCCTCGGCAACTTCGTGTTCGACCAGGGCTTCTCGCGCACCCGTGAGACCACCCTCGTACGCTACGAGCTCGGCGCCGACGGGGTCGGGCGGGTGGAGTTCGTCCCGCTCGAGATCCGCGAGGGCGCCCCGCGCATCCTGTCCGGGCCACTCGCCCCCTACCGCCGCGCCCGTATCCTCGGCAGGCTGGAGGGCGAGGGGCTCACATGGACCCGCGAGGGGGGCTCGCTGTTCACCGAGATCGACCACCGCACCGTCCTGGAGTCCGTCGACCGATGATGACCGACCGCTGGCTCAACTACGTCCTGTCCATCGTGGTCGTCCTCGGCCTGCTGGTGGTGACGGTCTACAACCAGCCGCGCGTCCGCGAGGAGCGCGCCGCGTTCCTCGCCCAGGAGCTCGTCGAGGTTGACCTCGACATCGCCGCGCCCGAGGAAGCGACCGAAGCGGTCCAGCTCCGCCAGCGGGAGCGGCCCGAGGAGACCAGCCCGGAGCTCGAGACCGAGGTCGCCGGGTTCGAGCCCCCACCCGTCCTCGATGGCTACGGGGTGAGCGCCAGCCACCCCACCGCCGTCGAGGTCGGCATGGAGGTGCTCGAGGGGGGCGGCAACGCCATCGACGCGGCCGTGGCCGTCGCCTACACGCTCGGTGTCGCCGAGCCGTTCGGCTCCGGCATCGGCGGCGGCGGCACCATGCTCATCAAGCGGGAGGGCGAGGAGCCGCGCGTCCTCGACTACCGCGAGATCGCACCGATCAACGGCATCCCGCCGACGTCCGACATCGGCGTGCCGGGCTTCGTCGCCGGCATGGACCGCATCCACGACGAGTACGGCACCGTCCAACTCGAGGACCTGATCGAGTACGCCGCTCGGCTCGCGGAGAGCGGCATCGAGGTCGACCCCTACCTCAACGAGCGGCTGCAGGGCGCGGCCCATCGTCTCCCCATCCACATGCTGCCGCGGTTCTTCCCCGAGGGGCAGGCGATCGCCGCCGGACAGATGCTCCACCAGCCCGAGTACGCGGTGGCCCTGCGGCTGATCCAGGAGCAGGGACCGGCTGCGTTCTACGAGGGTGCGATCGGTCAGCAGATCGTCGAGGCCGTCCCCGGCCTGGAGCTGGCCGACCTGGGGGCCTACGAGGTGCTGGAGGTCGAACCCGGCCGCGGCACCTTCGGCGGGTACGAGGTGCTCGCGGCCGGGGCACCGGTCGCGGCCCCAACCGTGATCCAGCTGCTGCAGACCGCCGAGGCGCGCGGGATCAACGACCTCGACCTCGCCTCGGCGGACGCCTTCCACGTGCAGATCCAGGCGTGGCGACTGGCCAACAGCCAGCGCATCGACCGGATCGGTGACCCGAGCATCGAGGACGTCGTCCTCGCCGAGCTGCTCGACCCGGCGGTCAGCCAGGGCTTCGCCGACCTGATCCCCCCGGACGCCTTCGCCGAGGTGCCCGAGGACGTCGAGGCGGTCACCGAGGAGACCGACACCACCCACGTCGTGGTGGTCGACGAGGACGGCACGATGGTCTCCATGACCAACACCCTGAGCAACTTCTTCGGTTCGGGGCTCGCGGTCTCCGGGTTCTTCCTCAACGACCAGCTCAAGAACTTCGCGCCCGACCCGGCGTCGGTCAACGCCGTCGCGCCGCTCAAACGACCGCGCAGCTTCGTCGCCCCGCTGATGTTGCTCGAGGACGACCGGCCCGTGCTCGGGATCGGTTCGCCCGGCGGCCGTCGTATCCCGAACGCCGTCGCGCAGGTCATCGTGCGGTGGGCCGGGCACGGCGAGGAGCTCGAGTCGGCGGTGCAGCAGCCCCGCTTCCACATGGAGCGCGCGCGGCTGCTCGTCGAGGCGCCGCTCGACAGCGATGCCCTCGAGCAGCTCGTCTCCTGGGGCTACGAGGTCCGCGAGCACCTCCCGACCACGGAGTACTACGGCGCGATCCAGGCGCTGGAGGTCGACTGGGACACCGGCGAGGTGACCGGAGCGAACGAGATCCGGCGGCAGGGCACCTGGGCGTCCTCGACGCGGGTCGACTGAGGAGCGCAGCCGCTGGCGCCGTTCCCCGCCGGCCTGTCGCCCGGCTGCTCGTCCGGCGACCTGGAACGAGCGCTTCGACCAGCCTGGCGGGGTGGCGGTCGTCGAGTTCCCGTGCTCCCGGGTGAGGAACGGCAGCCCGCGGGTCGTGAACCCGGACCCGATGATCAGCCCCCCCAGGACGGTCACAGCCGGCGGGGGTACGCCGCCGTCCGGTCACCTGACCGGCACGACCTCTACGTGCAGCCCGTCCGCGCCGGCGACCTCGACCGCACCGTCGGGCCCCACGTCGATGGCCACCTCCCGGTCGCCGAGCCGCAAGCCGCGCACGGTCAGGGTCTGTCCCTTCGGGAGCGCCGGTGCCAAGCACACCCGTCCGCTTGGCAGGTCCGGTTCCAGCCCCAACACCGCACGCAGGAGCAGCACGGGGGCCGCTGCGCTCCACGCTTGCGGGCTGCAGGCGACCGGGTAGGGCACCGGAGCGGGCAGGTCGGCACGGTCGGTGCCGCCGAGCAGTTCCGGCAGCCGGTACTCGAACCGCTCCGCGAGTGAGAGGACCTCGCCCGCCACCCGCTCGACGGCTCGGCGCGACCCACTGCGCGCGAGGCCGTGGGCGACGATCGCGGTGTCGTGGGGCCAGATCGTCCCCCGGTGGTAGGCGAGCGGCGAGTAGGCGACCTCCTCGGATCCCAGCGTCCGGATGCCCCAGCTCGCGAACAGGTCCGGGGCCATCACCCGCTGGGCCACCCGTGCGGCGTCGTCCAGCGTGAGGATGCCGGTCCACAGCGCATGGCCCATGTTGGACGAGGCGACGTCCAACGGTCGTTTCGCCGCGTCGAGGCCCATCACGAGTCCACCCAACCGCTCCGACCAGAACGCCTCCCTGAAGCGCTGGGCGAGGTGCGCTGCGCGCTGGCGCAGTGGGCCCGCGGCCGTCGGATCGCCGATGGTGGCCTCGAGCTCCGCGAGCCCGAGCAGCGCACCGTGGACATAGGCCTGCACCTCGACGAGCGCGATCGGCGGAGCGGCCAACGATCCGTCCGCGTGCACCATCGAGTCGCTGGAGTCCTTCCAGCCCTGGTTCTCGATCCCCCCGGGGTCCGGCACCGCCTCGACGAACCCGTCGCCGTCCACGTCCCCTTCCTCGAGGCACCACCTGACGGCCGCCCGCGCGGCTGGCAGCAGCCGGACGACGCGCTCACGATCCGCACCCCAGCGCAGGGCCTCGGCGAGGAGCACGACGAACAGTGGCGTCGCGTCCGTGGTGCCGTAGTAGGCCTCCCCCGGTCGCAGGCCGAAGACCCCGTCCTCACCGGTGCGCAGCTCGTGCAGGATCCTGCCCGGCTGTTCGAGCGTCCGGGGGTCGTGCGCGCGCCCCTGACGACGCGCCAGGGCTTCGAGGGTGTCCAGCACGTCGTCGGTTCCGAGCGGCAGGGCGGCGAACCCGGTCAGCAGTGCGTCGCGGCCGAACAGCGCCATGAACCATGGCGCTCCTGCGGCGGTGTAGCGCTCGGCACCGACCTCCACGCGCAGGGACGCCAGGTCGGCGACCGCCCCGGCGATCGCGCGCTGCCAGCGGTGGTCGTACCCCGCCGCCACCAACGGTGCGGGTGCCGCGAGCTCGGCGGCGTGTGCCACCGTCACGAGCCCGGCATCGTCGCCGTCGCGGTCGCATGGGGTGATGGTCAGGGTCAGGGTCCAGGCCTCCCCCGGTGCGGGATCGACCGACCACCGCAGCACGCCGTCGGCGACGGTGGGGGCGGGACCCTCCACCTCGATGCGAGCCGCCACCCCGGCGCCCGGCTCGTCGTCCGCGTTCGCCGGCACCCGCTCCCCCACCACGAACCGACGGTCGTCGACGGGGAGCAGCCCGACCTCCGGCGGCACCACCTCGCCGCCCTTGACCTCCATCAGGTGGGCGCGGTCCGCGGCCAGGACGACCGCGATCTCGAGCGGTGGACCCGCCGCCAGGCGGTGCAGGGTGTAGCGATCGACGATCCGCCCCCGCACCTCCCGGTGGCGCAGCAGCACGGCGCGGGCGTCACCGTGTTCGCTGTAGGAGGTGGCGAAGGCCGTGTCCAGGCTGGTCGCATCGCGACGCGCCGCCGTCAGCACGTTGGGGGCCAGGTCGTCGACCGTCAGGTCGTAGCGCGACAGGGCCCGGACGTCACCGCGGTACACGCCGTGGAAGGTGCCCTCCTCGAATGCCCCGGAGGGGGCACTCGTGACCACCGTGCCGGCGCCGACGAGGGAGCTCGGCGTCGCGGAGGGCACCTTCCGCAGCGGTCGTGCCGGTCGGCTCATCCCTTCACTCCGGACGCGGCGACCCCCTGGATGAAGTAGCGCTGGAACACGAGGAACACGATCAGGACCGGCAGGGTCGTGAGCATCGACCCGGCCATGGCCACCGGGGTGTTCCGTGTCTCGCCGGTGGCCTGGGCGATCTGACTGAGTCCCAGCGGCAGTGTCCAGACGTCGCTGTTCGTCGGTGCCGCGATCAGCGGATGCAGGAACTCGTTCCAGGAGCCCTGGAAGGACAGGATCGTGAGCGCGATGAGTCCTGGCACCGCCATCGGCAGCACGATCCGCCACCAGGTCGTGAACACGCTCGCGCCGTCGACCTTGGCCGCCTCCTCCATCTCCTTCGGGACCGACTCGAAGAACTGTTTCATGAGGAAGATCCCGAACGCATCGACGGCCAGGGGGATGATCAGCCCGGAGAAGGAGTTCAGCATGCCGAGCTGCCGCAGCACCAGGAATCGCGGCACAGCCAGCACGATGCCGGGAACCGCCAGGGTCGCGACGACGAACGCGAAGATGGCCTTCCGTCCCGGGAAGTCGAGCCTCGCGAGGGCGTACCCGGCCAGCGAGTCCAGGAAGAGGCGTCCGAGCGTCACCCCGATGGTCACGATGAACGAGTTGCGCAACCACAACGGGAACGCGGAGTTCGCGACGACCTCCCAGGCGGCCGTGCTGGGTGCGTCGGGGATCAGCCCGAGGGGGTTGGCGGCGACCTCGGCTTGCGTCTTGAACGACGCGGACACCGCCAGCAGGAAGGGCATCAGGTACAGGAACGCGAAGAACAGCAGCACGGCGTACCCGAGCAGGCGACGGACCTGCCGGGTGCGGTGTGCCCGGGCGAAGCGTTGCGACACGTCGGCGGTGGCAGTGGACATGACGCGCTCCTCAGTCCTCGTCCGGCCGCAGGACGCGGCGCTGGAGCAGGGTCAACACGATGATGAGGATGAACAGCAGGAAACTGATCGCGGCCGCTCGACCCATGGCAGCGCCGTCGAACCCGTCGCGGTAGACCAAGAAGGCGGGCGTCAGTGTGGTCTTCTGCGGGCCACCTCCCGAGATGACGTAGATCTGGTCGAAGACCTGCCATGTCCCGATGAGCCCGATCGTGAGCACGAAGAACAACGTCGGCTTCATCATCGGCAAGGTGATCTTGAAGAAGTGCTGCCGGTTCGTGGCACCGTCGACCTTGCTGGCTTCCTCGACCTCGTTCGAGATGTTCTGCAGGCCGGCGAGGAAGATCAGCATCATCGTGCCGGTCGTGGTCCATGTCGCGAGCATCATGATCCCGAACATGGTCACGCTCGGACCCGCCAACCACTGCCACAGCGACAGGTCCATGAAGCTGGCCTCGGCCAGCCACGCGGGCGCCTCGTCCACCCCGAACAGACCGAACAGGTTGTGGAGCACGCCGCTGGCGTCGGACAGCCAGCGGATGTCGTCCGGCAGCCCGAAGAACCCGAACAACCGGTTGATGGCACCGTTGGACTGGAACAGGAAGATGAAGACCAGCCCGATGGCAACCGACGAGGTGATCGACGGGAAGTAGTAGGTCGCGCGGAAGAAGGTACGACCCTTGAGCACCTTGTTGTTGATGACGACCGCGAGGAAGAGCGCAAGCGAGGTCTGGGCCGGCACCACGCCGAGCACGTAGTACAGGTTGTTGCGCAGCGCCGTCGCGAAATCTTGGCGGATGAGCCCGCTGTCGACCACCAACTCCCGGTAGTTCTCGAGCCCGATGAAGTTCGAGGTGCCAAGGGGTCTCAGCCCGCTCCAGTCACGGAAGCTGACGTACAACGACATCGCCATCGGCAGGGCGAGGAAGACGAGGATGCCGATCACGGCGGGCAGGACGAACACCACGCCCATCGCCCGCTCGTTCGAGGAGAACCCCCGCCGCCACCCGCCGCGACGGCCTGTGGGAGGCTCCATCGCGGTGCCGGACCGCGCTGTCGCCGTGCCGACCCCGGTCTCCGCCGGGACCGCCGGTTGGTCATCTGCGTTGCTCACCGTGGTACCTCCTCCCTGGACACGGTGGGGCGGTCGTGGGGCCGGCCCCGGCGGGCGACGACCCCACGACCGCGTGACCTGGCTACCCCAACACGTCGGTGACGGCGCCGTCGACGCGCTCGGCTGCCGTCTCGGCATCGACAGACCCGTCGGCCATGCCCTGCAGGACCGAGTTGATCTCGTCGAGTGCGGGGGTGAACCCGGCCGGGAACTGCCAACCGATCGCGTCGTCCGCGGCGTCGAGGTACGCCTCGGTCCCGGGGTTGGCCTCGACCCACCCGTCACGCGCGGACTCACGGGACGGGATCACCGGGAAATCGCGCGTGAACTCGAGCAGTGGCTCGGTCGAGGTGAGGTAGCCGGCGAGATCGGCGGCACCGTCCACGTCCCCGGAGTCCGCGGCGACGCCGTAGCAGACGGTGAAGACGTAGGAGGGGTTGCCAGCCGGCCCCTCCGGCAGTGGGGCAGCTCCGTACTCCACGTCGGGGAACTCGTTCGACATCGCACCGATGATCCAGTTGCCCTCGATCGTCATCGCCGCGCGTTCCTGCCCGAACGCCTCACCGGACCAGCCGGCGTCGAGCTCCGACGGGATCGTCGCCCAGCCCTCGTCGAACATCCGCTGGATGAACCCGAGGCCCTCGAGGCTCTCCTCGGAGGTGATGTTCGAGCTGCCGTCGTCGTCGAGGACTGATCCGCCGGCACCGTGCAGGAACACCCCCAGACGTGCGAGCTCGGCCCCCAGCACGAGACCGACACGGTCACCCTCGGTCAGCGCCTCCGCGGTCTCCGCGAGTTCGTCCCAGGTGGTCGGAGGCTCCAACCCCGCCTCCTCGAGCATGCCCACGTTGTACTGCAGGGCGAGGATCGAGAAGTCCTTCGGTGGGCAGACCAGTTGCCCCTCGTGGGTGAACGCCTCCCGCAGCGGCTCGTAGAAGTCGTCCGGGTCGTCCAAGCGGTCGCCGATGGGTTCGAGAACGTCCTCAGCGACCAGGTCCGGGAACCGGGACGAGTCGACGTAGAAGACGTCCGCCGGGTCACCAGCAGCGAGCGAGGCCCGCAGCGTCGCCTCGAAGTCGCTCGACAGCGTCAGGGCCGCATCGCCGCCGGGCCACCCGTCCAGCACCTCCTCCAGTGCCTCGTTCTCGGCCGGCGAAGCCGACCAGCCGAGCACCAGCAGGTCGGCGTCGCCGGCGTCGAGCTCATCGCCGTCGTCACCTGCGGGCTCCTCGATCCCGAGCTCGTCGAGCCCATCGCCATCCGCGTCGCCGTCGTTCCCGCATGCCGCCAGCACGAGCGCGGCGGCGAGCAGCGCGGCGCTGCTCCGTCGTGCCTTGATCCTCATCGATCCCTCCCTGTTGGTCGGCCCGTCGGTGACGGGCGGGCCGCCTCCGCGGCGGCGCGGTCGTGTACGTGCTCCTCAGGTGCGCCGTACCACCAGGCACGGCTCCAGCAACTCGGTGACGGACGGTCCGTCGGGGTCCTCCAGCCGGGCCAGGAAGCGCGCGACGACGCGTCGCGCGACCTCGTCCAGCGGCTGACGGACGGTCGTCAGGGGTGGGTCGAGGTGTGCGGCCAACGGCGAGTCGTCGAAGCCGACGACCCGGATCTCGTTGCCGGCTCGGACCCCGAGCGAGCGCATGCCACGGATGATCCCGACGGCGATGAGGTCGCTGACCGTGGCGATCGCGTCGGGCCGCTCGGAACCCTCGAGGAGGGTCACTGCAGCATCGACACCGTCCTCGACCCCGTTGAGCCGGCGGAGCACGCGCACGTCCGAGGGATCGACGCCCGCGTCCTCGCACCCGGCGAGGAAGCCGGCGAGGCGCAGGTCGCCAACGAGCGAGCCCTCCGGCCACGCGACGTACGCCGGGCGCCGGCGTCCGGAGGCGACCAGCTCGGCCGCAACGGCCTGCCCGCCGGCGAAGCCGTCGACATCGACGGCGTCGTGCTCGCCAGTGGCGCCGGTCCGCCCGAAGGTGACGAACGGGACCCGCTGCTCCGCGAGGGCGGTGGCACGGGGATCGTCGCGCTCGGTGTCGACCAGGACGAACCCGTCCACCGTGCGCGTCTCGTACAGCGAGAGATGGACGGCGCCGTCGCCAGAACGTGGGAACAGCAGCACGTGGTACCCGCGCCTGGCCGCCTGCTGGCTCAACGCGTGCACGAAGCGGTCCAGCACCGGCGCGACCTCGTGTGGACCCACGGTCGCGAGGTCGACACCGAGCAGATGGGAGCGCTGCGCACGGAAGTTCTGCGCGCTGCGGTTGGGCCGGTAGTTGAGCGTGGTGATGGCGTCCTCGACCCGGCGCCGGGTGTCAGGACTGACCCGGTCGGGCGCGTTGAGCACGTTGGAGACGGTCTGGCGCGATACCCCCGCCCGCGCTGCCACGTCGATGATCGTAGCCACCTCGTCTCCCGCTTTGAACGTTCAGTTGAACGTTCTAAGACATTGTCACCGTGGGTGCGCGACGACAAGTCCGTGTGCGTTCGACGCCCGACAGAGCTTGCCCAACGCGCACAGCTGCACCGCGTGCCTCGTCCGCCCCGGCGGTAGCGTGAGCTCGATGCCTCCCTGCCCCGACGCTCCCGGCGACGCGGACCGACACGTCCCGCGCACGACCAGACAGCTGCTGACGGATCACACCTTCGGCCCCTGGTTCTGGGGCCTGCTGGTGTCCAACAGCGGCAACTGGCTGTTCAACGTCACGGCGGCCGTCGTCGTCTTCGAGCTGACCGGGTCCGCGCTACAGGTCGGGCTGGTCTCCATCGCCCAGTTCCTGCCGCTGGTGCTCGTCAGCCCGTTCGCGGGGGCGCTGTCGGATCGGGTCGACCGCCGCAAGCTGCTGCTCGTGTCCGTCCTGGTCTCGGCGGCCGCGGCGACCGCGCTCGCCGTCGCTGCCCTCGCCGTCGGCCTGGAGGCGTTCGGCGGCGCCTGGCCGGTGATCACGGCGGCCGCGGGCGTCGGGATCGGCCAAGCGGTCGCCATCCCTTCGCTCACGGCGCTCGTCCCCGACCTCGTCGAGGACGTCGACCTGGAGAGCGGCATCGCCCTGACGTCCCTGACGTTCAACGTGGGACGGGCGCTCGGCCCCGCCGCGTCGGGTGTCGTGCTCGCGACGTTCGGCGCCGAGGTGGCGTTCGCCGTGAACGCCGCCAGCTTCCTCGCTCTGATCGTGGCGCTGCTCGTCATCCGCATCCGCGAACGAGCCGCGGTGGCCACGACGGCCGACCGCTCGGTCCGGGCGGGCATCCGCTACGTCCGCGCCGACCGGGTCGTGCTGCTGCTGCTGGTCGCCGTCGGCGCGACGGGGTTCGCGGCCGACCCGATGATCACGCTCGCGCCACCCCTGGCGGCGGAGGTCGGTGGGGGCGGCACGCTCGTCGCGATCCTCGTCAGCGCCTTCGGGATCGCCGCCGCGCCGGCATCGATCGTCTCCGGCCGGCTGCAGCGGCGACTCGGCAGCCTGACCGTCGGTGGCATCGGGACGGGGGCGATGGCCGCCGGCCTGACCGCCGCCGCGGTCGCGCCCGTCGCGGCGGCGATGGTCGTCGGCTTCGCACTCACCGGCGCGGGTTTCGTGCTCGCGCTGACCGGGTTCACGAGCGTGCTGCAGCGCCGTATCCCGGACGAACTGCGCGGCAGGATCATGGCGCTCTGGTCGGTCGCCTTCCTCGGCAACCGGCCGTTCGCGGCGGCGCTGGACGGGGCGGCCGCCGACCTCGTCGGCGTACGGTGGGCGATGTCGATCGCGATCGCCGTCGCGCTCGGCGGGGTCGTCGTCGCGCGGATCCTCCAGCGGCGACAGGCGCACCTCGTCGGCGACGCGTCGCCCTGACCCCGACCGACGGAGCGCGCGGAGCGTGTCGTCGGCGACGTGCAGCGGTGGCCCCGACCGGGTCAGGTCCTCCCCCGTGCCTCCCACAGCGAGGCGACCAGCCGGGCCTCCCCGACGGGATCGGGCGGTCCCGGACGGCGCTGCCACGCGACGAGCCGGGCGATCGCCGCGTGACGAGCGTCGAACGCCGGACGGGCCCGCGTCGGCAAGGACCGTCGCAGCGCGAGCGTGCGCCGCCAGTCGGAGAACACCAGCACCTCCTCCGGGGTCAGCCCGTAGCGCGCCGCGACCGCCGGGACGGCACGCGCGAACTCGTCACGACCACGGAGGCGGCCGGCCACGAGCACGATCGCCGTGCCGGAGAACAGCCCGACGAACCCGGCGGCCAGGACCAGTGCCCAGCCGACGCCGCCGCCCGTGGCGACGACCGTCGCCAGGTTCCACAGGCCGTGGAGCAGGATGGCGAGGGCCAGGCCGGGCAACGCGGCCGCAGCCGGGTTACGGCCGCGCACCACCGCGCGGCCGACCGCGATCCCGATCCAGACGGTGAACAACGGGTGCGCGAACGGCGACAGCACTCCACGCGCGATCAGGACCGGGACCAGCGCACCCTCGGCGGAGGCGAACACGAAGTACTCGACGTTCTCGACCAGGGCGAAGCCGGCCCCGATCCAACCGGCGTAGACCACCCCGTCCGTGACGCTGTCGATCGTGCGGCGTCGCACGGCGTAGAGGATGCCGAGCCCCTTCATCACCTCCTCGGTGACGGGGGCGACCAGCACGGTCGCGAACGCTGGACCTCCGATGATCGCCGCGAGGCCGTTGCCGAAGCCGGCGACCGCGATCGTGATGGTCGCGCCCCACAGCACGGCGTGGATGCGTTCGGCGCGCGGTTCGGGTTCGAGCCGGTCGAACCAGACGAACACGGCGAGCAGCACCAGGAAGCTCGGGAGGGGGAGCAGGGTCGCGAGCGGCTCGGCCACGAGCGCGACCGCCAGCATCGGCACGACCAGCACCGCGCCGACGAGCACGGGCGGGCTGAGCCAGGCCGGCAGCCGCGGTGCTCGCGCCGCCGCCTGGACGTGGCCCGTCCAGACGCGCCCATCCCACCAGCGCCACGCGCCGGGCGCCCAGGGATCCGGGTACCACCCCGGTCCGGGCACGGACGGGGGCAGCCGGACTGCCGGACGCCACGTGCGCCTCGGCGCTGGCGGCGATCCGGGCCGCGGTGGCGGTGGGGGCGGCGGCACGTCCCTGGCGTCGCTCACCGTGCCCGTCCGTTCGTCCGGCACCGCCCGTCACAGGGACGCCCGTGCGGGTGCGTGCCCCGCGCGCCAGCGTAGGACCCACCGACGCCGGCGATCACCGTCGGTACGACGTCGGCAACAGGAAGCCGTACGGCCGACGTCGGACGTGGCGCTGCCAGGCCCGGTCGGCTCGCCGCAACGCCTGCAGGGCGCTCCAGGCGCGAGCGTTGCCGCGGTAGAAGCGCTGCACCTCGGGGATGGTCAACGGCGCGCCGAGGTGCGGGTTCGCGTGCTCGAGCAGCGCCGGCAGCCAGTGCGCCAACCGTTCGCGCAGCAGGTTGCCCGCGGTGTCGAGCAGCACCCGGCGGGCGTCGTGGTAGGGCGCGAGCAGGGCCGGCGCGACGAACCGCTCGACCGGCCAGCGCAGCAGCCAGGGCACGGCCGCGGCGAACGGTGCGGTGTCGAGGCGGTCGCGCCCGGCCGCGTCCCGCAGCATCGGCGTGGAGACGTCGAGGTAGTGCAGCCGGCCGTCGACGAGCGCCCAGTTCGACACCTGGCCGTCGATACCGACCTGGTCGTCGGACGCGCGCAGCACGTTCGCGACCACCTCCCGCAGCAGGTCGGCGCCACGCTCGGTGTCCGCCGCTGCGAGCACCGTGGGGCCGATCCGTTCCGGGGCCACCCACGGTTGGAGGACGTAGGCGCGCGGTCGCGTCCTGTCCGCGACGGCCCTGACGGCGGTCGGGAGGACCGCCACGCCACGTGCGGCGAGGACCCCGAGGTACTCCTCGAGGAGTGCCTCGTAGGAGCGCAGCCGCGCCCCGTCCGCGAAGGGCGGCAGGCTCTTCGCGACGACGGTCGGGGCGCGGGGCGGCCACGCGAACGCCAGGGACACCTCCCCGTACCCCACCACCCGGAGGTCGTCGGGACGCTGCCGGTGGAGGGCGGCCAGGTGGGCGCGGTCGAGCGCCCGGAGGTCCACCGCGTCCGGGTCGAACGTGCACGGCCCGGCCCGCCCCTCGGGTCGACCGCTCACCCCAGGACCGTCCGCACGAGCGCGACGATCGTGTCGGCTTCCTCGTCGCGGAGGATCAACGGCGGCTTGAACTGCAGCACCGAGGTGTCGTAGCCCGCCGGGAACGCGAACACCCCCGCGCGGAACAGCTGCGCCCAGGCGTCGAAGGCTCCCCCGTCGCGGCCGGTCTCGAACGCCATCGTCAAGCCGCGCTGCCGCACCCCGAACGGCGCGTCCGCGAAGCCGTCGGCGAACCGCGCCGCCAGGTCCCGCACGTGGGGCAGGAATCCGTCCGCTCCGACGATCCCGCAGACGGTCGTGGCGACGACGCAGCCGAGCTCAGAGCCGCCGAAGCTGCTCGGGTGGGACCCGAACTCCTCGGTGAACCACCGGAACGGCGCGTCCGCCAGCAGCGTGGCGGAGACCGGGTAGACCCCGCCGGAGAGCGCCTTGCCCACGATCAGCGCGTCCGGCTCGATGCCCTCCTGGGTGTGGAACCACCACGAGCCGGTGCGGCCGAGCCCGGTCTGGACCTCGTCGACGAGCAGCAGCGCCCCGACCTCGCGGCAGCGGGCCTGCACGCCGGTGAGGTAGCCCGGCGACGGGAGCGGGAAGCCGAGGGTCGCCGGGATCGCCTCCAGCAGGACGGCGGCCGTGCCGTCGTCGATGGCAGCCTCGATCGCCGGCAGGTCGTCGTAGGGGACGTGGACGAAGTCGGGCAGGTCGAGCAGGTAGCGGTCGCGGGTCGGCGCGTCACCGCCCGCCGCGACGGCCAGCCCGGTCGCACCGTGGTACGCGCCGTCGGTCGTGACGACGCGGCGCCGACCGGTCGACCCGCGCGCGACCTTGATCGCGACATCGATCGCCTCGCTGCCGGAGACGGTGAAGACGACCCCCGGGAGCCGGCCGTCCGTCGACGCGGCGAGCCGCTCCGCGGCCCTGGCCCGCCAGCCGGACACCAGGTGGTGGTTGCCGACGTCGAGCTCGTCGAGCGCGTCCCGCAGCGCCGCGATCACGGTCGGGTTGCGGTGGCCGAGGTTGAACACCCCGCCGTTGCTGTGGCAGTTCCACAGCCAGCGGCCGGACACGGCGTCCTGGAACCGCGGTCCCTGCCGCTCCCCCATGACCACGTCGACGCCGAGCGCCGCGAACGTCCGCACCTTGCCGGGGTGCACGTGCTCGCCGAACGCGGCCACGAGCTCGTCGTGGGAGGCGTAGGGCGCGGCGCTCCGGCCGGCCGGCGGCGCCGCGGCGCCCCGGAGATCGTCGGTCGTCGTCAACGGGCCCCTTCCCGGGTGGCGAACCACCGCACGCACGCGCCCTGGTTCGCGAACGTCGGGAGCTCGAACCGCTGCCAGCCGCCGGCCTTGCACGCGTCCTTGTCGAGCCGCACCCGCGCGGTCGTCAACGCCGGATCCGCGAGGATGTCCGCTTCCTCGAACCGAAGGTCGATCCACTGCTTGTCGCGGTAGCGGCGCGTCTGGTCGGCGTAGTGGGGCGAGGCCGGGTTGGCCGACTGCGAGTAGGTCAGGATCGCGCGGCTGCGTGGCCCGTCGGGGGTCAGCTCCGCGGCCATCACGAAGCTCGAGCCGGCGAGGACCTCCGGGTAGCCGAGGTTCGCCCGCAGCGGCACGGACGAGATGACGTTGAAGACGCCCTCGCCGCCGGCGCCGCCGTGGATCTCGATCCGCTCGCCGTTGCGCACCACGTACTGCAGATCGCCCCACCGCGCGTCGAGCGGCAGGTTGGCCTGCTGCACGCGCCGGACAGCCGTGCCGAGCGCCGTCAGGACCACCGGGTCGGCCGTGTTCAGCGTGTTCGGCGTGCGCAGCGGGTCGGCG
Source organism: Nitriliruptoraceae bacterium (assembly GCA_007133465.1). Classification (GTDB taxonomy): domain Bacteria; phylum Actinomycetota; class Nitriliruptoria; order Nitriliruptorales; family Nitriliruptoraceae; genus SLMP01. Next base: position 22,475 of record SLMP01000110.1, on the reverse strand, counting down.
GCGGAGAAGGGCACGGCGAACCGCAGCCCGCCGGCGCCGACGAACTCGCGGAACAGGTGCGCCCCGCGGCTGTCGCGGTCGACCCGCAGGTCCCAGGCGGCGAGCACGTCGCAGGCCTCCGCCAGGTCGACGGTCACGCCCTGGACGACGACCGAGCCCGCCGAGCGGCACAGGGCCACGAGGTCGTCGCGGACGAGCTCCGCCCCGTGGTTGCGGTTGTTGAACATCAACGTCTGGAGCCGCTCGAGGGTGAAGCCGGTGCCGTCCTGCTCGTCCTCCCCGGCGAGCCGCTGCTCGATCATCAGCTGCCCGAGCCGTGCTCGCAGGCCGATGTTGCTCCGCTCGGAACCGATGATCGGGCTGAACCCCTCGAGCGGAGCCGCCGGGTTGGTGAGCCAATGGCTGTTGTTCATGTTCGCGACGTGGTCGTCGCGTTCGAGCTGCGGCAGGTTCGACGGCCCGAAGATGCCGGGGACGGCCGCGTCCGGATCGCTCGCCCAGGCGCAGGCGGAGCGCGAGCCGTCCATCACCGGGAAGCCGCAGCTCGCCATCTGCTGCAGCGACACGTTCGGGACGGCCGAATGGTCGCCGTAGTAGGCACGGCCGTCGGCGTCGGCCGCGATCGTGTTGACCCACGGGATGCCCTGCCACCGGTCCATCGCGGCGCGCAGTTCCGCCACCGACCCGGCCTTGTTCATCTCGAGCCAGGTGTCGAGAGCACGGCCGTTGGTGACGTTGACGTCGCGGACGGCGAACGCGGTCGTCGTGGTCCAGGGCAACTGCCCCGCCTGGATCACCGGGCCGAACTCGGTCTCGTAGAAGGTGTGGCTGCGCTCCTGCAGCGCACCGTCGGGACCGGGTACCTCGACGGTCACCTCGCGGGCGACCATCTCGCGTGGCTCGCCATCGACGAGATAGGAGGTCGGGTCGCCGGGTACGAGCGCCAACCGGTAGATCGTGAACCGCTGTGCGGTGGAGACGGTGTGGGACCAGGCGACCCCGTCGGTGTGACCGATGTTGACGATCGGGTTGCCGTACAGCGACGCGCCGATCACGTCGAGTTCGCCCGGGATCGTCAGGTGCAGCTGGTAGAAGCGGTCGTGGCCCTGCCACGGGAAGTGCGGGTTGCCGAGCACCATCCCGGTCCCCGCCACGGTCGCCTCGCGACCGAGCCCGTAGGCGTTGCTGCCGATCGCGCCGGCCGCCTGCGCGCGGGCGATCGTGTCCGTCGGGTCCTCGGCCGGGACCGGCATCGCGGCCGCTTCGGGCGCCGCGGTGGGCGGCGCTGCCGCGAGCATCGCGGCCTGGAAGTTCGACAGGCCGGCGCGGATCAAGGACACCGACTGGTGGCGCAGGACGTCGCGCTCGTCGATCTCGCGGACCCAGGCCGCACCGCGACAGGTCGGGTCCGGCAGGTCGTCGACGCCGACGCTGCGCAGGTAGTGGCTGTACCCGGCGGCGTACCCGCGTGTCAGCGCCCGCGCGTCGGCACTCGGCGCCAGGGCGCCGTCACCGCCGGCGAGCAGGTCGTCCACGGTCCCGCGGTCGATCAGCCACCGGTGGAACAGGTCACTGCGGACGTTCGCCTCCGTCGCGCCGAGGTAGCGAGCCTGCTCGGCGTTGACCTGGACGAGCCGGCGAGCGAACGTGCACAGGTTGTCCTCGGCGAACGCGTAGCCGACCCCGAACCCGAGGCTGCCGTAGTCGTCCGCCTTGACGTGGGGGATGCCGAACTCGGTGCGACGCACCTCCGCGTCGTACACCAGGGGGCCCCGGTCCGCCGGCGGACCCTGCCCGGGACGTCCGGCCGGTGGCGCCGCCAGCCCCGGCACCGGGACCAGCGCGAGCACCAGGGCGATCGTGACCACCCCCACCAGCGATCGCCGGGCCGAGGTCGTCACGTGTGATCCGCGGTCCATACCGCACCTCCCGCTCGTCCCGGACGCGTCCGGGGCCGCCTGCCGACCGTGCCCGTGGGGGCGACGATCGGCTCGATCGGGCGACCGCGACGCTCCCTCGGTCGCGGCGCGCCTCGTCATCGAGCCAAGCCCCCGTGAGCGACCGGGTCAAGACCCGTCGCGGAGCTCGTGCGCCAGACCGAGGATGACCCACGGCCGACGTGGCCTGCGCCCACCTCGACTCCTCGGGGCCGAGGTGGGCACGCTCAGGACCGGCGCCGGCGGCGCCCGAACCGACGCTGCGCCCGGCGGGTGGCACGATCCTCGGCCGGTTCGCGGCGGACATCGAACTCGCTCGGTGCCCGCTGGCGGTAGTCGAACCCGGCGGTCGGGGGCGGCTGCTGCGCCCCGCTCGGCGACGGAGGACCGGCGGTGAACCACGCCTCCTCGCGATCGGACGGGCCGGCGCTGGCGCCGTTGCGGCGCTGCTGCATCTTGAGGAAGCGGTCCAGCTCGCGCGGGTCGTTCAGGATCCGGTAGGCGGCGTTGATGCTCGCCATCCGCTGGTGACGCGCCGCGCGCTGGTCCGGGTCGTCGCCGACGTGGATGTCGGGATGGTGCTCACGGACCAGCCGGCGGTACGCCGCGGTGATCGTCGCGGGGTCCGCGCCACGCGCGATCCCGAGCACCTCGTACGGATCCTCCACGTCCTCCACCCCGTCGTCGATCCCGGCAGTGACCGCGAGGGCGACCTGCGCGGCCGACGACGAACGTACCGAACCGCTGCGTCGCGGCCGGTGGTCGGCACGCCGACGACCACCTGCCCTCCGAGGTCACCCGTCCGCGCAGTTGCCGGCGGTGGGCTCACGTCGGTCGCCACAGGTGGAGCCGAACGCCTCGTCGTCGCTGCCGTACGCGGAGAGCCAGTACAGGTCGTCGCAGGCACCGAGGTCGCCGCTCGCACAGGCGGTTCGCAGCCAGCCGAGGTCCGGTTCGCCGACGTCGACGTCCGGGTCCGCCCACGGATCCTCGAGCTCCCAGGCGCAGGTGCCGAACATCGGCGAGCGGCGGTCCCCGCAGGTGGTGCCGAAGGTCTCGTAGTCGCTGTCGTACGGGGCGGTGAGGTAGAGCTCGTCGCACGCCTCGAGGTCGCCGCCCTCGCAGGCGTCCCAGAGCCCGTCGAGCAGCGGGTCGTCGCCGTAGGTCGCGGGCGGTGCCGCGGTGTCACCCGGCCACGGGAACGGGTCGAGCTCACTGGCGCAGGCGCCCCAGCCGGCAGCGCCTCGTCCGCAGCCAGCGGCGTAGACCTCGTATTCGGAGCCGACCGCCGACCGCCAGTACAGCTCGTCGCACGCTTCGAGGTCGCCGTCCTCGCAGGCGTCCCACAGCTCGTCGAGCTCCGGGTCGTCACCGTAGGTCCAGGGAGCGTCCGGACGCGTCGGCAGCCAGTCCTCCCAGTCGTCGGCCCACTCCTCGGGCAACCGACCCGGCAGTCCTGCGGTGGCGCAGTCGACCGTGACGCCGGCGCGGTCGCGCTCGAACGCGGCGAGCGAGGCCGCCAGGTGGTCGAAGGTGTAGAGCATCGGGATGCGCTGGAACCCCCCGGTCCAGAGCATCTCGGTGGCGACACCGGCGACCTGCCCGGTGCTCGTCAGCGCCGGCCCACCGGAGTTGCCCTTGTCCAGCAGGCCGTCGGCCCGGATCGCCTCGCGCAGCGACCCGGTGGCTTGGAAGCTCATGATGGTGGCGCGGGTCACGGTGAAGTCGCCGGCCGGGAGCGGGTAGCCGAGCACGACGAGGTCCTGGCCGAGCTCGAGGTCGCGCGTGTCGGCCCAGTCGAGCCGGTCGGCGAGCGGTTCGTCGACCTCGAGCAGCGCGACGTCAGGCCGTTCGCTCCAGCCGAGGACCCGCGCCTGCCGCCGGGTCGTCCCGTCGCGTGAGACGAGCACGGGGGCCGCATCGACGGCGGTCACGTGCCAGTTGGTGACCAGCCGCCGCTCCCCCACGGCGAAGGCCGTCCCGGAGAAGGCCATGCCGCAGCCCTCGGCCTCGACCTTCCAGACGGCGTCACCGAAGCTGGCGGCCAGGGCCCGGGCGTCGTGCTCGAGCGGCCCGTCGATCTCCTCCTCGGTCGCCTCCTCCGTGACCTCCTCGGTCGCCTCTTTCGTCGCCTCCTCGGTGACCTCCGTGGCTTCCTCGGTGGCCTCCTCGGTGGCTTCCTCGGTGGCCGGGGTCGGGTCCTCCGTCGGCTCCTCCGCGGGTGCCGCCAGCGGTTCGGGTGGTGGCGGCGGTTGGCTCCGGCTGCCGAGCGCGAAGGCGCCGACCCCGACCACCGCGAGGAGGATGGCACCGATCACCGACGCCACGAGGACACGTCCCGTACGGTCCCCCGCCGCCGGCCGGAGCGTCTCGCCCTTCCCGGTGGCCGCGGCGAACCGGTCGTCGCCTCCACCCCAGCCGTCGCTCACGGCCACCCCCGTCCCCACGGCACGTGGAGCCAACCGTAGTCCGACGTCCGGACGCCGCCTAGGGGACGGTGACCGCCGAGGTCAGGCCCTACCCTCCCGCCGGACGGGCCGCCACCGGTCACCCGTCGCAGGACGCCCGTCGCAGCGGCGTCGCCGCAGCAGCGTCGCCGCGCCACCGTTCGTCCTCGGAGTCCGTATGCGTCGCCACCACACCGCCGCCGAGTTGCGGCGGCGGCTGCCTCGGCTGCTGCTCGGGCTGGTGCTGTGCGGGTTCGGCATCGCGCTGATGGTCGCCGGCGACCTCGGGCTCGGGCCGTGGGACGTGCTGCACCAGGGCATCTCCAACCGCATCGGTGTCCCGATCGGCACGGTCACGATCGCGGTCGGCGCGCTGGTCATGCTGCTGTGGCTGCCCCTCCGGGAGCGCCCCGGGCTCGGGACCGTCCTGAACGTCCTGCTCATCGGCATCGTGCTCGACCTGACCCTGCTGGTGCTGGACACCCCGGAGAGCCTGGTCCTGCGGGCGGTGATGATGCTCTCGGGGCCGCTGATCTTCGGGATCGGGACCGGCTTGTACATCGGCGCAGGGCTCGGCCCGGGACCTCGCGACGGGGTGATGACGGGGCTCGCCCGACGCGGGTTGCCGGTCGCCGGGGTGCGGACGGCGATCGAGCTGACGGCCCTGGGTGGTGGCTGGCTGCTCGGCGGGACCGCCGGGGCCGGCACGATCGTGTTCGCCTTCGGGGTGGGCCCCGTCGTGCACTGGGCGTTGCCGCGCCTGACGGTGGCGGAGCTCCCGCCGGAGGAGGAGGCGCTGGTCGACGGCGGGATCGTCACCGGCCGCTGAGCAGCCGAGACCGCCCGGTTCTGGGTGCACCGAAGCGTCCCTGACGTGCCTGGATGCACCCACGACGCGTGCCGCCGGCGCCCGGCGCGACGTCAGTCGGATCGCGCGTCGTCCCAGCCGTCGTCGTCCGCGACGTCGTCCCAGAGGTCGTCACCGTTCTCGCCGAGCAGGTACGGGTCGACCTCCTCCTGCAACGCCGCCAGTTGGTCCACCAGCGCGGCACGCTCCGCGTCGTCGTACTGCCCGGTCAGGTAGTGCCCGAGGATGAGATCGTCCGCGAACGCCTCGTCCTGAGCGCGGCCACGATGACCGCCACCCAGAACAGCATCCAGACCAGGAGTTCCATACCGACGACGCTACCCGTAGGGTGCGGCAGGCCCACGCGATCGTGGCCCGGCCGCGAATGACGCAGGAATCAGCTCACGTGGCCCGACGTCGGGTCACGCCTCCCCTCGGAGCCCTCATGCCCGATCCGGAACGCGACACCCCGCAACGTCGACGCCGGACCCAGCGGGTCGCATGGCTGCTGATCATCGCGTTGTTCCTGTCCGTCGGCGGCGTCGGGCTCTTCATCATCCTCGAGCGCATCTTCGGCTGACCGTCCGGATCACCGCGGTGACGGCCGGTTCGCCGCACCCCCGCCGGGTCCGAGCGTGCTTCCGGCGAGCGCGTCGGGCAGGATGCAGCTGGGACGAGGTCGAGGAGCGGGTCGGATGCACGTGCTGTCTTCCCTGTTGGCGAGCGCGAGCGCGAACGGCAGCGCGTTCGATGAGGTGCTCCTGGCCGCCGACGTCGACGAGGTGATGCTGAACTTCGACCCGGCCAGCCTCATGGTGCTCAACGTCGCCATCGGGCTGATCATGTTCGGCATCGCGCTGGACGTGCGCGTCGACGACCTCCGCTCGGTCTTCCGCACCCCCAGAGCGCCCCTGATCGGCCTCGGCGCCCAGTTCCTGCTGCTCCCCGCAGCCACCTTCGCGCTGACCCGGATCATCGATCCGATGCCGTCGATCGCGCTCGGCATGATCCTCGTCGGGTGCTGCCCCGGCGGGAACATCTCGAACATCATCACGCACCTCGCGAAGGGCAACACCGGCCTGTCGATCGGCATGACCGGCGTGTCGACCGCCATGGCCGCCATCATGACGCCGCTGAACTTCGCGTTCTGGGGCTCCATGAACGAGGGCACCCGCGAGGTGCTGCGCTCGGTCGCCCTCAACCCCGCCGACCTCGCGATCACGATCGGGCTGCTCCTCGCCCTGCCGGTCACCGCCGGCGTCCTGCTGCGCCTGCACCGGCCGGCCATCGCCGAGAAGCTCTACAAGCCGATGCGCATCATCTCGATCGTGTTCTTCCTCGGCTTCATCGCGATCGCGTTCATCAGCAACCTCGAGCACTTCGCCGCCCTGCTCGGCGTCGTCCTCCTCGCCGTGTTCATCCACAACGCGATGGCGCTGCTGCTCGGCTACGGCGCCGCCGCCGCCGCCAAGCTGCCCGAACGCGACCGGCGCGCCGTCTCGATCGAGATCGGCATCCAGAACTCCGCCCTCGCACTCGTGCTGATCTTCGGGTTCTTCGGCGGGCTGGGCGGCATGGCGCTGGTCGCGGCGTGGTGGGGTATCTGGCACATCATCGCCGGGCTGACGGTGGCCACCGTCTGGTCGCGCCGGCCCCCCGAACCGGCCCTCGCCACCAGCCAGGCAGCCGAGGCGTGAGTCCGCCACGACCACGCAGCGCACGCCCCTCCCCCGCCGAGCGCGCCACCGCCCCGCACGCGCCGCCGCTCGCGCTGGTCACCGGCGCCGCCGGCCACGTCGGCCGCGCCCTGCAGACCCACCTGCAGCAGCGAGGTTGCGGCGTCATCGGCGTCGACCGACCCGGCACGGGTCCCGCCGACGCCGACGACGATGCGAGCGTCCCCGGCCGTTGGATCGCCACCGACCTCAGCGACCCGCGCAGCGAGACGGACCTGCGCACCGCCCTCACCGAGGTCCCCCGCCTCGACCTGGTCGTCGCCGCCGCGGGGGTCACGGCACTGGGCGACCTCGCCACCACCGACGACGCGACCTTCCGACGGGTCATGGACGTCAACTACCACGGCGCCCTGCGGACCGCCCGGGCGACGCTGCCGGCGCTGCGGGCGGCGCACGGGCTGCTCGTCGTGGTGTCGTCGGTCGCGGGCCTCGTCCCGGTCGCCGGGCGACCGGCGTACGTCGGCGCGAAGTACGCGCTCACGGGCGTGTTCCTGGCGCTCGCGGACGAGTTGCGCACCGACGGCGTCGCCGTCACGGTCGTGCACCCGACGTTCCTGGCGACCCCGGTCACCGAGGTCGGCGCCACCGCACCCCGCACCACCACCGGCGGCGCGCTCGACGCCGACGACGTCGCGCGGGCCATCGTCCGGTTGGCAGCCCGACACCGCGCCGGACGGCGGGTGCCGCCGCGGATGCTGCTCGGCCGGACGGGCCACCTCGCCGATGTGGCGGCACGGCTGTCGCCGTCGCTCGCCCGGCGCCTGGCCGCCCGACGCCTGCGGGACGACGGCGCGATCCGGACGTCCGGGACGACGGCGCGACCGTGAGCGCCATCGCGTCGGTGTGACCGGGGTGCGGAGGCCGTCTCGCCGAGACAGGGCGTACGATGGGCATGACGGCACCGCGACCTCGGGCGCGCCCGTTCCCACCGACGAAGGGGGCCGGCCGTGCCGACGCAACGCACGATCCACGACGTCGCGTGGATGGTCACGCTCGTCCGTGCCGTCGCGGGGTTGGTCCTGCGGCTCCGCGGCTGGCGCATCGCGGGCCACCCGCCGCCCGATCCGCGGTTCGTCATGATCGCCGCGCCCCACACGAGCGTGTGGGACGTACCGCTGATGCTCGCCTGTGTGCTGCAGTTCCGGCTGCGCGTCCACTGGATCGGACTCGCCTCCTACTTCCGGTGGCCGGTCGCGGGGCTGCTGCGCTGGCTCGGCGGGGTCCCGATCACACGCGGTCCGGCCGAGGAGCGGGTCCGGCACGCGGCGGCGCTGCTCGCGAGCGAGGACGCCATGGTGGTGGCGATCGCCCCGGAGGGCTCACGCCACGAGGTGCCCCGGTGGCGGTCCGGCTTCTACCACCTGGCCGTGGCCGGAGGCGTCCCGTTGGTGCTCACCGCGCTCGACCACGGGCGCCGGACGGCCGTGATCGGTCCGGTCGTCGTGCCGACCGGCGACATCGAGGCGGACCTGGTTCCGATCCGGGCCTTCTACGCCGGCGTGCGGGGGCGCCACCCCGAGCGTCAGGGGCCGATCACGGTCGGTGGTCCGGTGCCTCCGCTCGTGCCAGCCACACCGGACGGCCGCGAACCGCTGCCGGCCGGCGGATGACCGACTACGCGTCGTCGGCGCTGGCGCCCGGCGCCAGTGCCGCCCGTCGAGCGGCGGCCTGCCACGGCCAGTGCCCGTAGGACTCCACCTCGATCGCCCAGCTGAGGAAGGTCCGGATCAGCACGACGAGGCCCAGCGCAAGCACGCTCTCGAGGTTCAGGTCCAGGGCGACCGTGGCGATGATGTCCGCCGCGATCAGGACCTCGAGTCCCAGCAGCAACACCCGACCGAGCGCGAGCCGCGTGTCGGCGATGACCTCCTCGGCCGAGCTGCCCTGCACGCGTTCCACGAGGGCGCGACCGAGTCCCCACAGCACCCCGATGAACAGGATCGCGACCGCGAGCCCCTCGAGCATGCGGACCACCAACTGGACGATCTCGACGAAGGACAACGCCTGCCTCCCGACTCACGTCCACCCAGCGGACGTGCACGGCCGATGCCGGCGAGGTTCCCTCCGACGGCACGTCCAGCCTATGACCGATCCAGCCTACGACCGAACAGCCCGCGAGGAGCCACCGTGACACTCGGCGCCAGCGACCACACCGTCCACCAAGCGCAGCATCACAACGTCTGGGACCACTCGATCGAGCCGGTCCTCGAGGTGGCACCCGGGGCCACGGTCGAGCTCGAGACCGTCGACTCGTCCGGCGGGCAGCTGCACCGCGGCTCGGACGCGAGCGACCTGGGCGGGCTCGACTTCGCCCGCGTGAACCCGGTGACCGGGCCGGTGTTCGTGGGCGGGGCCCGTCCCGGCGACGTCCTCGAGGTGGAGGTGCTGGGGCTGAGTCCATCGAACTGGGGGTGGACCGCGCTCATCCCCGGCTTCGGGCTGCTGGCGGACGAGTTCCCGGACCCGTGGCTGCGGATCTGGGACCTCGATCCCGAGGGGGACGCGGCGCGGTTCGCGGACGGCATCGAGGTCCCGCTCGCGCCGTTCCCCGGCACGATCGGGGTCGCGCCGGCGGCTCCCGGCGAGCACCCGATCGTCCCGCCCGACGACTGGGGCGGCAACCTCGACATCAAGCACCTGACGGTCGGCACGACGCTGTACCTGCCGGTCGGCGTCGAAGGAGCGCTGTTCTCGGTCGGCGACACCCACGCCGCGCAGGGCGACGGCGAGGTGTGCGGCACCGCGATCGAGTCGCCCATGCGCATCGCCGTCCGGCTCGACGTGCGCCGTGACCTGACGCTGCGCCAGCCGGCGTTCGAGACCTTCGGTTCGGCGCCGGGCGACCAGGCCAGCGGTGGCTCGTTCGTCACGACCGGGGTCTCGGGCGACCTGCTGGACGCCGCCCGGCGGGCGACGACCGCGATGATCGACCACCTCGGCACGACCGTCGGGTTGGCGCCGGCGGAGGCGTACGCGCTGTGCAGCGTCGCCGTCGACCTGCGGGTCCACGAGGTCGTCGACCAGCCGAACTGGGTCGTCGGCGCGTGGCTGCCGAGGTCCGTCGTCGCGGGTTGAGGCACGTCCGGCCGGCCACCGCCTAGGTTCTGCGACGTAGGCCCGGGTGCCGGCACGGAAGGGGCCTCGGGACACGAAGGTGAGGCGGATGAGGATCGTGGTCGCCCTGGGCGGCAACGCGTTGCTGCGGCGCGGGCAGCCGATGACCGTCGAGGTGCAGCGCGCCAACGTGCAGCGGGCCTGCCAGGACCTGGCGTCGGTGGCCCTCGAGCACGAACTCGTGATCACGCACGGCAACGGCCCGCAGGTCGGGCTGCTCGCGCTCCAGGGCGCCGCGTACGCGCCGGAGGCGACCCCCGATCCCCTCGACGCCCTGGGCGCGCAGACCGAGGGGCTGATCGGCTACCTGATCGAGCAGGAGCTCGGCAACCTGCTGCCGTTCGAGCACCAGCTCGCGACGGTCCTCACGATGGTCGAGGTCGACCGCAACGATCCCGCGTTCGGGGATCCGCAGAAACCGATCGGGCCCGTGTACCGCCAGGAGGAGGCCGACCGGCTGGCCGAGGCACGCGGCTGGACCTTCGCGGTCGACGGTGAGCACGTCCGCCGCGTCGTGGCGTCGCCGACCCCGAAGCGCATCTTCGAGTTGCGGCCGATCCGCACGCTGGTGGAGCACGGGTGCGTCGTGATCTGCGCCGGCGGCGGTGGCATCCCGACCGCCTACGCACCCGACCGCGAGCGGTGGCTGACGGGCATCGAGGCGGTGATCGACAAGGACCGTGCCAGCGCACTGCTGGCCCGCGAGCTCGGAGCCGACCGGTTCGTCATGGCGACCGACGCCCCGGGGGTGTACCTCGGGTGGGGCGGACCGGACCCGCAACTGCTGCGGAAGACCACCCCGTCGGAACTGCGGACACACGCGTTCGCGGCGGGGAGCATGGGCCCGAAGGTCGAGGCGGCCTGTGAGTTCGTCGCGGCGACGGATCACACCGCGGCGATCGGTGACCTGCACGAGATCGCGGGGTTGATCGACGGGACGGCCGGGACCCAGGTGGGACCGGACGAGGTGGCACCCGACCCGGGCTGACGGGTCGGCAGGTGGTGGTGGTGACGGGGGACGTCGATGGAAGGCAAAGGGGACGGCAAGGGGTGGCTCGCCGTCGCGGTGCTGGTGCTCGCGCTCGGCGGGCTGGCGGACCTGCTCCCGGACCGGTTCCCGGCGGAGAACGACCTCGAGGCCGGTTCGGAGCGGATCGGCTGGGGTGAGGCGCTCGACGCCGATGCGCTCGCCCGGGACATCTACCTGCGGGTCAACGACGAGCGCGCCGCCCGGGGGTTGCCGCCGCTCGTGTGGCACGAGGACCTGGCCGCGATCGCCCGCGGCTGGTCGGAGGAGATGCTGACGACCGGCTACCGCCACTCCCCGGCGTCTCGACGGGTGCACCCCGACTTCGTCGGCGTCGGTGAGAACATCCTGATGGGCCCGCGCGACGCCGGCGAGGCGCACGTCAGCTGGATGGAATCGGACGGACACCGCGACAACCTGCTGCACGCCGGCTACACCGCCATCGGGATCGGGGTCGTCTGCCGCAACGACGGCCACCTGTGGGCGACCCAGCTGCTCGGGGTGCCGGACGGGGTCGTCGTCCCGCACCCGCGCGGCACCGCCGTCGAACCGCTCGTGCGGCGTGACCCCGGCCCGGCGTGCACACCTCGCCCGTGGTGGCAGGCCTGGCGCTCGTAGCGGCTGGCGCGACGGGTGGTCCACCGACCCGGTGCCCGTGGCCCGCTACAGCGCGTCGCGGAACCGGTTCGCAGCGATGTCGATGACGTGGTCGTGGGCCCAGACGATGACCGGCTTGCAGAGGTGGGACGCGAGCCGCAGCGACGGCTTGCGCATCTCCACCGCCCACCGGATCGTGAGGTCGCAGCCGTCCGGGTGGTCGCGCAGGTCGACGCTCGCGCGCCCGTCGAGGTCGCCGGTGAGGTGCGCGGAGATGTGCCGGGCCGGCTCCACCTCGTGGATGTTGATCGTGACCAGGAACGTGTAGTGCACCGGCGGCACGACGAACCCGTGCAGCTTGCCGCCAGGGGTGAGCCCGCCGTCGACGCGGTAGTCCTTCAGCCAGCCCCACCAGTTGGGGAACTCCTCGACCCGGTTCATCGTGGCCCACACGTGCTCCGGGGACGCCGGGAAGACGTAGCGGCCATCGAGGTGCAGGTCGTACGGAGCGCGCGGTGGCGCCGCCGGCGACGGCACGTCCGGCGACACGACGACGCGATCGATCGCACCGGAGGTGCGGCTGCGGGGGGCTCTCGCCACGGACGGCTCCCGAGGGTCGTGGTCGCGGCGGGCATGCTACGGGCTGTCGCCCGCTGCGGGCGCCTGGCCGAACGGGGGCCGCACGCCGGTCACGTCCGCCGGGCGGTCGCGCCGGGTGACCGTGGCGCCGAGGCGTCGAGGTAGCGTGCCACCTCGACGACCCCGAGCGACCCGTGGAGGGACCCGTTCATGTGCCGACGTGCGACCTGCCGTGCCTGTGGCAAGACCACCTGGGCCGGGTGCGGCGCCCACGTCGAGCAGGTGCTGGCCGGCGTGCCGCGAGATCAGCGGTGCACCTGCACGCAGGAGGAACGCGCCGCCGCGACCCCGCCGCCGTTCTGGAAGCGGTGGTTCGGGCGGGGCGCCCAGGGCTGACACGACCCGACGTCGGCGCACGCGACGCCTCGGCGACCGACGCCCGGGACGACGCGCCTGGGCGACGCCTGGACCGACACGCGTTGGCCGGCCCGGGACACCGTTGCCCCGGCGTCACGCGAACCCGACGGCCACCAGGTCCTCGACGTTGTCGAGTGCACGGGCGAGGTCCCGTTCGAGCTGCCGCGGCAGGATGAAGCGGTCGATCGCGCGACCGAAGAAGGAGTCCACCGGTGGGGTGTCCATCACCACCCGCACGTGGGTCCCCGCGTCGCCGTCCTCGTAGGTCCAGTCGTGCTCCACGGTCGGCAACCCCGCGATGTCGGCACGCAGGACGATCCGCTCCCCCGGCCGCATCTCGACGAGGGTCGCGGTGCCCTCCAGCGTCCGACCGAGCAGTCGGTAGCGGAAGCTGACGGCGTCCCCGGGCTCCTCGAAGCGCTCGTGCGGAAGGACCTCGGTCATCCCGTTGTAGTAACTCGGCCAGTTCGACGGCTCGACGAGGTGGTCGAACAGGCGCTTGCGGTCGACCGCGTAGTCGCGGCTCATCTCGACGTTGGACATGTTCCCCTCCGCTGTGCTCGATGAGGGTCAGGTTCCGGGTCGGTGTTCCCGATCCGTTCCCGCCCCTCGCGGAGCAGAACCCCGACGGGCGGTTGCGCGAGCACCTATCCTTGCCGGGTGAAGCGCTCGATCCTGTGCGGGGAGTTGCTGGGGCGGATGCGGGTGACGGTCGACGACCGTCCGACCGTCGCGGCGTGGCCCCGTCCGGCCGCACGCCGGCTCGTGGCCCTACTGCTGCTCGCCGACGACCACGTGCTCACCCGCGAGATGATCGCCGCGCACCTGTTCGAGCACCTCGAGCCGGCTCGGGCTCCACGGGCGATCTCGAAGGCCCTGAGCCAGGCGCGCTCGGTGCTGGACGACGGGGCAGCGTCGGGTGGCGGGGTTGCGGCCGCCCGCAGCGTCCTCGCTGCCGACCGGTCGACCATCTGGATCGCCGAGCACGTCGTGGTGCAGCTCGATGTCGACGAACACCTCACCGTCCTGCGCGCGGCCACGTCCCTGCCCGACCCGTCCGTCCGAGCGGCGCGGCTGCGCGCCGCGCTGGATGCGGCGGCCTCGCCGGTGCTCCTCGACGACCGGTACGAACCGTGGGCGCAGGACCTGCTCGCCGAGGTGGAGCGTGCCCGCTGGGACGCCCGCTTCGCGTTGGCGCGGACGACCGGCGCGCTGGAGGACTGGCGGGCGGTGGCGGACCACGACCCGGCCAGCGAGGAGGCCTGTGCGGCGCTGGCGACCCGGCTGCTCGAGGCGGGGCGGCGCCAGGACGCGGCACGCGTCGTGGCGACCACCGAGGCGGCGCTCGCCGAGCTCGGCCTGGCGATCGACCCGCAGCTGGTCGCCGTGCTGGGGTCGCGTCCGCCGCGCGCGCCCGCGCTCGACCCCTCACCGTCCGACGCGGAGGGCGGCCAGGCGGCGCCGCCGACGACCGGACACGACCTCCGGTGGCCGCTGATCGGCCGGGACCGGGAGCTGGACATGGTGCTGCGCTCCACCCGCCCGGCGGCGGAGGGCTATGGCGGCGGGCTCCTGCTCGCCGCTCCGACAGGGATGGGCAAGACCCACCTGCTGCGTCATGCGACGGCACGGCTGGCCGCAGAAGGGTGGAACGTCGCGGCGGCCGCCTCGGTCCCCGAGGACCGGCTCGCACCGTTCGCCTCGCTACGGACGGCGCTGCTCGCCTTCGACGAGCATCCGACCGCGCCGCTGGTGTCACGGTTGGTGCATCCCGAGCGTGGCGGAGGCGGGTCGGCGCCGCTGCACCCGGCCGACCTCGCGGCGCTCGCCGACGCGCTGCGGCGCCACCTCGATCGGCTCGCCGCGCCACGGCCGCTCGTGCTCTGCCTCGACGACGTCCAGTGGGCCGACGACGCGCTCCAACGCGTGCTGGCGCGGCTCGTCGCCGGGTTCGAGGAGCGGCGTTGGGCGCTGCTGCTCGCCGCCCGCACCGACGAACCGGGCGCAGCCGTACCGGACCTCCCGACGACCGTCGACCGGCTGGCGCTGCGGCCGCTCACCCGGGCGGCGAGCCGGGAGCTCGCCGACCACGCCGCGGCCAGTCTCGGGGTCACCTCGGAGCGGCAGGTCGAGACGATCGCCCGTCGTGGGCAGGGTCACCCGTTCTTCATCGTCGAACTGGCCCGGAGCCTGCCGCCCGACGACGGTGGTGACGCGATCGGCCCTGGAGCGCCGGCGGGTCGGGTCGGCGACGTCGCGGCAGCGGCCGGGGTGGATGACGTCCCCGACGTGCCCGAGCGCATCGTGGCCCTGCTGCGACAACGGGTCGGCGCCTGTTCCCCCGCCGCCCGCCGGTTGACCGCCTTCGTCGCGGTGGCCGGCGAGGACGCGAGCGTCGAACTGGTACGACGCAACGCCACCCGGCTGGTGGACCAGGCCGACCTCGCCGAGGTGGTCGCGGAGCTGGCGCGAGCGGCACTGGTCCGGGAGCACGACAGCGGCCTGCGCCTGACGCACCCGCTGCTGCGCGAAGCGGCGACCGCGACCATCGACGCGGTCCGTCGCGGGGAGCTGCACGCGGTCATCGCCGCCGCGCTCGAGCGGTCGAGCGCCCGGGAGGAGGACGGTGGGACCACCGTGCTGTCGATCGCCCGGCACCGGCTGGCGGCGTTCGAGGTGACCGGAGCGCCGGACCGTGCCGCAGCCGCGGTGCAGGCGGGTGTCGACGGCGCGGCGATGGCACGTCGGCTGGGGGCGCCGGCGGCGGCGAGGGAGCTCTACGAACGGGGGCTGACGGCGTGGGCGCGGGTGCCACCGGCTGGGCGGGATCCGGTCCGTCCGGCGGCGTTCGCCGGGTACGTCGGACTCGGTGCGGTCCGAGCGGACGCCGGGGAGCACGACCTCGCTGCACAGGCGTTCGGTGAAGCACTCGTGCTGGCGGCCACGGACGACGAGGTGGCGCGGGCCGAGCAGGCGTGGGCGCAGCTGCCCTACCGGCAGGGCGACCTCGACGCGTCGCTCGTCCGGCTGCAGGCGGCGATCGGGCGCGTCAGCGAGGCGAGGCCGGCGGCGCATGCGCGGTTGCTGGTGGAGGTCGGGTGGATCCACTACCGCCGTCGCGACGGGGAGGCACTGCCCACGCTCGCACGAGCCGTCGAGCTCGCGGAACGGTCGGAGGACTGGACGGTGCGGACGCGAGCGCTCGACCGGTACGCGTTCGCGCTGGCCCGGCTCCAGGGGGACGACGCCGCCTTGCCGCTGTTCGAACGCGCCCTGGCGGCGGCGTCCCGCTCGGGCGACCCCCGTGAGCAGACGATCGTCCACCTCCACCACGTCCGGCCGCTGTACCGGGCGGGTCGCCGCCACGAGGCACGGACCTCGCTGTCACGGGCTGCGGAGCTGTGCGACCGGCACGGGCTGCGCTACCTGCGGTCGGTCGGGCACTGGATCGGCGCCGACCTGGCGGAGGCCGACGGCGACGTCGAGGCAGCGCTCGCGGAGCGAGATGCGGAGCTGGAGTTGCTGCTGGCGCTGGACAACCCGCGGCATCTGGCCGGCTGTCAGGCGCATCGGGCGGCGTTGCTCCGGGTGATCGGCCGTGAGGACGAGGCAGCAGTGGCCGAAGGGGACGCGGAGCGGGCGGCGGCGCGGCTCGGTGATCCGACCGCCGCCGTCTGCGGCGACTGGGCCCGGAAGGCGTGAGCACGGGGCCGCTCCGTCGGCCCCCTCTCCCGGTGTGCCCGACCTGGAGGTCGTCCAGCTGGCAGGCCTGTCAGCCGGCCCGTGCGTGCTGGGCCGTCAGGAGCGCCAGCTGACCCAGATCGTCGGCGCGCAGCCCTGGCCAACCGTGCAGCATCCGGCGCCACGCGTCCGGAACGGCGGAGGCACCCCAACGCGCACCCAGCAGTGCCCCGGCGATCGCGGCGACCGTGTCGGTGTCGTCGCCGATCCGTACGCCGGCCACGAGCGCGTCCGCGAGATGGGCGGCCGGACGCTCGGCCGGCACCGGCGTCTGCACGATTGCGGCGTGGGCGGCCTGCAGCGCTGGAACGGTGAACCCGTTCGGGCGGAACGCACGCGGTGGCCGCCGCTCTGCCTCGACGATCGCGTCCTCCCAGTACCCGCGCCGCTCCTCCGGGAGGAGCGCGAGGCCGTCACGGACGCCGTCCAGGCGGTCCTCACGGACGGCGCGGTCGATGGCGACGCACCAGAGCACGCAGCCGTCCGCGGCGAGCGGGTCGGCGTGGGTCAGCGCGGCGACCGCACGGGCCGATGCCGCGATGGCGAGATCGTCGCCGAGGTGCGCCAGCGCCACCGGCGCGGTCCGCATCAGCGCCCCGTTGCCCGCCGCACCCTTCGGATGGTCGTCGAGGTAGCGGGCAGCGATCGCGGCGAGCTCGGCACCGGACGTGGCCTGACGCAACACCGCCGCGGTCGAGATCCCGATGTCGGCCGGCCCGGAGCGATGCCAGGCGAGGAAGCGGTCACCGATCGCCTCGACGTCGACGTCGCCGGTCGCAGTCACCTCGGCGATGCAGATGGCCATCGCGGTGTCGTCGGTCCACTCGCCCGGCGCGAAGCCGCCGAGGCCGCCGCCGATCATGGCGATCTCACCGCTCGGGTGGCTCTGGAACTCGTAGCCGGCCCCCAGAGCGTCGCCCGCGGCCATGCCGACGAGCGTCCCGGCGACCCGGTCACCATCGTGCATCGGTCCCTCCGATCGGCACCGCAGGTCGCAAGGGGGGTCGGGAGACCCGCATCCACGCCTGTCAGTCGGCTGCCTGGTCCTCGGCGAACTCGAGCATGGCGGTGTACGCGCGGGCGCCGTAGATCGTCGCCGGACCGCCCTTCATCATGATGGCGACCCCGATCACCTCGGCGGCTTGCTCTGGCGTCGCACCCGCCGTGACCGCGTTGCGCGCGTGGGTTGCGATGCAGCCGTCGCAGCCGTCGACCACGCCGATCGCGACGGCGACGAGTTCCTTCATGGCGGTGTCGACCGCGCCGGGAGCGAGCGCCGCCTTCGACAGTTCGGCGAAGCCCTTGTAGACGTCCGGGATGGCCCGGCGCAGGTCGCGGTGCTGGGGACGGAGGTCGTCGATGACGTCCTGGTGGTGGTGCTCGCTCATGAGGGCTCCGGGTGGTGGGAACGCGGCGTGGAGGGTGCAGGATGATGCCCCTCCGGACTGCCCATGCTTGTCCGGACCTCTGACGAGCGCAAGGGCGCACCACCTCACGCCGATCGCGGCGCCCGGGACCGGACGCGCGATGGTCCGGGTGTCGCGAGGTCCGGGGCCTGCTGACGTAGCCTCGGCGCCTCGGACCAGCACCCACGGGGCCACCGACCGGCCCCTGTCCTGAAGGCACGCGTGGACGACGACCTGCTCACCACCCCGGTCCGGCCGGGCGCCGGCCTGGGCGACGTCGCCCTCGACGAGCGGCTGCGGCTGTTCGCCTGGGCGACCGGACCCGAGCGGCGCCGCTACCTGTGGGTCCTGCGCGTGTTCGACCGGGCCCGGCAGGCCTACGAGGTCCGGCTCACGACGGCACGGATCGCCGACGCGCTCACGGCGCTCGCCGACGACGACCCGGCCGTGCCCGACGTGCCCGACCTCGTCAACACCCTCGATGCGCTGGTGGACTGGGGAGTGCTCGACCGCAGCCAGGAGGCCGGCCGCGTCGCCAGCATCGCGGAGTACCGGCGGCGTGCCTCCGTCTACCAGCTGACCGAGCTCGGCTTCCTCGCCTACCACGCGGTGGAGCGGGTCGTCTCCGCTCGACCGGACGACGCGCAGCTCAAGGCGATCGCCCTCGGGTCGATCCTCGAGGACCTCGCGACCCTCGCGGACGCGAACCTCGCCGGCGACGCCGTCAAGGTGCACCGCCTGCTCGACCGGCTGCACGGCGTGCTGACCGACCTCGCGGAGCGGGCCGCCCGCTTCCACCTCGCGATCGGCGAGCTCGCCCGTGCCGAAGACGCCCGCCCGGAGACCTTCGTCCGGCACAAGGACCTGCTGCTCGACCACCTGCGGCACTTCCACGCCGAGCTGACCCGCTACGGCCCACTGATCGGCGCCGCCGTCGCGCAGGTGCGCGCCACCGGCGAGGAGCGGCTCATCGAGCTCGCCGCCGAGGCCGAACCCGCCCCCTTCGCGACCCCGCAGGAACGGCTGGCGCGCTGGCGCGAGCACTGGGCCGGGCTCGTCGCCTGGTTCGTCGGCGGCCCCGACCAGCCCGCGACGATCGATCGGCTGGACGCCCGCACGACGGCCGCCATCGCCGACCTCGCCGCCCTGTTGCGCCAGGTCACCGAGGCACGACGGTCCGGCGTCAGTCGCGAGGCGCAGCTGCGCGAGCTCGCCGCCTGGTGTTGGGCGGTCCCGACCGACGGCGACGCGGCGGCGCTGTGGTCGGTCGCCTCCGGGATCCGCTCCGCCCGCCACGTCGCGGTCAGCCACGACGACCCGGACGCCGTCCGCGCCGACCGCAGCTGGTGGGACACCCCGCCGGTCGCGGTGTCGACCACCCTCCGCGAGCACGGCAAGCGCCCGAGCCCCGGCCGTCCCGCGCCGCTCGCCGACGACCGCGCGGCGCGGGAGCTCGGCCGACGCCGGCAGGTGGCCGCGAGAGCAGCGGAAGCCGAGGCAGCGGGTCGGCTCGCGAACGACGGGCTCGGCGAGCGGGTCCTCGACGACGGCGAGGTGCGGCTGCTCCTGCGGCTGCTCGATCGTGCCCTGCAGACCCGGACGGTGACCTCGGGGCGGGTCCACGCCACCGGCAGCGCGGCGGGGCTGCGCCTGCGGCTGCGCCCGGATCCGGCGGGCTGCCGCGTCCGGACGGTCCACGGCGTGTTGCTGCTGCCGGACGTCGCGCTGGAGCTCGAGCGGGCCCCCGTCGGTGCGGTCGCGCACCGTGCCGGCACCGGCGGCGCGCGGGAGGTCGGACCGTGATCGCCTCCGGCGTCCGAGAGACCGACCTGGCGGACTACCAGCGGGCGGTCCGCACCCTGCTCGTGCACCCGCTGGTGACCGAGACCTACCCGGACCCCGACGCGTTGCCGCGCATCCGCCGCTACCTCGAACCCCTGACCGCCGACCTGCAACGGGTCGCCGGCTACCGGCTGCAGCTCGAAGCGACCTGCGTCCGGCTCGTCCGGCGGTTCGACCGGCTCGACGAGACGCAGCTGGTGCGCCGACGCGACCGGAAGCCGTTCGACCGCCGGCGCTACGCCTACCTGTCCCTGGTGCTGGCGGCGCTCGGCCGCGTAGGAACGCAGGTCGCACTGACCGAGCTGGCCGACGCGCTGCGCCGCCGGGCGGTGGAGATCGACGGGCTCGGGTTCGACCCCGACCAGTACCGGCACCGGCTCGCCTTCGTCGACGTGGTGCGTCACCTCCTGCACCTCGGCGCGCTGCGGGAGGTCGAGTCCTCGACCGTCGAGTGGGTCCGCGACCCGGACGCCGGCGAGGCGCTCTACGACGTCGACCGTGACGCCGTCCACCTGCTGTTCGTGCCGCCGCGCGTGATCCAGCACACCGGGACGGTCGGCGCCCTGCTCGCCGGGTCGGTCGCCGTGAGCCGCGACACGCGCCGGGCCGCGACGCGCCAGCGGCTGGCACGGCTGCTGCTCGAGCACCCCGTGCTGGCGCACGACGACCTCACCAGCGAGGAGCGCGGCTACCTCGCTTCCCAGGCGACCACGCTGTCGGCCGACCTGCACCGGCTCACGGGCGCACAGGTCGAGCGCCGCGCCGAGGGGGTCGCGCTGATCGACGCGACGGGCAGCTTCAGCGACCGGTCCTTCCCGGCCGGTGGCACGCCGGCGCAGGTCGCGCTGCTCCTCGCCGACGCGATGGCGCACGCGGTCGCGGAGGACACGGTCGATGCGGTGCCGGCCGCCAGCGTCCCTCGGGCCGGCGACCACACCGCGGCGCTGGTCGCTCGGCTGGACGCGGCGCGTCCCTCGCCGCCGAGCGAGCTCGCCGCACTGGCGAGCACCGGGCGCCCCGGCCCGCAGGATGGCGGGGCGGGCGCCACCGGCGCGGGCACCACCGGCGCGGGCACCACCGGGGCGGGCGCCACCGGGCCGTTCTTCACGGAGGCCTGGCTGCTCGAACGCCTGGATGCGCTGACCGCCGTCCACCGTCGGGCCTTCGCCGCCGACCTCCGTGACGATCCCGACGCGCTGCTGCGGGCGGCGTCCGAGGTGCTCGTCGCGTTCGACCTCGTCCGACCGGTACCGGGTGGGCTCATCGCACGCCCGATCCTCGCCCGCTTCCGTGACCCGGTCGTCGAGGTGGCACCGTCACCGCAACCGTCGCTGTTCGGTGCAGAGGCGCTCACCGGTCCCGTACCTGGAACGGTCACCGCCCCGGAGGAGGGCACCTGATGCCTCGTTCCGACACCCCCCGACTCAAGCCCGTCCGCGCCGGCATCGTCGGCCTGTGGGACTACACGGAGGCGACCTTCGCGTTCGCCGACGGCCGGCTCGTGCTGCGCGGCGCCAACGGCTCCGGCAAGACGAAGGCGCTGGAGGTGCTGTTCCCGTTCGTGCTCGACGGGCGGCTGGACCCGCGCCGGCTCGACCCGTTCTCCGGCGAGAACCGCACGATGAAGGAGAACCTGCTGTGGCGCGGCACCGACAGCGCCTACGGCTACGCCTGGCTCGAGTTCGCCGTGCCCGCGACGCCGGACGCTCCCGCGCGCCACGTGACCATCGGGGTCGGGTTGCGGGCGCAGCGCCACCGCCCCTCCCCCAGCTCCTGGTTCTTCGTCGCGCACGGCCGGGTCGGTGACGACGTCCCGCTGGTGGTCGACGGACGCCCGCTCACCCGCCGCGAGCTCACGGAGCACCTCGGTGACGAGGCCGTCGTCGACCGCGCCTCCGACCACCGCCGGCGCGTCGACGCGGCGCTGTTCGGGCTCGGCCCGGAGCGCTACGAGGCGATGCTCGACCTCGTGCTGACGCTGCGCCGGCCGATGCTCGCGAAGGACCTCGACCCGCAGCTCTTGTCGGAGACGCTGGCCCGCGGGCTGCGTCCGCTCGACGACGACCTGCTCGAGCAGGTCGCCCGCTCGTTCGACGACCTGGAGGCGGTACAGCGCGACCTCGACCAGCTGGCCGCCGCCGACGACGCGACACAGCGGTTCCTCACCGACTACCGCGGCTACCTCCGCACGCAGGCGCGTCATCGGGCGGACGCGACGATCGAGGCGGTTGCGGCCCGGGGGGCGGCGGTCGAACGTCAGGAGGCGGCGCACCGCGCGCTCGACGAGGCCCGCGCCGCGGAGGCGATGGCGGAGGCGGAGACGACCCGGCTGGAGGACCAGCTCGAACGCGACCGCGCCCGCCGCGACGCGTTGCGTGCCAGTGAGGCGTTCCGCACCGCCGGCCAGCTCGACCACCTCGAACGGTCCGTGCGCGACCTGGCGGAGGAGGTCGCGCGGGCAGAGCAGCGCCGGTCGGACGCCGAGGCAGCGGCCGAACGCGAGGGCGAGCAGCTCGACGACCAGCGGCAGCGTCGCGCCCGGGTCGTCAGCGACCTCGACCGTCTGCGGCCCCGGCTCGCGGCGGCTGCGGGCGAGGCCGGCATCGCCTGGCAGCCGGACGACGCGGACGGCGAGGACGCCGAGGTACGACAGCGGATCGGGGCACGTGCCGCCGCCCGCCGCAGCGACCTCGACGCCGTCCGAACCGCGCTGAGCGCAGCCGAGGACGCCGAGCGGCGGCTGGTGGCGGCCGAGGCGGCCGTCGAGCGCGCCGCCGACGCGGAC
>SLMP01000040.1 GCA_007133465.1 Nitriliruptoraceae bacterium | reverse complement strand
GCTGGGATGTCGCGGTGGGCGTGCAGCACGCGTAGGACGTCGAGGTGGTCGGTCTGCTCGAGGTAGAAGATGAGGTAGGGGAACCGCCTCACCGTGTGTGCCCGCAGTCCTGGCCAGTCGAGGTCGACGGCGTACCGGGGGGAACCGATCCCGGGTTGCCGCGCGATGACCGTGAAGGCCTGTTCGACCGCGTCGATGAACCGACGTGCGGTGGCAGCGTCAGCCTCTGCTGCGTAGTGAGCCGCGGCGTCGCGCAGATCCTGGGTGGCGAGCCTGCGCGGGACGACCCGATAGGGGTCACCCACCGGACGCCATGTCCACCTCGTCGCGTAGGTCGTCGAAGTAGCGGCCGTCAGCGACCGGGCCTGGTTCGGAGGTCGCGCCGGCCAGCAGGAGGTCCCGGAGGTGCTGGCGGTCCTGGTCGCGTCGGATCAGGTCGCGGACGTACTCGCTGGTCGTGCCGTAGCGGCGCCGGGAGATCTGTTCCTCCACGAACGCGCGAAGCGACTCGGGGAGCGAGATGTTCATCGTCGGCATGACCGGAGCCTACGGCCATTGGCAAAGTTTGGCAAAGGCGTTCGGGGGGGAGAGGCGGATGTCGAACCCAGGTCGTGACAACGGGGTGGCATGCGTCGCGTGGTTGGCCACAGCCGGGGAGGGCGTGGCTGGCGATCGACCGCCGGTACCGCCTCGTCGCCAACCCCGCGGCCCCGACCCCGGCCGCCGGCACCGTGGCGCGGGACGGATGCCCGTGCCACGGTGCCGGGTGATGCGTGCTGGCGAGCCGGCGAGCGGGTCCGGTCAGCCGGCGAAGAAGCCCGCGTAGGTCTCGCAGTCGTAGGGCACGACGACGTGGCCGGCCCGCTCGCGCAGCGCCGTCCCCGCGTTCCCCGTGTGGATGCTCCCGTGGTGGACGCTCTTCGGCAGCGCCTTGCCGCCGGCCAGGTCGACGCACCGCTCCCATGCGATCGCGAACACCGGCGGCCCGAACGCCGGGTAGTCGGGGTTCGGCACCGTCGTCGCGTGCAGGAGCAGGGCGTGGGGATGCGGTCCCATCGGCCCCCAGCCGTCGTCGTGGCCGTCGTGCGCCGCGACCGGTCCTGCCAGCAGTCCGATCGCGAGCAGCATCGCGGTCAACGTGGCGGTGATCCTGATCCTCATCGTGAGGTCCTCCTCGATCCGTGGTGTGGCGACGTCGGTGCCGGCGGGTGACGGCACCCGCCAGGTCGCCGGCCGCGCCCCCGACGCGGTCACGGACCGATCCTGACCGCGGTCGGCACGGCTGCCGACCGTGCGGACCGGCCGGTTCGAGTGGGGTGCACCTCCCGGCGGGGGGTGCGGCCCACCCCCGGGTGGCGTCGCCGGCGCTCGACCGCGGCGGCGTTGCGGTTCGGGTATCGGCGGGTCAGTCCGTGGACTCGGCGAGGTAGAGCAGCACGGCGCGGACGCGACGGTGCACCTCGACGTCGTCGGCCGCCAGGTCGAGCTTGGCGAGGATGCTCGTGATGTGTTTCTCGACGGCGCGGCTGCTCAGCACCAGCGCCTCGGCGATGGCTCGATTGGACGCCCCACGCGCGACCAGGTCGAGGACCTCCCGCTCGCGGTCGGTCAGCCGATCGAGGACGGAGTTCGCGCGTTGCTGCCGGGCGGTGACCAGCACGTCGACGACCTGGGGGTCGAGGACGGAGCCGCCCTCCGCCGCCGAGGTGATGGCGTGCCGGAGCTGGGCGAGGTCGCCGACACGCTCCTTGAGCAGGTACGCGCGGCCCTGCGAGCCCCCGTCGAACAGCCGCAGCGCGTAGTCGGGCTCGAGGTGCTGGGACAGCACGACCACGCCGAGGTCCGGGTGAGTGGCGGCGAGCTGCTCCGCGGCCCGGATCCCCTCGTCGGTCCCGGACGGCGGCATCCGGATGTCGGTGAGCACGACGTCGGGACGATGCTGCTCGACAGCGGCCAGCAGCGTGGGCAGCGAGCCGACGCTCGCGACGAGGTCGAGCTGCTCGTCGCCGGCGAGCAGCGCCGCGAGTCCCTCACGGATCAGGAAGCTGTCCTCGGCGAGGACCAGACGCAGCGACATGCGCAGAGCCTAGCCGCGGCGCTCCACCCGATCCCCGGTGGCGTGCAGGCCCGCTCGGCGCTGCGGCGGCATCGGTGCGGAAGGAGCACCAGGGCGAGGTGGCCCGAGGCCAGCCGGTGGGAGCTCACCGGGGTGAGTCCGGCCGAACGCGACCGCGCGGTCGTGCGTGCGGACGTGCTCCGGTCGATCGATCAGTCGACCACGAGCACGGCGGTCATGTGCTCGTGGCCGGCGATGTCGCAGATGACGTCGTAGCTGCCCGGTGGGAGGTCGACGGCGGCCCGCACGGCGGTGGTCGCGGGTAGGTCCACGTCGAGGTCGGTGTCCGGGACGGTGAAGGTGTGGCGGAACACGTCCTGGTTGTCGAGGTGGAGCGTCTGGCCCGGTTCGATCGTCACGGTGGGCGGGAACTGCGATCCCGCGACGACGACGGGCAGGTCGCCAGGCCGTGCAGCCTCGCTGCTGACGGTCAGGACCGCGACGGCGGAGACGGCGATGGCAGCCGAGGCCAGCCCGAGTGCGCCGGTGGCCAGCCGACGGGCGCCCGCCGCGGACGCGCCGCGCCAGGCTCCGACACCGGCGACGGTCGCCAGCGCCCTGCCCGCGACGGACAGCACGGCGTGCAGGAAGTCGACCGGAGAGCCCGGGTGGGCGAGGTGGGGGCTGAGGATCAGCACGGCCAGGAGTCCGAGGACCAGGCTGGTCAGCCCGAGCACCGCGATCCCTGCCCTCGGACGGACGCGTAGCAGGCCGATGCCGATGAGCGTGAGCGCCACGCCGAGGGCAAGCGGTGGGATCACCTCGGGGATCAGCGTCATGAACACGACGTCGCCGAGCGCGACGAGCGAGGTCAGGATCGCGAGGGAGCGCAGCCAACCGTTCGCGTGGCGGCTGCCGGGGAACGTCGGGTGCCGCGACGTGGTCGCGTGGTCGGGCGTGGTCGCGCGCACGGGTCACCTCCGGGTGGTCCTCCGTCGCCGCGGTGTGACCGGCGGCGACGTACGGCACCAGCGTCCGGCGGCGCCGCCACGGCGACCACCGGGTGCACCCGTGGCCCGGGCGGCGGCGTTCGCGGGACCGGGGTGCGGGCAGCCGCACCCCGGGGTGCGGAACCGGCGCTTCCCCTTGGCGTGAGGTTGCGCCATCATCCCGGCATGCAACCAGCCGACGAACCTCGCGCGGCCCGCATCGGTATGCCCTTGGTGGGCCTGATCGCAACTGGCGGGACCGCCCTGGTCGTGGTCGCCCTGCTCTCGATGTTCCTGCGCGGCCGTCCCCCGGAGGTCCTCTACGCCCGGTGGATGGTCCACAACGTCCCGCTGGCCGTGGTCCCGCTGCTCATCGGATGGGCGATCCACCGGCGCTGGCCAGGTCACGGCCTGGCGCGGGTGTTCCTCGGCATGGGCGCCGTCGCCGCCCTCCACGTCGGGTTCATGGCCTACACCGACGCGCGGCTGGTGCGGCTCGGGCTGGGCACGCAGCCGGACGTGGCCTTCGTGCCCGGCGAGGTGCCCCTCGACGTGTCGCTCAGCTTCTGGCTGACATCGTGGCTGTGGCTCGTCGTCGTCGGGATGGGACTCGTCCTGCTCCTGGTGCTGTTCCCCGACGGACGGCTGCCGAGCCGGCGCTGGAGGCCCGTGGTCGTACTGGCGGTCGTGGCCACGGTCCTGCTCGTCGGTGGGTACACGGTCTGGTCGTGGCCGTGGACCGACCGTCTGGTGGTGGTGACCGAGCAGCCGAGCGACATCGGCATCGCCCCGGTGCTGCTGACCAGCGGATGGCTGCTGCTGTTGGGCACGGTCGGCGCCGGCATCGTCTCACTCGGGTTCCGGTGGCGCGCGGCGACGCCCGACCAGCGGTCACAGCTGCGGCCCGTGATCGTGTCGGGATCGGTGCTCGGGGTGGTCGCGGTGGCGCTGTTCCCGGTGCAGCGGGTCTGGGTCCCGGCGGTGCTCGTCGCGTTGGTGGGGTTCCTGACCAGCTACGTCGTGGCGGTGCTGCGGTTCCGGCTCCACGAGCTCGACGTCGTGGTGAACCGGGCTGTGGTGGCCTCGGTCCTCGCGGCGATGGTCACCGCCCTCTACCTGGGGGTCGTGGTCGGGGTCGGCAGCCTCATCGGCCGTCGGGTCGACACCCCCCTGCTGCCGCTCGCCGCCGTCGGACTGATCGCCGTGCTGTTCGAGCCGGCCCGCCAGCGGGTGCGCTCGCTGGTCGACCGGGTGCTCTACGGGCGGGACGCGAACGCCTACGAGGTGTTGTCCGAGCTCGCGTCGCGGCTCCGGGATGCCGGCTCGGCGGAGCAGGTCGCGAGCCAGGTCGCCTCCCTGCTGGTCCGTGGCAGCGGGGCCAGCGCGGTCCGGATCCACCTGCAACTGCACGACCGTGCGGAGCAGCTCGCCGTGGCGGGTGCGGCCGACGTACCGGTGGCGCTGAGCGCCCCGGTGCTGCACGACGGCGAGCAGGTCGGGGAGGTCATCCTCCACGCCCGCAGCATCGCCGACCTCGCGCCGGATGCCGGTGACCTCGTCGCCGACGTGACGGGGATGCTCGGGGCCGTGCTGCGCAACGCCCTGCTGACCGCCGAGCTGCGGGAGCAGGTCACGGCCCTGCGCCGGTCCCGGCAGCGGCTCGTCGAGGCGCAGGACAGCGCCCGTCGCGACCTGGAACGCGACCTGCACGACGGGGCCCAGGCACGGCTGGTCGCACTCCGGCTCCAGGTGGGGCTGCTGGACGCAGAGCTGGCCGGACACGATGACGTGGCCGAGGCCGTCCACCTCCGGCAGCGTTGCGGGCAGCTGGCGTCTGAGGTGGACGAGGCCGTCCGTGATCTGCGCCGGCTGGCGCATGGGTTGCGGCCACCGATCCTCGAGAGCGACGGTCTCGTCGCCGCGCTCCGAGCGGCGACGCGTGGCCTGCCGACGGCGGTGGAGGTCGACGGCGGCGGGCTCGGACGCTTCCCGCCGGCGGTTGAGGCCGCCGTCTACTTCGCCTGCCTCGAGTCGATCCGGAACGCGACCGCGCACGCGGCCGCCGACCGGGTCGAGGTCGGGCTCGCCGCGGACGCTGGCGTGTTGCGGTTCTGGGTCGCCGACGACGGGATCGGGTTCGACCCGGACCGCATCGTCCGGGGGCGGGGGCTCGAGGGTCTCGACGACCGCATCAGCGGTCTCGGCGGGAGCCTGGTCGTGTCGTCCCGGCCTGGCGGCGGGACCCGGGTCGAGGGCATCGTGCCGACCCACCCGCCTGCGACGTCGACGTAGGTCGGGTTCGAGCGCTCCGGTCGGGCCCGCCACGTCCGAGGCCGAGGCTCCTTGCGGGTCGGCGCTGCTGCAACAGCGACGATCAAGGCACCAGAACCCGGAGCGCGTGGCAAGGTCGTGACCGATCGTGACCACCGTCAGCACCGTGACCGTGCCGACGCGGGAGGACGCTCAGGACCTGACGCCAGCGCGTCAGCGTTCGCCGCGTGCCCAGGCAGTGAGGCGCTGGAGAGCATCTCGGGTGCGTTGGGTGGTGATGAGCAGGACGTCGTCCGTGCGGATCACGGTGTCGCCCTTGGGAACGATGACCTCGTTGTGGCGGACGACGGTGGTGACGATGGACCCGTCGGGGATGGCGAGGTCGGCGAGGCGTTGTCCGCCGATGGCCATGTCCGGGGTGACGTGCAGTTCGACGAGGTCGATCTCGATGCCGTCCAGTGGCATCGCTGCGGCGACGGGCGCCCATGCTGGTTGGGGTGTCGCGAGTCCGAGCCGGCGGATCATCGGCAGCAGCGCGATGCCCTGGATGAGCACGGAGACGAGAACGACGAAGAACACGACGTCGAAGATCAGGTCCGCACCGGTGACCCCGGCGGTGAGTGGGAAGGTCGCGAGCACGATCGGGACCGCCCCCTTGAGCCCGCCGATGGTGAGCACGGAGCGTTCCCGCCAGCGGTAGCCCTGCCCGAGCGTGCAGGTCCACACCGCGAACGGGCGGGCGATGAAGGTGAGCACGGCCGCGGCGAGCAGTGCAGGGATGGCGACCGCCGGGAGTTGTGAGGGGAACACCAGCAGCCCGAGCAGCAGGAACAGCCCGATCTCCGCGGCGTTGGCGAGGGCTTCGTGGAAGCCGAGGATGGCTCGTCGCTGTCGTGGCAGCAGCGCACCGACCAGCACGCCGGTGAGGTAGACGGCGATGAACCCGGACGCACCGAAGGTGACGGCCAGCCCGTAGGCGAGTGCGCCGAAGGCCGCGATCGTGATGGGGTAGAGCCCCTCGACCGTCAGGGGCATCCGGCGGAGCAGCACGACCGCGACCATCCCCACGGCACCACCCACGATCCCGCCGCCGAGAAGTTGCAGCAGGGCGAACCCGACCCACTGGCCGGCGCTGGCGCCCTGGGCGTAGGTGGCGATGAGCCCGACGGTGAGCATGACCGCGATCGGGTCGTTGGATCCGGATTCGACCCGCAGCAGCGCGGCGGTCCGCCGAGGCAGCGGCGTTGTGCGCATCATCGAGAACACCGCGGCCGCGTCGGTCGAACCGACCACGGCGCCGATGAGCCCGGCCGTGACGAGGTCGACGTCGAGCAGCAGCCACACGCCGGCGGCGGTCACCCCAGCGGTCAGCACGACACCGACGGTGGCGAGCAGGATGCCGGGGAGGGCAGCGAGCTTGAGGTCGGTGGGCTTGGTGGTCAGCCCACCCTCGAGCATGATGAACAGCAGCGCGACGACACCGACGTTCTGGACCAGCTCCGCGTCGTCCAGGCTGATGAGGTTGAAACCGTCATCACCGAAGAGCATCCCGAGCGCGAGGAACAGCAGCGCGCCAGGGACCCGGAACCGACGCGACCGGCGGGTGACCAGCGCGGAGACGAACACCGCGGCCAACGCGAGCACCGCCCCTACGAGCAGCAGGGAGTCGACACCCAGGCTGACCTGCATCCACGGCTCCGAGCGGTCCGGTCGACGGTCGGGTTCCGCAGCCTATTCGGCTCATCTGGAAGGCCTGGCGCCGCGGCCTTGCCGCCGCAGAGCTGCCGATCGACGGTTCAGCGCAGCTGCTCGGGACGCAACGTCAGGACCGGGACGGTCGCGCGCCTAACGACGTCGAGGGCGACGCTGCCGGCGATCAGCCGCGCGAGTCCGGTCCGGCCGTGGGTGGCCAGCGCGACGAGCGACCACGCCCCACGAGCGGCGGTCGTGGCGATGCCCGCGGCAAGGTGTGCATGTTCGACGACCGACCACCTGACCCGGATGCCGGCTTCCGCCAGCTCTTCGGCTGCCGCACGCAACTGCTCGGTAGCGGCCTCTTCCTCCTCGGGGATGAGGAACTCGCCCGTGCGTGGGTCGCCCAGCGGGTAGGCCACGTGCAGCAACTCCAGATCGAGGTCGAGGTGGCGCGCCCACGCGGACGCCACCGGCAAGATCTCCGCGGCGGTGTCCGACCCATCGAGACAGACGAGCATCCGCCGCCACGGCCGGGCCGGCCGACGCACCAACGGGCCGACCACCAGCATCGGCCCACGGAGTTCTCTGAGGACCCGTGAGGTGACACTGCCGAACACGGCCTCACCCAGCGCGCTGCGCCCCCGGGTGGCGAGGCACAGCAGGCCGGGCGGGTCGGTACCGGTGGCGCGCGCGACCAGCCCGCTCGCTGGATCGTCCGCGACGAGTGTCTGCGCATCCCCGAGATCGAGGTCAGCCGGATCCTCGTCGGCCCGGACGTGGACGCACTCGACCGGACAGCCGAACGCCGTCGCTGCATCGGTTGCGATCGGCACGGCCTGCTGGGCGCGGGGCGAACCGTCCGTCCCGACGAGGACCCGTGCGTACACCTGCGCTCCACCCGTGCCGTGCAGCTGACTGTAGGTGACCGGAGCCGACGCCATCCAGGCGAAGGCGCGCAGCCTCTCCCCTACGCTCGCCCCCGAGGAGGTCGGCGTGGACGACGCCGGTGTGCCTCCGAGGCGCGAACCGACGCGTCTGCTCGAGATGACCGAGCAGATCGTGCAGAGCCAGGGCGGCGGTGCCGTCGAAGTCGTTGGCGTGCGTGCGGCGAACCAGTTCCACCCAGGCCATGGTTCCCCTGCGCGACCCGCGCGGGACCGTAGCGTCACCGCCTGGCGTCGCGTCTCCGGGCGATCGACCACGACGGCCTCCCTCAGGGCGGCATGACAGATCCGTGACCGACCCTCTCCCAACGGAGCTTCCGTCCGCCCGGGTCACCGGCGTTCGCTGCTTCCGGGACGGGACGCCGTCTGATCCACCGCGGTTGCGAACACGACGGCCACGTCACCCGACGGCAGCGCGAACCATCGACGGCATCGCAGTCCGGCGGCGCGGCCGAGCGCCGCGAGCTCGTCGACGGTGCGTTCGCGTCCACCAGGGGTCAGCGCGAGCATCAGCGTGTCCGCCGACAGCGCGATGTCCTCCACCGGTCGGCGGCGTGCGCGGCTCTCGACCACGACGACCTGGACCGGGGGAGCCGTCGCGCCGGATGCTCGGGCTGCCTCGGCGACCCGGCCGAGCAGCCGACGTGCCTGGCGGTCGTCCCAGTCGTGGACGACGTTGACCAGCAGGTAGGTGTCGAACCCGTGGGGGACCGTGTCGAACGCGTCGCCGACCATCCCGGCGACCCGCGCACGATCGGGCATGCGGGCGACGACCTCGGGCAGCTCGAGGACGACACCCTCGAGGTGGCGATGGTGTGCCGTGAGCGTGGCGAGCAGGGTGCCGTCACCACCGCCGATGTCGCAGACCCGCCGCCGCGCGGACCAGTCCAGACGGTGCGCGAGCAGCAGCCCGTGCATCCGGGCGCCGGCGGCCATCGCCGCGTCGAAGCGGGCGTGGGCGCTCGGGTGCGCGGCCATCCAGGCGAAGAACGGCTGCTGGTTGGCGGTTCGGAACGCATCGCCGGTGGTCGCGAGGGCCGCAGGCAGTTCTCCGAGCGCCGCGGTCACCTCCGAACCGGCAGCGAACACCGCCCAGGCGCGCCACCCGCCCGGGTGATCGCGGCGCAGGAAGGCGGTGCAGCGGGTCGGCCGGACCTGGCCTCGCCGATCGAGCCGGACCCACCCGTGCACGTGCGCGAACCGCAGCAGCCGTTCGAGGCGGTCGGTATCGACGTCGAGGGCATCCGCGAGCTCGGCGAGGGGGACCGGTCCGGTGATCCGGTCGGGGATGTCGAGGTGGCACAGCGCCGCCAGCACCGCCGGCTGCAGCCCGCCCAGGG
This sequence comes from Nitriliruptoraceae bacterium, assembly GCA_007133465.1. Lineage (GTDB taxonomy): Bacteria > Actinomycetota > Nitriliruptoria > Nitriliruptorales > Nitriliruptoraceae > SLMP01. The sequence goes on along the minus strand of SLMP01000040.1, from coordinate 35,636 downwards.
CGGCCTCCAGGATCCGACTGGGAGGCGGCGCCGACCCCCGGTGCAGCCGCGCGAGCAGACTGCGCCCGAGGACCGCGAGACGGGTGAGGCCCGCCGGCGGGATCCCCGGGGCCCCGAGGACGTCGGTGGGGCGGGGTGGCACTCCGGGGTCCGCTGCTCGACGGTGCCGGGGCTCCGCGGCATGGTCGAGCGCGTCGGTCACGGTGACCCCTTGTCGGACGGCGGATCGAGCTCAGACCACCTGAGCGAACGTGAGGAAGTCCACCATGGTGAACTGGCCGGGCGTGGCCGTGAACGGCGCGTCGGGTGTGAACGGCGGGTTCTGGTTGCTGTTGTGCAGGTAGGAGTCCTTGTCGCGTTCGAGCAGTCCGAGGATGACCTCGCCGACGAGGCGGCCGCCGACCGGGCCGAGGTGGTCGCCCCCAGCCACGAGGTCCGACTCCTTGAGCAGGTAGTACCACAGCGGTGCCTGGCCCTGCCAGCGCGGGTCGTCGGGGACCTCGAGCTGCTGGTTGCTCAGCGGGGTCTCTCCGAGGGCCTTGGCGACCTCCTGTCCTGACGGGAGCTTGACCTGCTTGCCACGCAACAGGTTGCGGTCGGCGAGCGACCCGACGCGCGCCGCCGGGTCGCTCGTGGGTGGCACGACCGACTCGGGCAGCGAGAAGACGGGCGATGGCAGCAGCGCGTCGATCTTGCGTGCCATCTGGGGTGGGTTCTGGCCGGGCACCTCGAAGAAGCGTGACCAGTCGACCACGAGCGCGGCCGGCAGGGCCCGGAAGCCGTTGAGGTTGGTGTCGTTCGGTGACGCCTCGAACAGCCTGGCAGACGTGTTGCCGTTCATCCGGTAGCCCGCCCGCAACATGCTGTGACCGAACCGGAAGGCGGCCGCGGCGTACTCGACCGGCATCATCGGTCGATTGGGGTTGCCGGACTGGTAGTGCTTGGTCGTGATCTTCCAGCGCCCGTTGCCCTGCTGTTGGATGAGCTGGTCGAGCATCGTCTGCCCGATGACGCGGCGCAGGAAGTCGTTGACCACCACCCACTGGTAGTGCCAGCGGGTGAGGCGCTGCGCTTCGGCGAACACCTCGTTGGCGGCCGTGTTCTGCGCACGCAGGTGGTCGACGGTCGCGTTGTGGAACTTCAGCACGGCGAGGTGGACCTGGGTGATCATCAGGTTCTCGTCGTTGCGCTCGTCACCGATCAGCGCCGTCGTGCCGTCGCTGTCGCGCGGCAGGTCGTCGTGGGTCGCCGACGAGCCGATCTTGAGCTTGGCGGGATCGGCCGGGTCGTAGAGGTGCCCGTCGTGGTCCGGGCCCCGCAGGTAGACCGAGTCGAGATCGAGCTGGGCGCTACGGAAGTTCTTGGTGGCCTCCGGATCGTCCTTCTGCTCCCCGAGCGGGGTCATGTCGAAGGTCACGTCGTGGTCGATGAACTGACCGAAGAACGTGAACCCGGCGGGGATCGGCGAATCGAGGTTGGCGCCGTCCGGTTCGCGCATCTGCTCGCCGAGTTGGCGGAGGAGCTCATCAGGCGGCTCGAACGGCTTCGACCGCTTGAACATGTAGCCGAACCGGCCCTCACGGTTGCGGTCGTTGCGGGCCTCGAGCAGTCCTCGCGGCTCCGCGCCGTGTGCCTTGCCTCGCATGGGCGTCTCCTCACGGGTCGAGTGCGGGCGGCCGGTGCCGTGAGCGGACGTGCTCGTCCAGACGTCTCCGCGGCACCCCTGGCCGGCTACGACGTCGAGCTTCCCCACGGCGACGACCGCGTGACGTTGCGGTGCCACCATCCGGGAGCTCGGCGTCGCTGTCAACCGCTCGACGTCGGGCCGCGGGCTGCGACCTCGCCGGGCGCACGTCGAGGTCAGCCGCCCTCAGGTCGGCCGGGTCCGGTTGCCGTGCTCGTCGTAGGTGTAGAAGCCCCGGCCGGTCTTGCGGCCGAGGTGGCCCGCTTCGACCTTCGCCCGCACCGTCGCGGACGGGGCGTCGGCGGGGTCGCCGGTCTCCTCGAACCGGGCCTGCTTGGTCAGGTACCCGATGTCGATACCGGTCAGATCCATGAGCTCGAACGGGCCCATCGGGTAGCCGAGGGCCGTGCGGCACGCGGTGTCGATCGCCTCGATCGACGCGTAGCCGCCCTCGAGCAGCCCGATCGCCTCGTCGCGTACGGCGTTGAGGATCCGGTTGGCGACGAACCCCGGGATCTCCCTGTCGAGCACGACCGGCAGCTTGCCGATCCGCTCGACCAGATCGATCGCCGCCTCGACGGTCGCGTCGGAGGTCTCCGGACCGCGCACGACCTCGACGCAGCGCATCACGAGCGCGGGATTGAAGAAGTGGAGGTTGACGAACCGGTCCGGACGCGCGGTCGCGTGGGCCATCTGCGACGGCACGAAGCTCGACGAGTTGCTCGCGAGGATCGTCCCTGGTGGGCAGCGCTGGTCGAGTTCGGCGAACAGCGCCCGCTTGACCTCCAGCTTCTCGACCACTGCCTCGATGACCAGGTCGACGCCGGTCAGCGCCGACAGCGCGGTGTCCATGCGGAGCCGGGCGAACGCGTCGTCCACCTCCGCGGCGGTGCGTCGGCCCTTCGCGATCTGCTTGGACATCCGATCGCGCAGTTCGCGGTCCGCCCGGGTGAGCATGGCGGGGTCGACGTCGTAGAGGCCCACCTCGAGACCCGCCAGCGCACACACCACGGCGATCTGCGATCCCATCGCGCCGGCGCCAGCGACGAGCACCTGCTCCGTCGACCCGCCCCTCCTCCTCGTGGCCACGGTCAGACTCCCTCCAGCAGCAGCGACACGCCCTGGCCCACACCGACGCACATCGTCGCGAGCGCGCGGCGGGCGCCGCGGCGGTGCAGTTCGATCGCTGCGGTCAACGCGAGGCGCGCGCCACTCGCGCCGAGCGGATGACCGAGCGCGATCGCCCCGCCGTTCGGGTTGACGTGCTCCGCGTCGTCGGGCAGCCCGAGCGTGCGGGTGACCGCGAGGACCTGTGCCGCGAAGGCCTCGTTGAGCTCCAGGACGTCGATGTCGCCGAGCGTGAGCGCATGACGCGCCAGCAGCTTCCGCGTCGCCGGGACGGGGCCGATGCCCATCACCCGGGGCGGCACGCCCGCGACCGCCGCACCGGTGGCGCGAGCGATCGGCTCCAGACCGTGCTCCTCGAGGGCGCTCGCCGACGCGAGGAGGAGGACTGCGGCACCATCGTTGATGCCGGAGGCGTTGCCCGCCGTGATGGAGCCTCCGTGGACGATCGGCTTCAGGGCGGCGAGCGCGGCGAGGCCGGTCTCGCGAGGGTGTTCGTCACGGTCGACGACGACCGGAGCACCCTGCCGCCGTGGCACGGCCACCGGCACGATCTCCGCGGCCAGGCGCCCGTCGGTGATCGCCCGTGCGGCGCGTAGCTGCGACCGGAACGCGAACGCGTCCTGGTCCTCACGCGTGATGCCGAGCTCGCCGGCGAGGTGCTGCGCGGTCTCGGGCATCGCATCGACGCCGTAGCGCTCGGCCATCGCCGGGTTCACGAACCGCCACCCGAGCGTGGTGTCGTGCACCTCGCTCTGACGGCCCCAGGCCGATGGCGTCTTCGGCAGCACGAACGGCGCCCGGGTCATGCTCTCGACACCGCCGGCGAGCACCAGGTCCGCCTCGCCCGAGCGGATCATCCGTGCGCCGTGCGCGACGGCGTCGAGTCCGGAGCCGCACAGCCGGTTGACGGTGACGCCGGGGACGTCCACCGGCAGGCCGGCAAGCAGCGCCGCCATGCGCGCCACGTTGCGGTTGTCCTCCCCGGCCTGGTTCGCGCACCCGAGCAGGACGTCGTCGAGGCGCCCCCAGTCGACCCCCGGCTGGCGACCCACGACGGTCCGGATCACGTGCGCGGCGAGGTCGTCCGGGCGCACCGCGGCCAGGGCGCCGCCGTACCGGCCGATGGGCGTGCGCACGCCGTCGACGACGTACGCGGTTGCTGCGGCGGTCACTCGCCGACCTCGTTCCGGGATCCGATACCCCCCGGCAAGGTAGGCGTCGCCCCCGTGCGGTTGCCCGACCTTCAGGCCGGTCAGGGCTCGCAGCGGTGCGCGCCGCGTGCGCGGCCGCCAGCAACTCGTCGGACGACAGCCGTTCGGAGCGGTCGAGGTCGGCGTCGGAGTCACCGTCGAGCCGCGCCGTGACCTCCCGATCGAGCAGCACGACGTCGACCTCCTCGTCGAGCGGGGCGCTCAGGTCCCCGGGACGGTCGCCGAGGTGGTCGTGGAGAGCGGGAGGTGGGAGGGCGCGGCGGCGAACAGTCGGGCGACCGCGTCGAGCTGCTCGACGGTCGTCGCGATCGACCGGCGCGTGTGGTCGTAGGCGGCCACCAGCGCCGGGTCCGGCTCGGTGGTCTCGTCCGCGGCGTGGTCGGGGGGCGCGAGCGCGGCCAGCGCCGCCGGCAGGTCCGTGGCCCGGTCGAGCGCGACGAGGCCGAGCGCCGCGGCGCCGAGCGCGGAACCCTCGGCCTGCCCGACGACCGTGATCGGGCGCCCGAGTGCCCCGGCCAGCACCTCCCGCCACAGGGTGGAGCGGAACGCGCCGCCGGTCACGCGGACCTCGGTCACGGGTTCGAGAAGCTCGAGCTGGTCGACGATGGTCGACAGCTGCAGGCTGACACCCTCCACGGCGGCTCGGAGCAGGTGCGCCCGGGTGTGGCGGCGGCGGAGCCCCAGGTACGCGCCGGGCAGGTCGGGGTCCCACAGCGGAGCGCGCTCCGCGAGCAGGTAGGGGAGCATGATGAGCCCGTCGCTCCCGGCCGGGGCCGTCGCGGCGAGCTCGAGCAGCGCGGCATCCCGGTGCTGGAGGGGCGTGGCCTTCACGTCCGGGGCGAGGGAGTCGCCGGCCCAGCGCACGACGATGCCCCCGTTGCTCACCGCGCCGCCGACCACGTACGCATCCTCGGTGAGCGCGTAGCAGAACAGCGCGTCGTGGAGCTCGGTGGGCGGGCGCGGCACCATCGCCCGCGCCGCCCCACTGGTCCCGAGCGACAGGCCGACCTGACCGGGGCGGACGGCCCCGGTGCCGAGATTGCCGAGGGGGCCGTCCGCGGCGCCGAGCACCACCGGCAGCCCGACGGGCAGGCCCGTGCGCGCCGCCATCTCGGCGGTGAGCGGGCGGGTCGCGGTGGGCGCCTCGACCGGCGGCAGTTGCTCGGCGTCGATGCAGGCCAGCTCCAGCGCCGTGGCATCCCACGTCCCCGTCGCCAGTTCGAGCAGGCCCGAACCGGACGCGGAGGAGCGCTCGGTGACGAGCTCGCCGGTCAGTGCCAGCAGGACGAGGTCCTTCATCCCGAGCCACCAGCGGACCTCGGCCGCCAGCTCCGGTTCGTGGCGGGCGACCCACATGAGCTTCGTCAGGGGCGACATCGGGTGGATCGGGGTGCCGGTGCGCTGGTGCAGGGAGCGGCCGACGGGGTTCGCGCGCAGCGATCGGGCCTCCTTCGCGGCGCGGTCGTCGGCCCAGGTCACCAGCGGCGTCACCGGCCGGCGGTACCGGTCGAGCCCGACCAGACCGTGCATCGCGGTGCCCACCGCGAGCCCCACCACCTCGGCGTCGCCACAGGCGGCGACGCAGGTCGCCAGTGCGCCGACGATGGCATCCAGGACCACGGTGGGATCCTGGACCTGCTGCCCCGGTTCGGGCTGGAGCAACGGGTACTCGCGGATCGTCACCCGGCGCCAGGGGTGGTCGAGCCCGAAGGCGACCACCTTGGTGCCGGTGGTGCCGGCGTCCAGGCCGAGGACGACCGCGGCGGGGCAGCGGGTCGCGTCGGTCATCGGGCCCCCAGACCACGGGCCCGATCGGCGACGGACGTCACGACGTCGGCGCCGAGTTGCGGCTCGGCGTGGTCCGCGCGGCCGTCGGGCCCGGTGTCCCCACCGAACGCCACGCAGGAGGGGCGGTGGTGGTGGCGCCGCACCCCGGGGTGCAGGGTCATCGTCAGCCCGTCCTCGGTCGCCATCCGGGCCATCTCGAACACGAGGTTGCGACGGTAGGCGGTGGCCTGCTCCTCCGTGGCCTCGCAGCGCCGGGGGCACCCGCCCGGGAAAGGTGTCGCCGGCGCCGCCGGCGTCCAGCAGCGCCTGGAGCACCCCCGGTCACCGGCGTGGGCCGAGGTCGTCGACGGTGGCCCCGACGACGACCTCGGTCGGGTCCGGTGCGGTCCCGGCCTCGGAGGTGGGCGCTGCCGTCCCGACGAGGGCCCGGACCACGTTGGCGCGCTCGGAGGTCTCGCGGCGGCCGGCGCCGACCCCGCTGGCCTCGAGCGTCATGGCCGGCAACGGCGCGCACGCCCGGGCCAGGGTCGTGACCAGCGCCGCGCCGGTGGGCGTCGTGAGCTCGCCCATCCCTCCGGCCTCGATCCGCCAGCCCGCGCAGAGCCCCACCACCGCGGGCACGGGGACCGACAGCACGCCGTGCGCCGTACGGACCGCCCCGCTGCCCACCGCGAGCGGGCCGGCAACCACCTCGGTGACGCCGAGGTGGTGCAGGCCGGCGGCGACCCCGACCACGTCCCCGATGGCGTCGAGCCCGCCGACCTCGTGGAGGTGGACGTCGTCGACCGCGCCCCCGTGGACCGCGGCCTCGACCTCGGCCAGGCGGGTGAAGACGGCGGCTGCCGCGCCGCGGACGGGCGGGGGCAGCCCGGCGCCGGCGAGCAGGTCGCGGATGTGGCCCCAGGCGCGCTCGGCTGCGTCGTCGGGGTCGATGTGCGCGGTCACCGCGGTCGCCATCAGACCTGCGCGGCGCACGTCGGCTCGCTCCCAGCGGACGAGGCCGGGAACGACCGCGTCGACAGCGTCCTGCAGGACCGCGAGCGGCACGCCAGCGCCGACGAGCGCCCCGCACAGCATGTCGCCGGCGGCGCCCGCGGAGACGTCGAACCAGACCAGCCGATCACGCCCTTGCGGGTGCGAGGTGGGTGGGTCGGCTGCGCTCACGGGGTCCCCTGTCGAAGCCCGGGGAGCCTACTTGCGCCGGCGGGTCGGTCGCCCCTGCTGCCTAGCACGTGCCGTCTGGTTCGCTCGGAGGTGGCACCCCGTGGACGAGGAGCACCGTGAGGAACGTCGGGGCAGGTCTCGGGATCACGGCAGGGGCGGCGCTCGGCATCGTCGTCGGGCCGATGCTGTTCACGAACGGGTGGTGGGTCCCGTTGGTCGGCGCCGCCGTCGGGCTGCTGGTGGGCGTCGCCATCGACGCCCGGACCGGATCCGACGTGTCGTCCCGTCGCTGAGCGCGCGTCGCTGCTCACCCCGGCGCGGGCGACGGTCCGGCGTCGGTGGGGGTGGGTCCGCGGTCGTGCGCGAGCGCGGCACGCAGTGCTCGGACGTGTGGAGCGCCGATGCGGCGAGCGAGTTCGTCCTCGAGCTCGACCAGGATGCCGCCGGCGTCGCGTGCCAGAGCGAGCCCCCGGTCGGTGAGCACGACCCGCTGCGCGCGTCGGTCCCGCTCGTCGGGCCGTCGCTCGACGAGTCCGTCGCGCTGGAGGCCGTCGAGCAACTTGTGCACGGCCTGACGTGACACGTCCAGTTCCCCGGCGAGCTGGCTGACCAGGATCGGGCCGCGAGAGAGCGCGAGGAAGGCGCGCGAGCGGGTCGGGGACAGCTCGGGCCAGCCCCGCTGCGCGAGTCGAGCGAGCAGCGCACCGTCGAACCAGGCGCTCGCGGCCAACAGCTCGGCCGCCAGGCGCCCGGGTGGGAGCGATGCAGGGCGAGGTCCGCTCACGGCATCTCCTCGGCGTCGTCGTTCGTCAACCAGATTGACGGTGAGGCCGCTGCTGCGCTACCGTCAACCTCATTGACAAGGTAGTCCGGACGCGTACAGGAGGTTCGCGGGTGCAGGTCGCCGTACTCGGTGGGACGGGGCGGACGGGCGTGCCGTTCGTCGACGGTGCGCTGCAGCGTGGACATCGGCTCCGGGTCCTCGCCCGCGACCGTGTGAAGGCGCAGCGGCTGCTGCCGGTGGGCCACGGCCGGCTCGAGGTCGTCGAAGGGGACGCGGTGGACCCGCGGGCGCTCGAGGGGCTGCTCACCGGGGTCGATGCGGTCGTCGACGTGACCGGACCGGTCAAGGGCGGGCCGAAGGATCTGCGCGGGCAGGTGATGCGCGAGCTGCTCCCCGCGATGGAACGACACGGCGGTGGCCGGCTCGTCTTCCTCACCGGTGCGGGGGTGCGGGTCCCGGGAGACCAGCCCGGGGTGGCCGATCGCGCCATCCGTGGCGTCATGCGGCTGGCTCAGCCGGCGATCCTGGAGGATGGGCAGACCGCCGTCGCGGCGATCGCCGCAAGGCAACGTGACTGGACCGTGGTCCGGGTCCCACGACTCACCGACGGGCAGCTCCGCGGCCGGGTCCGGGTCGCGGCGCACGTCGGCGGGGAGACCGGGACGGCTCTCGGGCGCCGCGACCTCGCTGTGTTCCTCCTCGACGAACTCGAGGAGCGGAACTGGTCAAGGCAGGCCCCGGTCGTGAGCTGGTGACCTCGGGAGCCGCGCCCTGACGCGACCCCGGCGTTCGTCCGGTCCCGCCACGCACGGGAGAAGCCGGCAGTCTGACGTGACGCCGACCAGCGACCGGTGGCTGCGCTCCGTCCGCCTCACGGACCCGGAGGGGCGCGAGGTCTGGCCCTGAGCGACGAACGAGGTCGTCGATCAGTCGAGGGGCGCCGGCGGTGGCCCGAGTACCTGGATGCCGTGGTCGAGGCAGATGTCGGCGACCCGACCGGGGTCGATCGGGCCCGGCTCGGGAAGGGTCGCCGTCGCGGTGGGGGTCCCGAGCGCCGCGACCATCCGGTCGAACCGGGGGGCCCGGACACGCGAGCCGGTGACGCACACGAAGCTCGCGATGTCGGAGTGCACCTGGAAGGTGTGGGGCACGCCGTGGGGGAGGAAGGCCACCCCACCCGCGCCGGTCACCAGACGCTCGTCACCGCAATGGAAGGCGACCTCACCGGCGAGTACGACGAACAGTTCGTCCTCGTCGTCGTGACGGTGGAGTGGTGGGCCGAGCCCCCGGGGGGCGGCGAACTCGACGACGCTGAGTGCTCCGTCCTCGCCGCCGCGGACCTTCACGGTCGCGAGGTGGTTCAGGAAGTGCAGGTGGTGTCCCGAGCCGGGTGGGATCACCTCGGGAGCTCGGGCGGGCGTGGTGGTGGACATGCCGGTGAGTCTGCCCAGCGCCCTTCAGGGAACCTTCCGGCGGGCCGACCCGGGCGCGCTGGAGCTGTCGGGCGCGTCCACGCGTACGCCGAGTTCCTGCATCGCGGCACGGTAGGTGGCCCGGGCACGCTCGGCTTCGGTGGCCGCACCTGCCCGGTCGAGCGCGGTGATCAGCAGCCGGTGGGCCTCCTCGTCGTAGCCGTCGATCTCGCGGAGTCGGAGCGCCAATCGGACGGCCGCCTGCGGCTGGTCGCCGTCCAGCAGCCGGCGCGCCTCGCGACGGGCGCTCGGGACGAAGCGGGCCTGGGCCTCCGCCCTGGTGCCCTCGGTCCAGGTCTCGTACACATCGTCGGGGAGGAACGCGCCGGGGTGGGCGGCGACGATCGCCGCGTCGCCCTCCGCGCGGAACAGCGCCTCGAGGTCGGTGTCGACCTCGTGCAGGTCCAGCCGCACGCTCTGCCGATCGGCGATCACGCCCCCCCGGAGCACCCGGCGGACCCCGGAGAGCTGGACCGAGAGCCTGGCACCGAGCCGGCTGCGGTCGGTCTCCTCCGGCCACAGCAGATCGAAGAGTTCATCCCGGGTCACCGGCCACCCCCGAGCGGCGACGAGCCGCTTGCACAGCTGGCGAGCGCGCCGGGAGCCCCACGCGGCGGCCGACACCTCCTGGCCGTCCACCGTGACGGCGAACCGCCCGAGGGTGGTGATGCGCACGGTCGGTCGTCGTCCGGCGACAACCGGCTGCGACCGCACGGTCCCGGTCACGAAGCGCTCGAACTCGTCCATCCACCCGTCGACGTCCCCGGCGTACGAGAAGTGATCCTCGCCGGGCTGCTCGAAGAACCTGCCGTTGGGTAGGAGCGCAACCAGTTCCCGGGCGCGGGCGACGGGGATGACCCGATCGTCGGTGCGGTGGATCACCAGCACGGGGTGCTGGATCGACGGCACGACGGCGCGTACGTCCACGGTGAAGGAGAGCTCGAGCAGTTCGAGCAGCGAGTCCTGGCTGGCGGCGTAGCGCTCGTAGCGACGGTGCCAGGCCGGGAAGGTGGGGTCCTGGGCGGTGAGCGTCGGCGCCATGCCGGCCGCGACCGGCGAGTCCTCGGTGCCCCAGCGCGCGGCGTATCGCACCGCCCCGGCGCGTTGCTCGGCGAGCTGCGCCGCGCCGAGGTCCGGCGGCAGCAGGGTCGCGCCGGTCCCGAACAGGATCAGGCTGTCGACCCGCTCCGGGTAGGTGGCGGCGAACAGCAGGGACATCGGTCCACCCTCGGAGTTGCCGAACAGGTGGGCGTGCTCGATCCCGGCGTCGTCCATCACGGCCCGAAGGTCGTCCACCCGCTCATCGAGGTCGGCGATGCGACCGCTGCGGTCGGAGCAGCCCGTCCCGCGCTTGTCGAAGTGGAGGTAGCGGCTGAAGGAGGCGAAGCGCTCCAGCATGGCGCGCACCGCCGGCTGTTCCCAGGACAGCTCGATGTTCTGCGCGGTGGGTGGGATGGCGACCACGGTGTGGTCGCCATCGCCGAAGACCTGGTAGGCGAGCCGAGCGCCTCGCGTCGGCGCGAACCGCGTCTGCGGCAGGTGGTCCAGCGGCACGCGACACCCGTCTCCCGAAGACGCGGGAGGCTACACCGGGCCGCTCGCACCAGCGGCCCCGGTGCCGCTCGGGGGCGTGCTCACCGACCCGTCACCTCATGCCGACGGGCAGCTGAGGTTCGGGTTGTACGCCGCGAACATGCCGGCGGGGTTGGCCTGCCACAACCAGACGTGGAGCGCGGTCTCGGGTCCGAGTGGGCTGGCGTCCGCGAAACGCTGCCCGAACAGCTCACCGCCGATCGGGCTCAGGTACTCGACCCCGACCAGCCGGAGCCGACCGTTGGGTGCGGGGTGGTAGAGCAGCGCCTGCGGCTGGGCCGGGTCGAGCTGCCCGACCAAGCCGACGTTGACGTAGTGGTACCCCATCGCGCCGGCGCCGCCGGCGTCCTCCACGCACGGGCTGGCGGGGGCGTACCCGTCGGCGAGCGCCATCTCGACGTCGTGGTACCTCGCGGTCGCGGCACGGACCCGGGCGAGTTCGGCCCCGAGACCGGGTGCGGAACGGCCGATGGCTGGTCCTCGTTGGGCCGGTTCGCGTGCGACATCATCGTGCGCGAACGCCGGTGCGGCGAGGGTCGCGACCAGCAGCAGGGCGGCGGTGGCCGCCACGAGGCGGGCCGAGCGGCGACGAACGGTGTCGCGCATCATCATGACGTTCTTCTTCCGGATGGGTGCGGTGGTCGGGTGTCAAGCGTCGCGGAGCCTGCACGAGACCCTTCCGAGAACCTTCCGACGCGCCGCGATCGATCGTGTTCCACGGCGAGGATCGGCCGACCTCGACGACCCGGCCACCCGCGGCTCGTTACGCTCGGTCGTGATGTCCTCGCCCCGCACCGGCCCGATCACGCTCGGGGACGTGCTGCGCTCGCAGCGGCGGCGGCGGTTCGTAGGGCGGCATGCGGAACTCGAGCTCTTCCGCGCCTCGCTCGCGGCAGGGACGGGTGACGTCGCCGTCCTGCACCTGCACGGGCCGGGCGGTATCGGGAAGACGAGCCTGCTGGACGCGTTCGCGGCGATCGCGGCTGCGGAGGATGCGACCGTGGTCCGCCTCGACGGTCGGGAGCTGGTCGCTGCGCCCCGTGCGGTCCTGGACGCGATGCGGCAGATCATCGAGGTGCCGGACGACGGGCCGATCGAGGGTGTGGCCGCACCGCTCGTGCTGCTGCTCGATGCCTACGAACGCCTGGCACCGGTCGACGACTACCTCCGTGAGCGTCTCCTGCCGCGGTTGCCGCTCGGTGCGCTGACGGTCCTCGCGGGACGGACGGCCCCCGGCCCCGGCTGGCGGTCGGATCCGGCGTGGCGTGACCTCTTCCGGGCGGTGTCGCTGCGGAACCTCGGCCCTGACGACAGCCGCGAGTACCTCGCGGTGTGTGGGGTCGAGCCGGCGCTGCACGACGGGTTGATCGAGCTCACGCACGGGCATCCGTTGGGGCTGTCCCTGTGCACCGACGTCGTGGTCCGGGGCGGTGAGGTCGGGCGTGGTGCGCTGCGCCCGGACCTCGTCGGTGACCTGGTCCGTGGGTTCGTCGACCTCGTACCCGACGCGCGCCAGCGGACCGTGCTGGCGGCGTGCGCCCAGGCGCGGGTGACCACCGAGGCGCTCCTGCGGGAGGTGTTGGGACCCGACGCCTCGGCGGAGGAGGCGCACGAGCGGTTCGCCTGGCTGGAGGACCTGTCGTTCGTCGAGGTCGGCCCCGACGGGGTGTTCCCGCACGACCTGGCGCGTGACGTGCTCGACGCGGACCTGCGATGGCGCGATGCCGCGGAGTACACCCGCATCTTCCGTCGCGTGGCCGACCATGTCCGCGGTCGTCTCCGCGCCCTCCGGGGCCGTGAGCAGCAGCGCGCCATCTCCGACCTGAAGTACCTGTTCCGCACCATCCCCGGCGTCCTCTCGCCGATCGACTGGGAGGCGTGGGGGCAGCAGCATCCGGAGCCCGCGGGCCCGGACGACCGGGGCGACGTGCTCGACCTCATCGCCGCCGCCGAAGGGCGGGACGCGGCCCGCATCGCCGCGCGCTGGTGGGCTGCGCAGCCCGAGGGCTTCGCCGTCCTGCGGGACGAGACCGACCGGGTCCGGGGCGTGATCGGTCTCCTGGATCTCACGGCGGCCGCCGAGGACGACCGTACCGCCGATCCGGTGGCGCAGGTGGTCTGGGAGCACGCCCAGGCGCACCGCCCGCCGAGGCCAGGTGAGGTCGTGACCCAGACGCGGTTCGTCGTCGACCGCGACGCCTACCAGGGCCCCTCCCCGACGCTGAACGCGGTGCCGATCGTCACACTCCAGCGGCAGCTCGCGACCCGCAACCTGGCATGGGACTACCTGACGATGCACGAGCCCGACGCGTGGGACGACTTCTTCGCCCTCGCCGATCTCCACCGGGTGGCGGAGGCGGACGTCGAGCTGGCGGGCCGCCGCTACGGGGCGTTCGCGCACGACTTCCGGGAGCGTCCCGTCGACGACCTGATCGACCTCTGGATCGAGCGGTCCCTCGCCAAGGATCCGACGCTGCAGCTCGATCCGGACCCGGAGCCCCAGGTGCTGTCGCAGGCGGAGTTCACCGCTGCCGTCCGCCAGGCACTGCGCGACCTGGCCCGCGCCGACCTGCTCGCTCGCAATCCCCTGCTCGGCACCCGACTCCTGCAGGAGGAGGCCGGCGACCAGGGGCCGAGCGCGGCGACGTTGGAGACCTTGCTGCGGCGTGCGATCGAGACGCTGCGGCAGCACCCGCGCGACGACAAGCTGCTGCGGGCCGTCGAGCGGACCTACGTCGACCCCGCTCCGACGCAGGAAGCGGCCGCCATGCGTCTCGGCCTGCCGTTCAGCACCTACCGCCGTCACCTGACCCAGGGCACCGAGCGGGTCGTGACGTGGCTGTGGGACCGGGAGGTGTACGGCGCCGGCGGGCAGGTGCGGTGAGCAGAGGTGAGCAGGACCGAGCAGTGATCGGTCTGGTGGACGAGTGGTCCTGGCGGGCAGCCTCCTCAGGAGCGTCGAGGAGGCAGCGATGGAGGGGAGCGGGGATGCACGGGCCGTGGTGGTCGGCGGCGGGATCGGCGGGCTGCTCGCGGCCCGCGTGCTGGCGGAGCGCTACCTCGACGTCCGTGTGCTCGACCGCGACGAGCTGGCGCACCAGGACCCCGGTGACCCCCGACGGGGGGTGCCGCAGGGGCGCCACATCCACGCGCTGTTGCCCCGCGGCCGGCAGCTCCTGGAGGAGCTGTTCCCGGGGCTGACCGGGCAGCTCGTCGACGCTGGCGCCCCGTCCGGTGACCTCCTGGGTGATGCGCGGTTGCACCTGAGCGGGCACCGGTTCGCCCGGGCGCACGCGGACCTGTGCACGGTGAGCGTCAGCCGGCCACGCCTCGAAGTGGCCATCCGCGCCCGGGTCCGGGAGCTGCCGAACGTGACCTTCGCGCCCGCGTGCGATGTCCTCGGGCTCGCGACGACCCCGGACCGCCGGCGTGTCACGGGCGTGCGGGTACTGCGACGTGCCGATGGCAGTGCCGGGGAGGCGCTCGACGACGCCCTGGTGGTCGATGCGATGGGTCGTGGATCACGGACCCCCACCTGGCTGCACCAGCTCGGCTACGAGCAGCCGCCGGAGGAGCGCCCCGCCGGGGACGGCTGCTCGGTGACCACCCGGCCACGGCCCCGGACGGCTTCCAGGCCTTCGCGGACTCGCTCCCCTTCCCGGACATCGGTCGAGCGATCCGGTCGGGGGAGGCCCTGGACGCCGCCGCCGCCTTCCGGTTCCCCACGAGCGTGCGGCGCCGCCACGAGCGCCTGCGCCGGTTCCCCGACGGACTGCTACCGATCGGGGACGCGGTGTGCAGCTTCAACCCGATCTACGGTCAGGGGATGACCGTGGCGGCGCTGCAGGCGCTCGCGCTGCGCGAGGAGGTCCGGCGGGACGGGCCACCCGATCCGCGCCGGTGGCTGCGTCGGGTCGCACGGATCGTCGCCGCACCGTGGGACATGGCCGTCGGCGGTGACCTTGCGCTGCCCGGGGTCGAGGGACCCCGGACGGCGAGGACCCGGCTGCTTGGCGCGTACATCGCCCGGTTCCACGCTGCCGCCGTCCACGACCCCCGGCTCGCGGTCGCGTTCGCGCGGGTCATGGCGCTGGTCGATCCCCCGACCGCGCTGCTGCGACCGGGCACCGCCGTGCGCGTCGTGCTTGCCGGCCGACGGACGCCGTTCCGCGACGGGGGTCTCCAGCAGACCGGCCCCGTTGCCCAGCCCTTCCCCGACGCCGAACGACACGAGGAGCTCCGACGATGAGAGACGTCCGCATGCTGCTCGCCGCCCTGCTGGTGCCAGGGCTCGTGCTCCTGGCCGCCGTCCTGGGCCTGTTGCTGCTGGTGGTCTCGTGAGCGCCCGGAGCGCGTGCACCCCACGACCGGCGTCCCGATGCTCACCACCTCGGGGGAACGCCGTCAACCGTGGGGGTGAGGCCCATCGGCCGTGTTCGCCCGGCGGTCCGCGGGCCGGTCAGCTCGACGTCTGCTCCCCGGCGGGCTCGGTGAGATCGCTCGACTCCCAGCGCTGCCGGTGGGCGTCGGCCTCCTCGATGGAGCGGAACCGGCGCACTCCCCGAGGTGCCCGCCGCTCGTGCCCGAAGGCCCGTGCGAAGGACCCGGCGGCGCACGCGGCGGCGAGACCCTCCAAGGCCGAGCGGGCACGCGGTGGCTCGGGGACATCCGCGATGTCGCGGTAGCGGGAGACCGGCACGATCAGGACGCCTCCTCGTCGCCGAACCCGAAGGCGCGCGCGAGCCGCGCCGCGTCGTCGCGGTCGCGCAGTCGGACGGTGTCCTTCTTCATCCGGTACAGGGTCGCCGGCGTCACGACCGTGATGAGGGTGTCCCCGGCGGTCACCTGCTCGACCTCCAGGTCCTCGAACCGGAACGCGTCACCGAGCCGGCTCACGATGTCGATGGTGTAGTCGACGCCCGGAGGTCCGTACTGCACCGCCGGGTACTCGCCGGCGAGGTCCTCCGCCGTGATCGCCGCGATCTCCGGGTCGTCGTACACGGTCGCCAGTGCCGTTCGGAGCCGTTGGATGTTGTCCGGCTCCGGCGGCACGAACACGTCCAGATCGCGGGTGCCGCGATCGAAGCCGTGCGCGGCCATCGCGAGGCCACCGAAGACCGCGTAGCGGACGCCCGCTCGTTCGAGCGCCGCCAGGACGGTCAGGACATCGTCGAGGTTCACGCCTCCCAGGCTACGTGTCCGCGTGGCCGCTCGGCCACCACGGTGATCGGGCTCCGGTCCCGGCGGACCTCGCCATGTGCCCCGCGACGGGACCCGGAGCGTGCGGTGGGCGTCGGGCAGGGTGCGGATCCCGGGACCGATCGTGCTGACCTGACCGGTTCGGCACGGGGCTGGGACGGGGGCGAGGTCGAAATGCGGGGCGATGGGCCTCTGGGGGTCGGGACCTAGGCCTCCGTAGGTCGCGGTGTGGTCGGTGGATGGTGGAGGGGACGGCGTGACGGCGTCCGAGCCCTCGCCGGGAGCCGAGCATCGTGTTCGCCGTGCATCCGAAGCGTTCCCTGTCGGCGCCCACGCTCCGACTCGTGGGCGCGGTCGGAGCGTGGGCCGCCGAGGGCGTGGAACCGAGCCGCGTTCGAGAGGGTGCTTTCGTCGACGGTGACGGCTGACGGCTGACGGCGGCTCCGCGGTGTCCAACCGCGGGTCGACGCCCGGACCACCCCGTGTCCCACTCGCGACCGGGTCCTCGCATCGCCCTAGGAGGAGGAAGCCCGTGCGCCTCCGCACCCGCCCCGATCTCTCGATCCGTTCCGGTGGCCGTCCGGTCGACGCCTCCGAGGATCCGCCTCGCGACCACGAACCGTCGTTGCCCACCACCTCGACGGAGGGGCCGACCGGACCGGGAGTGGCACACCGCCGTCGTCGTTCGTCGGCGGGCGGCCATCCGCCGCGCGGCCTGGCGACCCGCATGCTGGCACGGGACGTCGCGAGGAACCGGGGGGTCACGACCGTCCTCGTGGTCCTGATGATGCTCGCGGTCGTCCTGGCGACCGCCAGCGCCGGCACGCTGACCCGCCTGATCGGAGCGTCGAACAGCCTGCTGGAGCAGGCCGACGCGCCACACGTGGCACAGCTCCACGTCGGCCCGCACGACCAGGAGGCGGTCGACAGCTGGGTGGCCGGACGACCCGAGGTCGTCGCCCATCAGACCATGCTGCTCCTCGGCATCGACGGGGCGAACCTGTTCTTCGACGGCGAGGTCCAGACCACCAACATCCAGCAGAACTCACTGGTCGTGCCGAACCGTGATCGCGACCTGCTCCTGGACCTCGACAACCAGCCGATCCTGGAGGTGGCGCCCGGCGAGATCGTGCTGCCCGTGATCTACGAGGTGACCGAAGGGCTGGAGGTCGGCGACGTCGTCACGATCACCGCGCCCGACGGCTTCACCACGGAACTCACGATCGCCGGCTTCGCTCGCGACTCGATCATGAACGCGTCCATCACCAGCTCGAAGCGCCTGGCGGTCGCTGCCTCGGATCTGGAGGAGGTGCGCGCCCACACGGGTGTGGAGGAGCAGCTGATCGAGTTCTGGCTGGACGACCCGGCGACGCAGACGGCCGCGATCTCCAAGGACTACCAAGACGCCGGCCTGCCCCAGGCCGGGCAGATGGTCGACGGCGCGGCCTTCCGGATGTTCACGATGATCGGCGACGGCATGGTCGCCGCGGTCGTGATCCTGGTGTCGCTGCTGTTGCTCGTCGTGGCGTTGCTGTGCCTGCGGTTCTCCTTCCTCACGGCCGTCGAACAGGACTATCGAGAGATCGGTGTGCTCAAGGCGATCGGGGTCGCGTCTCGCGACGTGCGCCGGATCTACCTCACCAAGTACGCCGTGCTCGCGGCGATCGCGACGGTCCTCGGCCTGCTCGGCGGGTCGTTGCTCACCCCGGTGTTGACGCGGAACATCACCCGCTACCTCGGGTCCACGCCGAGCATCTGGAACTGGGTCGTCCCGCTGCTGGCCGCGTTGCTCGTGTTCGTCGTGCTCGTGCTGTTCGTCGTGGTGCTGCTCCGCAGGTTCAACCGGATCAGCCCGGTCACGGCGCTGCGTGCCGGCGCAACCGGGAAACAGTCGAAGGCGGGACGCCTGCGGCTGCACCGCTCGCGGATGCCGGTCCACGTGCGTCTCGGTGCCATGGACGTGGTCGGTCGGTGGCCGATCTACCTGCTGCTCTTCTTCGTCTTCGCTGTCAGCGCGTTCATCACGATCGTGCCGATCAACTCCGCCACGACCGCCTCGGCGCCCGACTTCATCAACTACATGGGCGTCGGCCCGGTCGACCTGCGTCTTGACCTGCGGTCCGTCGACGACCGCTCGCCGGAGACCTTCGCGCGGATCGTCGACGAGCTCGCGGACGACCCGGACGTGGCCACGTTCGCGCCGATGGTCACGACCAGGAACGACACCGTCGACCGGGACGGCAACGCCGCCAGCCTGTACGTGGAGAACGGCGACCACACCCGGTTGCCGTTGACGTACGTCGACGGCGGTGCCCCGACCAACGACCAGGAGATCGCCCTGTCCCTGCTCGCGCTGCACGCGGCCGGAGGCGAGGTGGGTGGCACCCTGCCGCTCACGGCGGACGGGCAGGACCGCGAGCTGACCATCGTCGGCAGCTACCAGGACATCACCAACGGCGGCAAGACCGCCAAGTCGGTGCTCCCGACCGACGCCGACGAAGTCATGTGGTACCCGATCGTGGTCCAGTTCGCCCCCGGGACGGACGTCACCGCGAAGGCCGCCGCGTACGGGGAGCGCTTCGCCCCGGCCACGGTCGCCGACATCGAGCAGTGGCGCGCGCAGACGCTCGGACCGATCGCCGAACAGATCACCGTGACCGCGATCGTCGCGGCGGTCGCGGCCGTGGCGCTGGCCGTGCTGATGGCCGGATTGTTCACGCGGATGCTGCTGGCACGCGACGCCGGACAGATCGCCATCCAGCGTGCGATCGGCGCGGACGACACCGGGCTGCGCCGCCAGTACCTGACCCGGTTGCTCCTCGTGCTCGTCGTCGGGGTCGCCGTCGGCACGCTCGCCGCCAACACCGTCGGGGAGCGGTTGTTCAACCTGATGTTCGAGGGGATGTTCGGGGGCTTCGAGATGCTGTTCCAAGGCACCAGCCGGATCGACTTCGCCGTGCAACCGCTGCTGGCCTACCTCGTCCTGCCTGCCGCGCTCATCGCCGCCGTCACGCTCGCGACCGTGGTCAGCTCCCGGTCGATCGCCGCCGCCGACCTCTCCACCCTCACCACCGAATAGGGATCGCCATGACCGCCGCAACCGCTGTCCTCGATGCGCGTGGACTGACCAAGGCCTTCGACGGCCAGACCGTGCTGCAGGGCCTGGACCTCGCGATCCGCGACGGTGAGTTCGTCGCGGTCATGGGGCCGTCCGGCTCGGGCAAGTCCACGCTGCTCTACAACCTCAGCGGCATGGACACGATGACCTCGGGCAGCGTGGCCTTCGCCGGGCAGGAGCTCGGCACGCTGAAGCCGAAGGAGCTGGCGCGCCTCCGGCTCACGACGATGGGGTTCATCTTCCAGCACGTCTACCTGCTGAAGAACCTGTGTCTGCTCGACAACGTCGTCCTGCCGGCGTACCTCGCCGGGCTCGGCACCCGTCACGAGCTCAACGAGCGGGCGCTGGCGTTGATGGAACGCACCGGCGTCGCCGAGTTGGCGGACCGGGACGTCTCCGAGGTGTCGGGCGGCCAGCTCCAGCGGGTGGGGATCTGCCGGGCGCTCATCAACCGTCCGACGATCCTGCTGGGGGACGAGCCCACCGGCGCGCTCGACTCGACGGCAGCCGCGGAGATCATGGACATCCTCGGTGAGCTCAATCGCGAGGGCACCACCATCCTGCTCGTCACCCACGACCCCAAGGTGGCCGCTCGCACCAGCCGGGTGCTGTACATGATCGACGGACACATCGTCGGCGATCTGGACCAGGGGCCGTACCCCGGGTCCGGGCTCGACGAGCGGCAGGCGGCGCTCACCGCGTGGCTGCTGACGCACGGCGCCTGAACCGGCACGCGTACCCGCCGCGTGCGGTCCGTGGTCGTCACCAGCGCAACGTCGCGAGCGGCGCGTCGAACGCGCCCTCCGGCGCGAGGAACACCTCGCCGCCGCGACGCGCCACCTCGGCGACCCCGAGGGCGTACACGTCGGGCACGGGAGTCGCATCGCCCGGGTCCTGCGCGACGAGGTGGCCCGTCGGGGTCAGGTAGCCGGACATCGGCGGGCCGTCGACCAGCACGAGCAGCTCCACCCGGCCGGCCACGGCGGCGGCGTGGAGGTCGGTCAGCCCCGTGGCGATGCGGCCCGCGTCGGTGCGGTCGGCAACGAGCCGGCGCACGTCGGCGGTCCTGCGGTCGAGGTGGTCCTCGGCGGCCTCGATGACGCGGTCGATCAGCTCTGCCCGCGACAACGCGTCCGGACTCGCGACCACCGGCACCGCGAGCTCCTCCGGCCACGCGGAGACCTCACGCAGGAACGCCTGGTTGCGCTCCACCCCGACGGTGACCACCGGCACGTCCCTGGCCGCCACGACCTCGTGGGCGCTGCCGGCGACCCGCCGCCAGTGGTGGCGGCGGCGTTCGTCCCGCTGACGACTCCCTGCATCGCGCGCCTGCACCCCTGCGTCGTCGCCACCGAACGCGAAGGGGAACGGCTCGCCGACGGAGGTGAGCGCACGCTCGTCGACGCCGAGGACCGCCAGGTCGCTCGCGTCGTCCGACAGGGTGAGGACGAGCAGCTCCCGGGGCTGCTGCTCGTGCTCGAGCAGCGGGCGCAGCAGGGCCGCCTGGTGGTCGACCACCACCTGTTCGGTTACCCGGACCCCCGGCGACAGCGGCACCAGCGTCTGCCCGAGCTCCGCGCTGACCGCCAGCCACACCCCGTGGCGCGGGGGGATGCGTCCCGCCAGGTCCTCGGCGGTCGGCAGCTGGTCGAGGAGCCGCGCACGCTCGTCGCGATCGAGGTCCTCGTGCGCCTCGATCGCGGCCGCGGCGTCGCGCAGCAGGTTGCCCACGGTCGTCGTCAGGGCGTCGCGGACGCGGGGCAGGTCATCGCCCGGGGCGGTCAACGTGACCGTCGGCTGGCCGGTGTGGGCACGGAGTCGGTCGAGCAGCATGGCGGTTCCTCGGGCAGGAGGTCGGGAACGGATCCGGGCGTCGGAGCGAGCGGACTGTCCCCGGCCGGGCGATCGATGTCAACGGGGACGGTGCGCGGCCTGAGCTGTCCGGGACCGCGCCGCCGGTATCGTCAGGAGGTCCGAGGACCGACGACGAGACCAGGGTGTTCGCCATCCGTCAACGGTCCGCCTCGCGAGGCCGGCCGCTCGTCGCTGGAGGAGAGCTGATGTCCACCCCGTCCACCGAGGCCACCGCGAGTGGCGTGACCCGTGAGCGGCTCGCTGGGCTGCGCCGCTGGAACCTGGCACTGACCGCGCTGCACCTGGTGCAGGCGGTCGCGATCGTGGTGCTCGCCAGCGACTTCGCGATCACGGTCACCTCGTCCTTCCCGGCCGGACCACCGGGTACGGAGGTGCCGGCCCCGGAGTCGCTGTTCGACGTGCGGATCGGGGTGGCGATCGGCGTGTTCCTCGGGCTCGCCGCCCTCGACCATCTGCTGACCGCGACGGTCGCGCGCGACACCTACGAGCGCGATCTGCGCCGCGGGATCAACCGGTTCCGTTGGGTCGAGTACTCGTTCAGCGCGACCGTCATGGTGCTGCTCATCGCGTTCTACTTCGGCATCACCGGGATCACGGCCGTGATCGCGATCGTTGGCGCCAACGTCGCCATGATCCTGTTCGGGTGGGTCCAGGAACTGATGAACCCGCCCGGACGCTCGACGACGACGATGCTGCCGTTCTGGTTCGGGACGCTGGTCGGACTCGCGCCGTGGGCCGCCATGACGGTCAACCTCGTCGGTGCAAAGGAGATCCCGGGGTTCGTCATCGGGATCTACGTGTCGCTGTTCCTGTTCTTCATGAGCTTCGGCCTGAACCAGTGGTTGCAGTACCGCGGTGTCGGTCCCTGGCGGGACTACGCCTACGGGGAGAAGGCCTACCTCGTGCTCAGCCTCGCCGCGAAATCCGCGTTGGCGTGGCAGATCTTCGGCGGGTCGCTGGCGGACTGACGACCGTGCTCGCCCACGCCAGGCGGGCCGACGCGACCCGACCTCGGCCCCCGGGCGGTGCGCGCTTGCGCCCCTGGGAGTGCGGCGAGCGCACGGATCGTGCACGCGCTCTTGACGGCGGCGGGCGGTTGCGAGAGGGTGTGCGCCTGGGAGCGGTCCCAGAAACTTGACCACGAAGCGCGGCGGAGCAAGCTCAAAGCGCTCCAAGAAAGCGTTTTCGACGGTTGGAGGGATCAGTCTTCCGAACAGGGAGCGTTCCCAGGAAAGGGTCCATTCGCATGGCGAGGCTCACGCTTGAGCGGGTCGCTGAGCTCGCTGGCGTCTCGCGCTCGACCGCGTCGCGCGTGATCAACGGGCAGGACGGCGTGCGTCCGGAGATCCGGAAGCGGGTGCTCGACGTCGTGGAGCTCACGGGGTTCGTGCCCCACGCCGCAGCCCGCACCCTCGCCGGTCAGCGCTCGCGCATCCTCGGGCTCGCGATCCGCCAGACGACGGCGCAGGTCTTCAGCGACCCGTACTTCGCCGCTCTCGTCCAGGGCGTCTCGCGGGCGTGCAACGATCGCGACCAGACGCTCTCGCTCTTCCTCTTCGAGTCGACGCACGACCACGACCTGCTTCCCTCCCGGTTGTTGCGGACCAAGCTCGTCGACGGGCTCGTCATCACCGCGACCTATGCCGACGACCCCCTGCTCTGGCAGCTCACCGAGGCGGGCGTCCCGCTCGTGGTCGTCGGAGAGGTCAGCAACCCGGACATCCCAACCGTCGATGCCGACAACCACGGCGGCGCAGCTCTCGCTGCCGAGCACCTCTTGAGCCTCGGCCGTCAGCGGATCGGTACGGTGACCGGCCCGATGCGTAGTGGCGCGGCGGCCACCCGGTTCCGGGCCTTCGAGCGCGCGCTCGCCGCGGCGGGCCAGCCGCTGCAGCCGGACCTGGTGGTCGAGGCCGACTTCACCGACGATGCCGCCCACGACGCCGCGAAGCGGCTGCTCGCGCGAGGGCCTGACGCGATCTTCGCGTTCTCCGACCGGATGGCGCTCGGCGTGCTGCGGGCGCTCGGGGAGGCGGGCCTGTCCGTCCCCGACGACGTCGCACTCGTGGGGTTCGACGATCTGCCGCCGGCGCGTCTCGCACGCCCCCCGCTCACGACCATCCGGCAAGAGGTCGAGCAGGCCGGCACGGAGGCGGTAGCGCTGCTCCTCGAGCGCATCCAGGACCCGAGCGCGCCCGCGCGACGCGTGGAGTTGCCGACGAGTCTCGTGGTGCGGGAGTCCAGCGTCCCGCGGCGCGCACAGGAGGTTTCGGCGTGACGCGGGGGCCGATCTTCTGTACTCAATTTGGGAGCGCTCCCGAGTTCCGCCCTGGTGGTCGCTGGACGGCCAGGCGAGAGGGCCCGGGGTAGCGCTGGCTCGGTCCGGCGAAGCAGGCAGAACGGCGGCATGGACCCCCTTGAACTTCCGAGAACCACGATCCCGATCGAGGAGGATAGGCCGATAGGGAAACGTGACGGAGACACACGAGTAAGGTGGGAGCGCTCCCAAGCAGGAGAATCGGCAGTGGTGCTCCTGCAGGCATCACGTGCCAGACGACGGGTCGGCGATCACATCGGCCCGGAGACCGACGATCGCGGGGCAGCCCGCGAGGAGGATGCAAGACGATGAGGAAGTACGCACCGATCGCGGCACTCGCCGCGATGGCGCTCGTGCTCGCCGCCTGTGGCGGCGGCGACAACACCCCGGCCACCGGGGACGCCGACGAGAGCACCGACGCGACCGAGACCACCGATGACGCCGAGGCAGCACCTTCCGGCGATCAGATCACGCTGAACCTGTGGACCTTCGGCAACTTCGGCTACGACGAGTTGATCGAGGAGTACGAGGACGACAACCCGAACATCCGCATCGAGACGCTGCAGCAGGAGTTCGACGCGCACCACGACGCGTTGATCACCTCGCTGGCAGCGGGTACCGGCGGGCCGGACGTCGCCGCCGCGGAGGTCGCCTTCATCGGCGCCTTCACCAACCAGGCCGACTCCTTCGTCAACCTCCTCGACTACGGCGCGGCCGACATCCAGGAGGACTACCTCGACTGGAAGTGGGAGCAGGGGACCACGCTCGACGGCTCGGCGACCATCGGCCTGCCGACCGACGTCGGCGGCCTGGCCATCTGCTACCGCGCGGACCTGTTCGACGAGGCGGGCCTGCCGACCGACCGTGACGAGGTCTCCGCACTGTGGGCCAACTCGTGGGAGGAGTACATCGACGTCGGCCGTCAGTACGCGGACGCGACCGGTCGTGCGTTCATCGACAACGAGGGCCTGCTCTGGGACGCGGTCGTGAACCAGTCGCCCGACACCTACTACGACAGCAACGGCGAGTACATCTTCGAGGAGTCCGAGCAGGTCCAGTACGCCTGGGACGTCGTCATCTCCGCCCTCGAGGCAGAGATCGACGCGAAGACCCCGGCGTGGAGCGCCGAGTGGAACGCGGGCATGAACAACGGCGACTTCGCCGTGCTGACCTGCCCGGCGTGGATGCGCGGCTACATCGAGGACCAGGCACCCGACACGGCTGGCAACTGGGACGTCGCGACGGTGCCGGAGGGCGGCGGGAACTGGGGCGGTTCGCACCTGGTCATCCCGGCGCAGAGCGAGCACCCCCAAGAGGCCTACGACTTCATGTCGTGGATCCTCGCGCCCGAGCAGCAGCTGCGGGTCTTCGAGGGCACCGGCAACTTCCCGTCGACGCCCGAGCTGTACGACACCCCGCAGATCCGCGAGTTCTCGAGCGAGTTCCTGAACGACGCGCCGCTCGGTGAGATCTACGCCGACAACGCCCTGGACGTCGTCGCCCAGAACGTGGGTCCCGAGTACAACCTCATCAACTCGGAGTTCGGTGAGGCCCTGAACCGGGTCTCCGACGGCATCGAGTCGCCGGACGAGGCGTGGGAATCCGCGATCGCGAACATCAACCGCGAGCTCGGCCTGTAGCAGGCGGGTGCGCCGGCTGGGGTCCGTTCGGACCTCAGCCGGCGCGCTGAGCTGGCCCCGCAGCCACCCACGGCTTGCGGCGAGGAGGGAACGACCGTGAGTACCACGACCGAGGTCGTCTCGAAGGTCGACGACCAACCGAAACGCCGACGGCGACGCAAGTCCGGGTCGGGTCCGGCTCACGAGGAGCCGTGGGCCCCGTACCTGTTCGTCTCCCCCTTCTTCATCCTGTTCTCCATCTTCGGCATCTTCACCCTCGTCTACACCTTCTGGGTCTCCCTGCACGACTGGAGCCTGATTGGAGGCATGAACGAGTTCACCGGCATCGGCAACTACACCCGGTTGCTGGAGGACCCGCGGTTCTGGAAGGCGACCGGCAACACCTTCTCGATCATGGTCCTGTCGACCGTGCCTCAGATGATCATGGCGCTGATCCTGGCGGAGGTCCTCAACGACCGGCTGCTCAAGGCGTCCCACTTCTTCCGCAGCAGCCTGCTGGTGCCCAACATCACCTCGGTCGTGGCCATCGCGATCGTGTTCCAATCGCTCTTCGCCCGGCAGCACGGGCTCATCAACGCGGTGATCCAGCTCGTCGGCTTCGAACCGATCAACTGGCACGCAGGCCGGCTCACCTCTCACATCGCCATCGCCTCGATGGTCAACTGGCAGTTCACCGGCTTCAACACCCTGATCTTCCTCGCTGCGATGCAGGCGATCCCGCTCAGCTACTACGAGGCGGCACTCATCGACGGTGCGAGCCGCTTCCAGCGCTTCGTGCGCATCTCGCTGCCGCTGCTGCGTCCGGCGATCCTGTTCGCGACCGTCCTGTCGGTCATCGGCCAGCTCCAGCTGTTCGCGCAGCCGCTGCTGTTCGGTGCCGGCGCCGGGAGCACGAGCGGCGGCAACGACAACCAGTACCTGACCATCCTGCTCTACCTCTACAGCCAGGCGTTCCAGCAGCCCTTCCGGTTCGGCTACGCGTCCGCGATCGCGTGGACCCTCGTGCTGGTGTCGGCGCTGGCCGCGGGGCTCGTCTTCGGGGTCAACGCGTTGCTCGACCGGCGCGAGAACCGTGCCGAGCGCAGGAGCAAGAAGGCCGCGGCGCGCAAGGAGGCCGTCCGATGACCAACCTCGACGCCACCCCTGCCGCCGTCAGCCCGGTGCGCCCCGAGGCTCGGACCACCGTGGACGAGCCGCCCGAATCCCGCTTGACGCGAGCCCGGCGTAGCTGGCGACGCAACGCGGGCTGGCGCTACGTCATCCTGACGATCGCCGTGCTGGTCTCGGTGTTCCCCTTCTACTGGATGTTCGTGGTCGCGTCGAACAGCAACGCGATCATGAGCCAGTTCCCGCCGCGGGTCATCCCTGGCCCGAACTTCCTGGACAACGCGAGGCTCGCGATCGAAGGCGTCCCCTTCGTCTCGGCCCTCGGCAACTCGTTCATCGTCGCTTCCGCGATCACCCTCTCCGTGCTGTTCTTCAGCACGATGGCCGGGTTCGCCTTCGCGAAGATGCGCTTCCGTGGACGAACGGGCCTGTTCACGTTCGTGCTCGGCACGATGCTCGTCCCGCAGACGCTGGGGCTCATCCCGCTGTTCATCTTGATGGGCAACTTCGGCTGGGTCGGTGAGCTGCGCGCGGTGATCGTGCCGTCGCTGGTGACCGCCTTCGGCGTGTTCTGGATGCGCCAGGTCGTGGCGGGGTCGGTTCCGGACGAGCTGCTCGAGGCGGCGCGGATGGACGGCTGCTCGATCTTCGGGCTCGTCCGCCACGTGGTCTGGCCATCGGTCCGGCCGGGTGCCGCGGTCCTCGGCCTCTACACCTTCCTGTTCGCGTGGAACGACTTCCTCTGGCCGCTGGTCGTGCTCGGCAACACCCCGTCGAACCACACGATCCAGATCGCCCTACGGACGCTGAGCGACACCTACTACGTCAACTACAGCATGGTGATGGCGGGGACGCTGCTGAGCGTCGTGCCGCTGCTCGTCGCCTTCGTGCTGTTCTCCCGCCAGATGATCGCCGGCGCGATGGAAGGCGCCGTCAAGGGCTGACCGCGCAGGTCGGTGAAGCGACGAGCGGTCGGGCAACGTCGTGCCAACCGCGGGCCGACGGTGATGGCCACCCGCTTCCCGGTCGGGCCGCGATGCACCTCCGGCCCGACCGGGAGACCACCTGACGCGGCTCGCCCCCGCCGTGCCGCCAACGGCTGAGCACGGCGGGGGTGGTCCGCGCGCCCTGCAGCGGGCAGGATGCCGGTCGACCGGCGCCTGACCGCGCCTGACGGAGGAAGAACGGAGCAGCGATGACGCAGCGTGACGCGGAGGTCACGGGGGGCCTGGTCGAGGTCGGCGGACAGCGTTGGTACCGCATCGACGGGCTCGAGCAGATGGAGCCGTTCCTGCTCACGGTCGTGTCCGACAGCGACCTGTGGATGTTCGTCTCGAGCGCCGGCCCCCTGACCGCCGGCCGGGTCGATGCCGACCGCGCGTTCCTGCCCTACGAGACCGACGACCGTCTCCACCGGGCCGTCGGGGTGACGGGTCCGGTGACGCTGCTGACCCGTCCGACCGAAGCTGGCCGCGAGCTCTGGCAACCGTTCGCGCGGCGCCCCACCCCCGGTTGCACCCGCAGCCTCGTCAAGCACGAGCTCGGGTCGGCCCTGCTGCTCGAGGAGGTCAACGCCGACTGGGGGCTGCGCGTCCGGATCACCTGGGAGCCGTCGCGCAGCTACGGCTGGGTCCGGACCGTCGAGCTCGTCGACGAGTCGGGCACCGGCGCGGACATCGAGGTGCTGGACGGCTTCCTCGACGTCATGCCCGCCGGCGTCGACGCCGTCACCGAGCAGCGGACCTCGAACCTCGTCGACGCCTACAAGCGCTCGGAGGCCCGTCCGGCGGGAAACGTCGCGGTGTACGCGCTCGAGTCGCTGATCACCGACCGGGCGGAGCCGGCGGAGGCGCTCGCCGCCACCCTGCTCTGGTCGGCGGGACTGGACGACGTCGAGGTCCACCTCGACGAGCGGATCGTCGACGACACCTGGCAGGGCCGAGCCCGGCCGCCTGTCGAGCTGCTGACCGGACGCCGCGCCGCCTACCTGCTGCGTGCGCCGGTGACGGTGCCGGCCGGAGGGTCGCGCTCCTGGATGCTCGTCGCCGACACCGGCCTCGGGCACGCCGACCTGCACGACCGGCTGCAGGTCGCCGTCGACCCGCAGGCACGCAAGCTCGTGGCCGAGGACGTCGCGGCCGGCGCGGCGCGCCTCGCGTCGCTGCTCGCCGACGCCGACGGGACCCAGCACACGGCCGATCCCGTCGCGGACGCGCACCACCTGTCGAACGTGCTGTTCAACGCCATGCGGGGCGGCGTCTTCGCGCACGGCTACGAGGTACCGGTCGCCGACCTGCTCGACCTCCTGCGCCACCGCAACGCCCCCGTCCACGAGCGGGTCGCTGCCCGGTTCGGCGCCGCGGATGCCCGCCTCGACCTGCGGGAGGTCACCGACCTCGCCGAGGCGAGCGGTGACCCCGACCTCGTCCGGCTGGTCCTCGAGTACCTGCCGCTGACCTTCTCACGGCGGCACGGCGACCCGAGCCGGCCCTGGAACCGCTTCGCGATCCGGGTCACTGCCGACGACGGCTCCGACCTGCTCGCCTACGAGGGCAACTGGCGCGACATCTTCCAGAACTGGCAGGCGCTGTTGCGCTCCTACCCCCGTTTCCTGCCCCACGTGGTGGCGAAGTTCCTCGACGCGAGCACCGTGGACGGCCACAACCCGTACCGCATCTCCCGTGACGGCATCGACTGGGAGGTGCCCGACCCCGAGGATCCGTGGAGCAACATCGGCTACTGGGGTGACCACCAGATCGTCTACCTCTCGCACCTGCTGGAGGACTGGCACGCCGTCGCGCCGGGGGAGCTGGCCGCGTGGCTGGACCGGCCGGTGTTCACCTACGCCGACGTGCCGTACCGGATCGCGAGCCACGAGGCGATGCTGCGCGACCCGCGCGACACGATCGCCTTCGACGAGGACCGGGCGGCACGGGTCGCCGAACGGGTCGAGCGGATCGGCGCGGACGGCCGGCTGGTCGTCGCCGATGGCGAGCTGGTCCGGGTCACGATGACCGAGAAGCTGCTCGTCCCCGTGCTCGCGAAGCTGTCGAGCTACGTCGCCGGCGGCGGTATCTGGATGAACACCCAGCGGCCCGAGTGGAACGACGCGAACAACGCGCTGGCCGGCTACGGCCTGTCGATGGTCACGCTCTACCAGCTGGAGCGCCATCTGGCGTTCCTGCAGCGGGTGCTCCTGGCAGGGCGTGCGGGGTCGTACGGTCTGTCGTCGCAGGTCGTCGCGTGGCTCGCGGCCGTGACCGAGGCGCTGGCCGCACACGACCCGGAGGCGGCCGTGTCGGACGCCGGGGTCCGGCGGCAGCTCCTCGACGACCTCGCCGGCGCCGGGGAGCGCTACCGCACGCAGACCAGCGCCGGCTTCGACCGCACGGTCGTCGAGGTGGAGGTCGCGGCGGTCGAGCGGCTGCTGACGTCCGCCTTGCGCCACCTGCGCGCGACGATCCGCGCCGGCCGGCGGCCCGACGGGCTGTACCACGCCTACAACCTGGTGGCGTTCCCGACCCAGGACGCCGCCGTGGAGCACCTGCCGCTGATGCTCGAAGGTCAGGTCGCGGTGCTCGGCACCAGCGAACTCGATGACGACCAGGTGCTGCACCTGCTCGACGCGCTGTTCGCCTCCCCGCTGTACCGGCCGGACATCGGCACCTTCCTCCTCTACCCGGTCCCGTCCCTGCCGAGCTTCCTCGACCGCAACCAGGTCGCGCCGGAGCTCCTCGAGCGCCATCCGAGCCTCCGCGACCTGGTCCGCCGGGGCGGCATCCTCGAGCCGGACGCTGCCGGTGGGCTGCACTTCCGGTCCGACCTGTCGAACGCCGAGGCCCTGCGGCGCGCACTGGACGACTCCCCACTGGACGACGCCAGCCGCGCCACCGTGCTGGAGGTGTACGAGCGGCAGTTCCGCCACCAGGCGTTCACCGGACGCTCCGGTGGCATGCACGGCTACGAGGGCATCGGGTCGGTCTACTGGCACATGGTCTCGAAGCTGCTGCTGGCGATCCAGGGGCGCTACCTCGACGCCATCGCCGCCGGCGCGTCAGCCGAGGTGGTGGCCGGGCTCGCGGCGCACTATCGCCGGGTGCGGGACGGGCTCGGTTTCCGCAAGGACCCGGTGGCGTTCGGCGCGGTCCCGACCGACTGCTACTCGCACACGCCGGCGCACGCGGGAGCGCAACAGCCGGGGATGACCGGGCAGGTCAAGGAGGAGGTGCTCACCCGGCTGGGGGAGCTCGGCGTCGTCGTGGCGGACGGCTCGCTCACGCTGGTACGTCCGCTCCTGCCCGCCGGGGAGCTGTGGGGGGACGGGTCGGACGGGCAGACCGCGTCCTACGACTTCACGGTGTGTGCCACCCCGATCCGGGTGCGGCGGGGTGACACCGACCGGGTCCATGTCGAACGGCGCGACGGGACGGCGACCGTGCGCGACGGTGCCGCGTTGACTGCCGAGGAGTCGGCCGAGGTGTTCGACCGCCGGGGGACCATCGCGGCGATCGGGTTCGAGACGACCGCGAGGTGAGGCGACGGTCGCGCGGCAGCACGACCACGGTCGGCGGCGACGGGCCGGGGCGGTGATCGAGCGAGCCCTGGTCGCTACGCGCGACCGCGGACAGCTCATGCCGCTCCGGTGACGGTCGGCGTACTGGACCGGCCAACATCGACGGTTGACAACGGAGTCCACGTCAAGCAGGATAGGGGGCAAAGGGGAGATGGGAGCGCTCCCAGATTCGGAGAACCACAGCCGGGACGAGAGTCTCCAACAGGCTTCGCAAACCTCTGACAGACTGGGAGCGCTCCCAGTCCAGGGGATCGGCGGAGCCCATCGTGCCGGCAGGCATCGGTAGGGCGAGGTCCGTGAGACAGCTGACGCGCAGCGAGACCGGAAGGCCTGCGGGCCTCTCGTGGTACGCGGACGTCGGTGTGGTCGACGACCACACCGAGGCCAGCCCGGAGGTCAGGCTGCGGGCTCCGTTGCCTCCTCGGCGCGGCCGACCGAGCCCAGTTCGCGCGGTCGTTGCTGAGCGAGGTCCGGCGTGAGGAGCTCGACCTCGGTGCCATCGTCATCGCCAACGGGATGCTGGCTGGCGCCATCGTGACAGCACCCGGCCCCGCCCTCACTGCAGCGCGCGACGTCCAACGCGCTGCTCGAATTCCCCAGGAGATCCGTATGTCGGCCAGCACGACCCCTGCCCGTCGCACCACCGCCCTCGCCACCGCCGTGGTGCTGCTCACCTCCCTGCTCGTGTCGGTGCTGCCGGTCTCGACGGCGCTCGCGGTGGCCGATGGCGAGCCGGTCGTCATCGACGACTTCAACCGCGACGAGGGCGACCTGCGCTGGGCGTTCTTCGGGGGGAACAACGCCGGCGGCGGCGGGGGGATCGCCACCGATAGCCCCTACGAGGGGAGCGGCTACTTCACCACCGGCTGGGGCGGTGAGGGCACGGACTCCGGCTTCTACGGGGGGGCGTTCCGCAACTTCCCCGACACCGAGCAGGTGACGCCACCGGACGACCCCTGGCTCAACGTCTGGGTACGCAACCGGCCCACCAGCACGGTGGACGGCTACACCCTCGAGCTGACCATCCGGGAAGCCGCGGGTGACTCCCTCCGGCTCGACACGCCCTTCACCTCCGCCGAGTTCGACGACCAGTGGCGACTCGTCAGCGCACCGGTGAGCTCCATGCTCGACCTCGGCACGGGCGGCAACGGCACCTTCGACGGCGCGCTCGACGAGGTCGTCGTCGTGATCGCCGGCGTCCAGGGGCCCGACGGGTCGATCGTCCAGGTCGACTTCGACCTGTTCGCGTTCAGCTCCGGCGGGCCGCTCGAAGGCCCGTCCGCGGTGCAGGTGATCGACGACTTCGAGTCCGGCGTCGTGCCGGGGACCCCGTGCGCGTCCGGGGAGCCGCCGCTCAACTTCTGCACGTTCAGCGGTGCCGGTAGCTCGGTTGCCATCGCGGCGGCGACCACGCCGCCGGCGCCGGAGCTCGACGAGGTCGGCACGCCGAACTCGGTCCTGCAGCTCGACCTCGACGTCACCTCGTTCGCCGGCTTCATCCGCGGCTTCGAGTCCGGCGGCGAGTGGGTCAGTCAGGACTGGTCCACCCGCGAGGGCTTCTCGCTGTGGTTCTACGGCCTGAACAGCGGCACGACCGTCTTCATCGACATCCTGGAGAACCGCAACCCGGGTTCCACGAGCGACGACGCCGAGCGCCACACGGTCGAGTTCATCGACGACTTCAGCGGCTGGCAGCTGCTCGAGTTCCCGTTCTCGTCGTTCTCACGCAAGGAGATCGGCAACGGCGCCCCGAACGACGGCTTCGACCGGTTCGAGGTCCACGGGTGGGCGCTCGGCACGCTCGGCACCGGCGGCCCACGGACGTTCTACGTCGACGAGGTGAGCGTGTATGGCGACGCGGGGGTGCCGCCCGTCGCGGTCAACCTCGCCCAGCAGAACACCTTCGTCGAGGAGGGCGACACGGCCCAGGTGGCCGTGAGGCTGAACCGCCCGCTGGGACCCGACGACCCGGACACCGTGACCATCGACTACGCGACGGAGCGATCCAACGCCATCCCCGGTGAGAAGTTCACCCCCACCAGCGGCACCCTGACGTTCACGCAGGGCGGCCCGACCGAGCTCTTCTTCGCCGTCGAGACCTTCGCCGACTCGAGGTTCACAGGCGACCAGCAGATCATCATCCGGCTCACCAACGCGGTCGGCGCGGCGCGCGGGTCGCTGTTCCAGGGCTCGGTCATCATCGTCGACACCGACCCGTTCGACCCGGACGAGATCGACGAGTTCACCCAGGGCGCGTACCTGTGGGACGTCGAGGGCCCGGCCACCCTCGAGCGCATCCGTGTGCCCGAGGCCGACGAGCGGGCGCGTCCGGAACAGGACGCGGTCGAGGACCTGGCGGTCGCCACGGTGCCGCAGACCGTCACGATCGACGTGAAGGGCAACCCGTGCGCGACCCGCGGTAACGGGGTCGTGCCGGTCCACCTGCTGTCGAGCCCGTACTTCGACGCCACGACGGTCGACCACACGACGGTCACCCTCGGCAACGCCTCCCCGACCCACATCGACCGGCGCACGGGGCAGGCGCGGCGGCAGGTCGCGGACGTCAACGGCGACGGACGCAAGGACCTCATCTTCCACTTCCGGGCCAGGGAGATCGGCGTGCCCTGCGGCGAGGTCCTGCCCCTCAACGGCCTGACCTTCGACGGGCAGCCGATCACGAACGTCGCCGAGGAGACCTCGTTCGTGCGGGACTTCGCGTTGGCGCAGGACTGGACCGGCACCGAGGCCGTGTCGTTCTGGTACCACGGCGCCGGCGCCGGCGACGACGTCGTCGTCACGCTCAAGGACAACCGCGCGGACGACCCGGGGCCCGACGGCTGGGACCTCGTCTGGAGCGACGAGTTCGACGCCCCCGCCGGCACCGTCCCGGACCCGGAGAGCTGGACCCACGAGATCGGTGACACCACGCCCGACGGCAAGAACGGGTGGGGCAACGACGAGTTGCAGTACTACACCGACGACCCGGCCAACGCGGCGACCGACGGCGACGGCAACCTCGTCATCACCCTCGAGGAGGCCGACGGGTCGCAGGAGTGCTACTACGGCCCGTGCGAGTTCACCTCCGCCCGGTTGCTGACGCAGCACAAGGAGGAGTTCGCCTACGGCCGCATCGAGTCGCGGCTCAAGGTGCCCGACGGCGGTGCCGGCCTGTGGCCCGCGTTCTGGAGCCTCGGGACCGACATCACCTACAACCCGTGGCCGGGCGCCGGCGAGATCGACATCATGGAGTACGTGAGCCGGCTACCGAACGAGGTCTTCGGCACCGTCCACGGCCCGGGCTACAGCGGCGGCGGCAGCATCGGCAACATCTACGACTTCGGGATGCCGGTGTACCGGGCCCCGCTCGCCGGGACCGATGACTTCAGCAACGAGGGCTACCACACCTTCACGGTCGAGTGGGAGCCGGAGCTCATCACCTGGTACGTCGACGAGGTCCAGTACCACCAGGTCACCCCGGCCGACGTGCCCGGCCCGTGGGTGTTCGACAAGCCGTACTTCCTGTTGCTGAACTTCGCGATCGGTGGCAACTTCGGCGGGACGCCCAACCCGGCCAACGTCTACCCGCAGGAGTACCTCGTCGACTACGTGCGGGTCTACCAGGGTCCCGACACCGCCGAGCGTTTCGAGGCGTCGTTCGTCGACGACGTGACGGGCTGGCGTGAGGTGACGGTCCCGATCGGCGACTTCGTCCGCAGCGCCGAGCAGCCGGACGGCGCCCCTGACGACGGCCTCGGCCTCGACGAGGTCTGGGGTGTCGGGCTCACGCTGCCCAACGGCAACGCCGCCGGCGGGTTCCTGCTCGACGCTGTGCGCCGCGTCCCCGAGCCGCTGCCGGACGAGCTCGTCGTGACGACGCTCGCCGACAGCGGTGAGGGCTCGCTCCGCGAGGCGCTGGGCATGATCGCCGACGGCGGGACCATCACGTTCGACGCGGCACTCGCCGGCGAGACCATCCCGGTCGGGCCGGAGCTCGTCGCCAACCGGTCGGTGACCATCGACGCGTCGGCCGCCCCGGGCATCGTGCTCGACGGCCAGGGTGATGGTCGCGTGCTCCGCGTCACCGCTGGTGCGACGGTCGCGATCCACCACCTCGTCGTCGCCAACGGCGCCGGCACGCTGCAGGGGGGAGGCGTGCAGAACCTCGGCACGCTCCACCTCGACCACGTGGTCGTCCGCGACAACGTCATCCCGAACACCGCCCCCACGAACTTCCAGAACGGTGGTGCGGGCATCTACAACGGGTCCGACGCCGTCCTCACCCTGACCGACTCGACGGTCGCCGACAACACGTCGGTGAACCAGCCGGGCGGCGGGATCTACGGGTTCTTCGGCAGCGACATCACCATCACCCGCAGCACGATCAGCGGCAACGTGTCCGGCGACGTCGCCGGCGGCCTCCGGTCGCTCGGCGATGCCACGGTCGTCAACTCGACGTTCAGCGGGAACGTCTCGACGGCCTGGCATGGTGGCGGGATCTTCCACACCGACGGCAGTCTCGCGGTGACGAACTCCACGTTCGCCGAGAACGTCGCGCCGGCAGGCACGGCGTCGGGGATCCTCGTGGCCACCTTCGGGGCGCCGGCCGACGCCACGCTCACGAACAACGTCGTCGAGGGCAACGGCGGCGCGTTCGCCTGCGCGATCGAGGGCGGCGGTGCGGCGACGATCACCTCCGGTGGCGGGAACGTCATCGGCGACGGGTCCTGCAACCCTGACGGCGCGACCGACCAGTCGTCGACCGACGCGCTGCTCGACCCACTCGCCGACAACGGCGGGCCCACGCTGACCCACGCCCTCGGCGTGGGGAGTCCGGCGATCGACGCCGCCGACTCGGACGCCTGCCCGGCGACCGACCAGCGTGGCGTCACCCGACCACAGGGTGCCGGGTGCGACGCCGGCGCGTTCGAGCTCGTGATCACACCGTGACCGCTGCCCTCGGGACCCTCGCTCGGTGACGCCGGG
>SLMP01000010.1 GCA_007133465.1 Nitriliruptoraceae bacterium | reverse complement strand
GAAACGTTCGGAGCTGGAGAGGGGACTCGAACCCCTGACCTGCCGCTTACGAGGCGGCTGCTCTACCGACTGAGCTACTCCAGCGCGGTCGCGCAGGGTAGCGCCCCGGCGTGGCCCCCTCGCCGCGCCCTGCGACGTTCGATGGCGAGCGTCGTGCCGGTGGAGGGCGTCACTCGGCGGACGCAGGACCTAGCCGCGGGCCTTGGTGTCCTCGTCCACCTCGTCGTCGTCCTCGTCCTCGGCGTCGTCCTCGTCCTCGTCGAGCTGACCGTTGGGTCCACCGAGCGGTTCCGGTCCCGG
This sequence comes from Nitriliruptoraceae bacterium, assembly GCA_007133465.1. Taxonomy (GTDB): domain Bacteria; phylum Actinomycetota; class Nitriliruptoria; order Nitriliruptorales; family Nitriliruptoraceae; genus SLMP01. The sequence goes on along the minus strand of SLMP01000010.1, from coordinate 17,469 downwards.
CTGCCCCGGGTGCACCGACCGCAGCCGGACCTCGTTCCCGATGGCGGACACCGACGCGGCCAGCGGCACGGCGAGCAGCGCCCCGATCAGCCCGACGAGCTTCACGCCGGCGCTCAGGACGAGCAGGACCACCAGCGGGTGCAGCGGCACCTGACGCCCCATGATCATCGGTTGGAGGACGTCCGACTCGACCTGCTGCACGATGATGACCACGCCGAGCACCAGCAGCGCCGTGACCAGGCCCTCCGATGCCAGGGCGACCAGGACAGCGAGCAGGCCGGTGAGGGCGGCACCGACCACCGGGATGAAGCCGCCGAAGAACACGAGCACCGTCAGCGGGAGCACCAGCGGCACACCGAGGATCAGCAGGCCGAGCCCGATCCCCACCGCGTCGATCGCGGCGACCGTGGCGGTCCCGCGTACGTAGCCGCCGAGGGACTCCCACCCGCGCGCACCGAACGCGGCGACGTCGTCGCGCCGGTGGGCCGGCACCCGCTCGCGGATCCACCCCGCGACCGTGCTTCCGTCCTTGACCAGGAAGAAGGTGATGACGACCGTCAGCACGAACGCGGTGACGGCTTCGATCGTCGAGGTCGCGACCGCCACGGCCTGGCCCGCGACCTCACCGGCCTGATCGCCGATGGCCGCGAGCCCGTCGTCGAGCCACCCCTCGACCTGGCCACGGTCGACCCCGAGCGGTCCGTCCTCGAGCCACGCGAGCAGGTCGTTCCAGCCCTGGACCACCGTCGGGCCGAGGTCCTGCGCCTGGGCGATGAACAGCGGCACGAGTGCGGCCAGGCCGCCGATCAGCGCGAACAGCCCACCGATCACGATGATGGCCGTCGCCAGGGCCGGCGGCAGGCCCCGCCGCTCGAGCCAGCGGGTCGGCGGGGCGGCGATGGTGGTCAGGATCAACCCGAGGATGACCGGGACGACGACGATCGCGAGCTCGACGACGATGGTCAGGGCGATGCCAGCGACCAGCAGGATGCCGAGCCACAGCCAGGCGCCCGTGCCGATCTTCCGCAACCACGGGGAGATCCCCGACAGACCCGACCGCCGTTCCTCGTCGGACCGCTCGTCATCCCGTCGCACCGTGGTCGCCCCGTCGCTCACGTTCCACCTCGTCGGCAGCAGCGGGAGCGGCCGTGGTGCTGGCCCCCGCGGTTCGAACAGGAACCGTAGGGCGTGACCGTCCGGGAGACGAGGACGTCCCCTGGCCGCCTGGACGGCACGGCGACGTCTACCCTCACGCCGGACGCGAGGAGGTGCCGTGGGCGCCATCATCATCGCCGGGACCTGGCGGACGACCGCCCCGCCCGAGGACGTCTGGGACGTCCTCGTGGACCTGCGCACCTGGCCGACCTGGTGGCCCGCGATCCGGCACGTCGAACCGCTGGTCGGCGAGCCCCACGCACCCGATGTCGCGCGCCTGACGTTCGCGACCCCAGCGCCGCTGCGTCCGATGCTCGTCGAGCTCACCGTCACGGACCGGCGTCCCCGCGAGCAGCTGCTCGTCGAGGCGACGGACGGCCCGCTGACCGGGAACGGCGTCATCTCGCTCGCCGCGATCGACGACGGCAGCGAGACGACCTTCGACCTGCGGTTGCGGGTCCGCTCGCTGCTGCTCAAGCCCGTCGAGGCCGTCCTCGCGCGCGCCGCCACCGCCTCCGGCAAGGACCGGCTGCGACGGGCCGGCGACGACCTCGCGGAGCTGGCCGGCGGCGAAGCGCTCGACCACGACGTGTGATCGTGGAACGGGCCAGCCGTCCTCGCACCCACCTCGGCGCTCAGGCGGCCACCCGGAACAGCGGCAGCGCGATCGCCATCAGCAGCCGCTCGAGCTGCAACTCGGGGTTGCCGTTGCGATCGAGTGCCTCCCGGCATCGCGCGACGGCGGCCAAGGCCCGGACCACGTCCGCCGCCGGCAGCCGCTGCGCATCACGCCGCAGCGCCTCCGCGTGGTCGAGGTTGACCAGCACGTCATCACTGGCCGCCGACTGGACGGCCAGCAGGTCGCGGAGGTAGCTCCCGACGTCGTCCAGGGCGAGGTCGATCGCGCGGCGTTGCTCGAAGCGCTCCAGCCGCTCCTGGCGCTTGAGCACCCGTGCCCGCATCCCCGGCGGCCACCCGCGGCCGGACTCGTCGACCCCGAGGTCGCGTTCCAGCGCCGCCAGCTCCTCCGCGTGCCGTTCCCTGAGCGGACCGACCCGCCCCTTCGCCCACGCCACCAGCCCCTTCGCCGTCGGCACGACGAGCCCCGGTCCCCCGACGGCGAGGGCATCGACGACGCCGAGGTGACGGTCACGGGCCGCGGCCACGTCCGGGTCGGCCAGGTCCGCCAACCGGTTCGGGGACCCGAGCGCGGCGCGGGCCACCGCCTCCACCCGCTCGTCGGCGACGCCGAGGTCGCGCGCCCGGCGCCGCAACGCGTCCACCCCCCAGGGCACCACGGCCAGGCGCCGGCAGCGCGACAGGATCGTGTCGAGCAGCGCCGACTCCTCCTCCGCCTCGAGGATCCACACGACGGACGGTGGCGGTTCCTCGAGCAGCTTCAGGAACGCGTTCTGCGCCGGGACGTTGGCGCGGTCGGCGGCGGTGATGCGCAGCACCCGGCGCCGTCCCGCGGTCAGGCTGCGCGTCGCCGTGGCGACCCACTCGGTGCGCACCGTGTCGACGACGTAGGCGGCGCCCTCCGGCTCGAAGACCTGCAGCAGCTCGTCGCGGTCGCGGGCGATGCGCTCGCAGGTCGCGCAGGTGCCGCACGCCTCGTCCGGGGCAGCGGCCTGCTCGCAGTTGAGCGCCATCGCGAGCGACCGTGCCAGGTCGGCCTGCCCGACGCCGGGAGGGCCGACCACGAGCCAGGCATGGGCGACCTCGTCGGCGCGGAGCGCCTCGCGCAGCGCGCGGACCGCCGCGGGCTGCTCTTCCGCGTCGCGGCCCCAGGCCGCCAGGCCCGTCACGGCCGCTCCTCCCGCCCCGCGGCGTCGGTCGCCACCACTGGCGCCGGGGTCACCACCGGCGTGTCCGCCGTCTGCTCGCCATCCGAGCGGAGCCGCTGCAGCACGGCGTCGCGGATCACTGCGTGCAGCTCCTCGACCGACCCGGTGGCGTCCAGCGTCAGGTACCGCGACGGGTCGTTCGCCGCCAGCCGCCGGTAGGCATCGCGCACCTGGCGGTGGAAGTCCGGCCCGGCACCCTCCAGGCGATCCGGCCCGGCGAGCTCGGTCGCCCGTCGCAGGCCCGTCGCCGGGTCGACGTCCAGCAGGACGGTGAGGTCCGGCACCAGACCCCGGGTCCCCCAGCGGTTCAGCTCGGCGACCTGCTCCTCACCGAGCCCCCGCCCAGTGCCCTGATAGACCACCGAGGAGTCGAGGTAGCGGTCGCTGAGCACCACCGTGCCCGCTTCCAGGGCCGGCCGGATGACCTCGTCGACGTGCTGGGCGCGGGCCGCGGCGTACAGCAACGCCTCCGTGCGATCGCTCATCGCCGCCGACTCGGTGGCGAGCAGCACGGTGCGGATCCGCTCGCCGATCTCCGTCCCACCCGGCTCACGGGTGATCAGCACCTGGTGACCGGCGCGTTCGACGGCGGAGCGGAGCAGCCGGATCTGCGTCGTCTTGCCGGAGCCGTCCCCTCCCTCGAAGACCACGAACAGGCTGCGCCGGGCCACGGTCGACCCCCCACCGCCGATCGGGAGCTCCAGTCGGCCGGCGACCTCGTTGGCGAGTGCGCGGCACAGCGCCCGGCCGGTGAGGAACGCGCCGATCACCGCGAGCAGGCCACCGGCGATCAGCGTGATGCGCACGCCGCCGAGGACGTAGGGGTAGACGAGCTCCATGACCCCGTCGTCGTTGCGTTCGAAGGCGCGCCGCTCCCGGCCGATCACCCCGACCACCGTCGGCACGGCGATCGTCGAGCCGAAGATCGCGAGCCGGACCCCGGCGTTGAACGCGCCGAAGGTCCGGCCGCGGATCCGGTCGTCGGCGCGCTGCTGGAGGATCGTGTAGCCGACGATGAAGACGATGCCCGCGCCGGCGCCCATCACGAACGCCGGGAGGACCGCGAGGGGCAGCGTCGGCATCGCCGCCATGATCATCAGGGCCGTGCCGGCGGAGCCGATCGCCGGAGCGAACAGGCGCTCCGGGGCGATCCGAGCGGTCAGCGGGCCGGTCGCGACCAGGCCGGCGAGCATCCCCGAGCCGACGACCGCGACGAGGATCCCGTACCCGGACGCGCCGGCGTTGAGCAGGTCGGCGAAGAAGTGCCCTGTCGTGATCACGAACCCCGCAGCTGCCGCGGCCACCATCACGCCGACGATCAGCGCACGGATCACGGGATGACGACCGACGAACCGGAAGCCTTCCTTGAGCTGCTCCCAAGGGCCGGGCGCTCCCGCAGGGTCGTGGCGCAACCCGCCGGCGTGTCGGACCATCGGGACGGTGGCGATCAACGCCGCCGACGTCAGGAACATCAGGGCGTTGAACCAGATCGGCAACGCGATCGGCCGGCCGGCGAGGAAGCTGTCGGGCGGCGCGATCCGGTTCGCGAGCCCGACGAGGGCGGCGTACGCGAACCCCGCCAGTGGCAGGGTCCCGTAGGTCACCATGAGGTTGACCTGGTTGGCGAGCACGAGCTCGCTGCGCTCGACCAGGGTCGGGAACACCGCGTCCTTCGCCGGCGCGAAGGTCACCGCGAAGACCTCGATCACGAGCGTCGCGAGGATCAGGGTGAGGATCTCGTCGGTGAACGGGATCAGCGCCATCACCACCGCGCGCCCGAGGTGCGCGACGAGCATGACCCGCTTGCGGTCCCACCGGTCGACGAAGACCCCGGCGACGGGGGCGAGCAACAGGCTCGGCACGACCCGGGCCACCATCACGCCGGACACGGCGAACGCCGCCGCACGGGTGTAGCCGAGGATCTCCTGGGTCAGCGCGATGATGGCGAGGAACCCGATCCAGTCACCGAGCGTCGCGAACAGCGACGACAGCGCGAGCGCACGGAAGCCGCGCTTCCTGAGCAGCGCGATGTACGCGCGCGGGGAGGCCCCGGCGAGCGCCGTCGTCGCGGGTGCCGACGCCCCCGATCGTTCCTCAACCATCTCCCGCAACCCTACCGTTCAGAGGCCTGGCTGCCGGCCGGTCGACCGTCAGCTCGCCTTCCGCCGGGTCGCCTTCTTCTTGCCGCCCCGTGCGGTGCCCTTCTTCGCGGTCGCCTTCTTGGCGGTCGCCTTCTTCGCGCCGGTCCGATTCGCGCCCTTCTTCGCACTTTTCTTCTTCGCCGGCGGCTTGCGGTCGCCGGTCAGGACCATCGGGATGGCGGGCGGGACCTCCTCGGTCTCGAGCGGTTCGCCGCCGAGCTCCGGATCGTAGGCCTCGACGCCCTCGACCACCGTCCAGGTGGCGACGCCCGGCACGTCGAAGTCGTCCAGCGCGAAGACGTGGTTGACCTTGGGGTGCGTACAGACGGCCACCGGTTCCTTGCGGTTGCGCGGCGGTGGCCGCAGCGGCGCCCCGCAGGCCGAGCAGGGGGTGGCGATCGGCAACGACCAGACCGCGAACTCGTCGTCCGGGTAGCCGGTCGAGCCGACGAACGGCTTGCCGTACCGCGAGGTGCGGCGTTCGAGGTAGCTGCCCGTCGGGTCGGTCGGGGACCGGAACGGGCGGATCTCCCCCTCCGCCGTCCGGTACATCAGCCGCTGCTGCAGGTTGCGGATGCCCTTGCAGGTGGGGTAGTCGACACAGCCGAAGAACCTTCCGAAGCGGCCGGTACGCAGCAGCATCGCCTTGTCGCACGCCGGGCACCGGACCCGCTCGTCGGGCTCGGGTTGCGGCTCCGGCTCCCCGACCGACCCGTCCGCCTCGAGCGGCAGCGTCCCCTCGCAGTCCGGCCAGCGGCTGCAGGACGCGAACCACTGCTTCGACCGCCCGGAGAACACCCGCTCCATCGGTGCGCCGCACTCCGGGCAGTCCGCGGGCTTCAGCAGCGGCAGGCGCGGCCGTTCCGGCTTGCGCTCACGGACCCAGTCGTCGACCTCGTCGAGGAAGCTCGTCACCGTGCGGCCCCAGCGCTGCGTCCCGGTCGCGATCTCGTCGAGGGTCGCTTCCATCCGCGCGGTGAAGTTGATGTCCACCACCTCGGCGAAGTGGGCCTTGAGGAAGGAGACGACCACCTCGCCGAGCGCGGTGGGGAAGAACCGGCGCGACTCCTTCACCACGTACTCGCGCTGTTCGAGCGTCGAGATGATCGAGGCGTAGGTCGACGGCCGACCGATGCCTTCCTCCTCGAGCGCCTCGACGAGCGTGCGTTCGGAATAGCGCGGCGGCGGCGTGGTGGTGTGCTGCTCCGGCAGCAGCTCCGCCAGGTGCAGCCGCTGCCCCTCCTCGAGCTGCGGCAGGCGGTCGGAGAGCTCGTCGATCTCCTCGTCCTCGTCGCGGACGGCCCGGTAGGCGCGGAAGAACCCGTCGAAGATCTCCACCTGCCCGGTGACCCGGAAGGTGACGCGTCCTTCGCCGTCCTCGCCGACCACGTCGGCCGACACCCGGTCGAACACCGCCGGTGCCATCTGGGTCGCGACGGTGCGCTTCCAGATCAGCTCGTAGAGCCGCGCCTGCTCGCGCGACAGGTACCGGCGCACACGCTCCGGCGTCCGGGCGATCGCGGTGGGCCGGATCGCCTCGTGGGCCTCCTGCGCACCCTTCGAGGACGCGGCGAACCGGCGCGGCTTGCCGATCGTGTACCGCTCGCCGTAGGCCGTGCGGACGTGCTCATGGATCTCCCCGAGCACCTGATCCGACAGGTTCAGCGAGTCGGTTCGCATGTAGGTGATCAGGCCGACCTGCTCACCGCCGAGGTTGATGCCCTCGTAGAGCTGCTGAGCGACCGCCATCGTCTGGCGGGCGGAGAAGCCGAGCTTGGATGCCTCGCCCTGCAGCGTGGAGGTCTTGAACGGCGGCTTCGGCTGGCGCTTCGCCTCGCTGCGGCGGACCTCGGTAACCGTGTAGTCGAGCGTTCGCGCCCGCTCGGCGAGGCGGGCCGCCTCCGGTTCGCTGCGGACCACCAGCAGCTGCGCCTGCCGGGCCTCGCTCTTGCCCTCGAGCTCCTTCGGGGTCGCGACCTTGCGGTCGCCGACGGCGAACAGCGACGCGTCGATCTCCGGATCGGCGTCGGCGTCGCGGGCGAAGGCCGCGGGGAAGCTCCAGTACTCCTCCGGCACGAACGCGCGGATCTCGTCCTCGCGGTCGACGATCATCCGCAGCGCCACGGACTGCACCCGGCCGGCGGAGATGCCGGACGCGACCGTCCGCCACAGGACCGGCGACAGGCGGTAGCCGACGATCCGGTCGACCGCGCGACGCGCCTGCTGCGCGTCCACCAGCGCCGTGTTCAGGTGCCGGGGCGCCTCGAACGCCGCCCGGATCGCCGGTTCGGTGATCTCGTCGAAGGTGACCCGGTTGGTCTCGTCGAGGTCGAGGTCGAGGACCTCCGCGATGTGCCAGGCGATCGCCTCCCCCTCACGGTCGAGGTCGGGGGCCAACCAGACCGTGCTGGCCTCCTTGGCCGCCTTGCGTAGCGCCGCGACGTGCTTCTTGGAGTTCTCCGGCACCTCGTAGACGAGGTGGACCTGGTCGCTGCCGTCGACCTCGATCGCGAAGTCCGACCGTGGCAGGTCACGGATGTGGCCGTACGAGGCCAGCACCTTGTACCGCGCGCCGAGGTAGCGCTCGATGGTCTTCGCCTTCGCGGGCGACTCGACGATGACGAGGTTGTCGGCCACGTGGGGACCGGTCCTTTGCGACGACGTCAGACGGCCGGGAGTGGGCCGCTGGGGGCCGCAAGGTGGGCCGCGCGGCGCCCGGTGTCAACCACGCAACGTCGCAGGACGGTCACGTACGGACGTGTCCGACCCCCGCCGGATGGCCGGGGGCCAGCGCTGCGCTAGGCTCCGTGGCGGAAGGCGAGCCGGTGCGGATCGGACTCGCCGTCTGTTGCGCCCTTGGCCTCCAGCGTGCGGTCGGCAGAGCTCCCGCTCACGACGCCGCCCCGCGCAGGTGCGCCCCTCCTGCCCCCCTCCTCGCCTGCGTCCCGTGCCGCGACGGAAAGGCTCCCGCCGTGTTCGAGTTCATCCCCTACCTCGCCATCCTGGCCGCCATCGGCGGTCTGCTGCTCGCGGCCTACTTCGCGAAGGTGGTGAACGCCGCCGACCCGGGCAACGACCTGATGCAGGAGATCGCCCTCGCGATCCGCGACGGCGCCATGGCGTTCCTGCGCCGCGAGTACCGCGCGATCGCGATCTTCGTCGTGGCGCTGAGCGCGATCATCTTCGCCGTGCTGCCCACGATCCGTCCCTGGGGTTCCCTGGCGGTGATCCTCGGCGCGGGGTTCTCCGCCATCGCCGGCTTCGTCGGCATGCGGATCGCGACGGCGGCCAACGTCCGTACCGCGCAGGCCGCCCGGCGGGGCGCCGAGGCAGCGCTGCCCCTGGCCTACCGGGGCGGCGCCGTGATGGGCTTCTCCGTCGCCGGCCTCGGTCTGCTCGGCATCGCGCTCGCCTACCTGCTGTTCGTCCAGATCCTGCGCGTCGACGACGCGTTCCAGGTCGTGGCGACCTTCGGGCTCGGTGGTTCCTCCATCGCCCTGTTCGCCCGTATCGGTGGCGGTATCTACACCAAGGCCGCCGACGTCGGCGCCGACCTCGTCGGCAAGGTCGAGGCCGGCATCCCCGAGGACGACCCGCGCAACCCCGCCACCATCGCCGACAACGTCGGCGACAACGTCGGTGACGTCGCCGGGATGGGCGCCGACCTGTTCGAGTCGTACGCCGGGTCGATCGTCGCGCCGATGGTGCTCGCCGCGCTGCTGTTCGGCGGCGTGGACTTCACCACACGGGTCGTCTCCGACGACTTCACCCCGCTGCAGGAGACCACCTTCCTCTTCCCCCTCTTCATCGGGGCCATCGGCATGTTCGCGTCGATCCTCGGCGCCTTCCTCGTACGCGGCCGCCAGGGCAAGTCGCTGTCCAGCCAGCTGCACTTCGGCACCAACGTCGCGATGGTCATCACCGCCGTGGCCGGGGTCGCCGGCGCCGCCTGGATGTTCGGCGGCGTCGACGAGATCGTGAACCCCATCTGGCTCGGTGCACCGATCGTGCTCGGCCTCGGGGCCGGCTACCTGATCGGGTTCACCTCCGAGTACTACACCTCCGATCACTACCCGCCCGTGAAGAAGCTCGCGAAGCAGGCCGAGACCGGTCCTGCGACCGTCATCATCGCCGGCATCGCCGAGGGCATGATCTCCACCGTCGCCTCCGTCGTGCTCATCAGCGGCGCGATCGGCGGGTCCTACTGGTTCGGGACCCTGGCCTTCTCCGGCACCGAACTGGAGGCCTTCGGAGGGCTCTACGCGGCCGCGCTCGCCGCGATCGGCATGCTCGCCACCACCGGAGCGGTCGTCGCGGTCGACGCCTACGGGCCGATCTCGGACAACGCGGGCGGGATCGCCGAGATGGCGCACATGCCGCCCGAGGTACGCGCGATCACCGACTCCCTCGACTCGCTCGGCAACACCACCGCCGCGGTCGCCAAGGGCTTCGCGATCGGTTCCGCCGCCCTGACGGCGCTGGCGTTGTTCCGCGCGTACACGGCAGCCGTCGGCATCGACGTGATCGACCTCACCGCGGTCGAGGTGATCATCGGGCTCTTCGTCGGTGCGATGCTGACCTTCGCCTTCGCCGCGCTGACCATGAAGTCGGTCGGTCGCGCCGCGCAGGAGATGATCGTCGAGGTCCGCCGCCAGTTCAAGGAGATCCCGGGGCTGCGCGAGGGCCGTGAAGGCGTCAAGGCCGAGTACGCGAAGTGCGTCGACATCTCCACCAAGGCGTCCTTGCGCGAGATGATCCTGCCGGGCTCCCTGGCCGTGGTCGTGCCGCTCGCCGTCGGGCTGTTCTCCGAGGAAGCACTCGGTGGGCTCCTCGCCGGTGCGCTCGTCACGGGCTTCCTGCTCGCCATCTTCATGGCGAACGCCGGCGGCGCCTGGGACAACGCGAAGAAGTACATCGAGGCCGGCAACCACGGTGGCAAGGGCTCGGATGCACACCACGCGGCCGTCACCGGTGACACGGTCGGTGACCCGTTCAAGGACACCTCCGGTCCCGCGATGAACATCCTCATCAAGGTGATGACGATCGTCGCCCTGGTGTTCGCACCGGTGTTCATCTGACCCGTCGGGGCGCCGGCGACCCCGGCCGCCCTGCCGAGACGCACGGGCCCACCCCTCGCGGGTGGGCCCGTCGCGGTTCCCGGGGAGTGACCACCGCGGACTAGGGTGCGGGAGCACACCCCCGGGGGACGCACGAGGGAGAAGCGATGCTGGACGGCGCGGGGGCGTTCGAGCAGGTCGCCGCCGTGCTCGTCGTGTGCGTCGGGTTCGGGCTGCTCGCAACCGTGCTGCGCCAGCCGCTGCTGGTCGGGCTGATCGCCGCCGGCATCGCGGTGGGCCCGGACGTCCTGGGGCTCGTGGACGCGACCGAGGAGATCGAGCTCCTCGCCAAGATCGGCATCTCCCTGCTGCTGTTCGTCGTCGGGTTGAAGCTCGACGTCCGGCTGGTGCGCAAGCTCGGTCCCGTCGCACTCGCGACCGGCCTCGGCCAGGTCGCCTTCACCTCGATCGTCGGGTTCGCGATCGCCATGGCTCTCGGGTTCGAGCTCGTTCCGGCGCTCTACATCGCGGTCGCGCTGACCTTCTCGTCGACGATCATCATCGTCAAGCTGCTGACCGACAAGGGCGAGCTCAACGAGCTGCACGGCCGGATCGCCCTCGGGTTCCTGATCGTGCAGGACATCGTGGTCGTCCTCGCGATGATCGTGATCACCGCGAGCGGCGACCAGGACGCCGGCGGGTTGCCGGAGCAGATCGTCGGGGTGGTCCTGCGCGGCATCCTGCTACTCGCGGTCGTCGTCGTCGTCGGCCGCTACATCGCGCCACGCGTCACGCACCTGCTGGCACGCCAGGCGGAGCTGCTGGTGCTGGCCGCGGTGGCCTGGGCCGTCGCCCTCGCGGCCTTCTCGATCCTCCTCGGCTTCAGCGAAGAGGTCGGGGCGTTCCTCGCCGGGATGTCGCTCGCCTCGACCCCCTACCGCGAGGCCATCAGCGGACGGCTGTCGACGATCCGTGACTTCCTGCTGGTGTTCTTCTTCATCGAGCTCGGCACCCAGTTCGAGCTGACCGCCGCCGCCTCCCAGCTCGGCGCGGCGATCGTCTTCTCCCTGTTCGTGCTGATCGGCAACCCGATCATCGTCATGATCATCATGGGGGCGATGGGCTACCGCAAGAAGGTCTCGTTCAAGGCCGGGCTGACGGTGGCGCAGATCAGCGAGTTCTCCCTGATCCTCGTCGCGCTCGGCGTGGCCCAAGGCCACGTCGGTAGCGACACCGTCGGGCTCGTCACCGCCGTCGGGCTCATCACCATCACGGCGTCGACCTACCTGATCTACGGCTCGGACCGGATCTACGCCCGGATCGAACCGCTGCTGCGGGTCTTCGAACGCGCCCAGCCCGACACCAACCCCGACTTCGCCGAGCAGCGACCCGAACCCGAGTACGTCGTCATCGGGCTCGGACGCTTCGGCTCCACGGTGGTGCAGGAGCTCGTCGAACAGGGCGACGACGTGTTGGGGGTCGACTTCGACCCGCGCAGCACCCGGCGCGACTGGCACGTGCCGGTGATCTACGGCGACGCCGACGACCCCGACCTGCCGACCCAGATCCCGCTGGAGCACACCCGGTGGGTGATCTCGACGGTCCGCGACCTCGACACCAACCGGCAGCTGCTCTCGTCCCTGCAGCACGTCGGGTACAGCGGCAAGGTCGCCGTCGCGGCGGACGACGAGGACAGCTGCCGCGAGCTCGAGGCCGCCGGCGCGGACGTCACGATCCGGCCCCTGCACGTCGCGGCCGAGCCGCTGATCGCGACGATCCACCAGCACGGGCGCTCCGACCCGGGGCCGCGCACCGCCTGACCGCGCGGGCGGTGCGACCTCAGCCGGGCACGCGTCCGAGGGCGACGACCCACAGGCGCTTGCGGTCGACGACCGGGTCCGGGCGCACCTCGATCGTGAGGTCCCGGACGCCGTGCGCGGTGAGCAGCGCCTCCACCTCGGCTTCGATGGCGCCGGAGACGAACACCTCGCCGAGCACGGGGTCGTCGACCGGGGCCAGGTCCTGCGTCCCCCGGTAGCAGGACAGGTACACCGGGCCGCGGGCGAGGTACGGCAGCAGCGACGCGAAGGTCTGCCGCCATGCCGCCCGTGGCAGGTGCGTGAACGCGCCCGACAGCCACAGCCCGCCGAACGACCCCGGACGGAACGGCAGGTGGTGCAGCGGCGCCTGGACGAGCGGGTGCCGCGGGAGCAGCATGCGCGCCTCGCGCAACGCGCCGAACGCGAGGTCGACCCCGACCGGGTGCAGGCCGGCATCGCGCAGCAGCCGCAGGTCGTTCGCGGGGCCGCACCCTGCGTCGAGCACCAGCTCGCCCCGACGGGCGAACGCCGCGAAGCGCCGGACGTCCGCGACCGGGCGACGCAGGCGCAAGGACTCCTGGTAGGCGCGCGCATGCCGGTCGTAGGCGGCGACGCTCGTCAGCGTGCGCTCGTCGAGCTCCACACGCGCTCCTCCCCCCAGCGCTCGATGCTAGGCGAGCACCACCTCGGCGTCGGCGACGATCGGGACGATCTCCGCGAGGCGGGACACCTCGAGCAGGTGGAGGAGCCGCTCGCGGGAGCAGACGAGCACGAACCGGGTGTCGTGGGTCCGGGCACGCCGCAAGGCCCCCACGAGCACCCCGAGCCCGAACGAATCGAGGAACTCCACGCCATCGAGGTCGACGAGCACGTCGGTCGAGCCGCCGTACTGCGCCTCGACGAGGAGCTGACGGGCCCGGGGCGCCGTCGCGACGTCGAGCTGTCCCCGGACGGTCACGACCGTCCAGCCACGATCCTCGCGGGTCTCCGCCTCCAACAGCTCCACGTCGGCCTCCCCTCGGTCGGTGGTCCGGGTGCGCGTCGACCCGGCCCCGGCCGGAGCACCGACCCCGACGGTAGTCGCCGCGCAGGGGTGACTCGCGGCACGCGCGTTCCCGCCGGATGGCGGCGACCCGTCCCCACGGCGGGTCCCTGGTCCGGGGTACCGTCGCCGGTCGCACCGGGTCAGGAGCCGGGCGACGGATCGAGGGGGCGCGGCAGCGGTGGTCGACCCGCGGGAGGTCCTCGAACGGCTGGGCCGCCCACGCCCCGAGGTGGCCGGCGACCACCTCGGCGCGGACGTCACCGCCTCGCGAACGTCCGGGCCCGGCGACGCGCACGACGACCAGGCCGGCGGTCTGGTGCACCGTGAGCGGCTACCGGCCCGGCGGGGGGAGACGGTCCCGCTGCCAGGCGATTTGCCGGAGGTCCTGCGCGACCGCCTGGCGGCGCAGGGCATCACCGCGCTGTGGTCGCACCAGGCGGAGGTCCGGTCCCGGGTCCGCCGCGGCGAGCACGTGGTCGTCGCGACCGGCACCGCGTCCGGCAAGAGCCTCGCCTACCAGCTCCCCGCGCTCGAGCGGCTGGTGGCGGACGACCGGGGCGTGGTGCTCTATCTCGCACCCACGAAGGCGCTCGCCCACGACCAGCTCAGGACGCTGCGGGCGCTGCGGTTGCCGGCCCTCCGGGCGGCCGTGGTCGACGGGGACACGTCAGCGCCGGAACGGGAAGCGGTGCGACGGACCGCGAACTGGATCCTCACCAACCCGGACCTGCTGCACTTCTCGCTGCTGCCCAGGCACGACTGGTGGGCCGACGCCCTCCACCGGCTGACGTGCGTGGTGATCGACGAGGCGCACGTCTCCCGCGGCGTGTTCGGAGGGCACGTCGCGCTCGTGCTGCGCCGGCTGCGACGACTCGCCGAGCGGTACGGCGCGGAGCCGACCTTCCTGCTCGCGAGCGCCACGATCGGCAACCCCGCCGAGCACGCGAGCGCGCTGACCGGCCTGGACGTGGTCGCCGTCACCCGCGACGGCTCGCCGCGGGGCCCGTTGGACGTCGGGCTGTGGCTCCCCCCGCTCGACGACGACGTCGCGGACCACGCCGGCGAGGCGGCCGCCGCGGAGGACCCGGCCAGCTTCCCGACGGGCGCGCGCCGACGGTCGCTGCTGCGCGAGACGGCGGACCTGCTCGCCGGGTTCGTCGGCGCGGGGGTGCAGACGCTCGCGTTCACGCGCAGCCGCAAGGGCGCGGAGGTGATCGCGCTGATGGCGCAGGAGCGGCTCGCGGCCGGGGAGGGTCCAGGACCGGGCGACCGCCGCAGCGGCACGCCTGTCGTCGGCGCCTACCGCGGTGGCTACCTGCCCGAGGAGCGCCGCCGGCTGGAGGCGGAGCTGCGCGACGGGACCCTGCGTGGGCTCGCCGCCACGGAGGCGCTCGAGCTCGGCATCGACGTCGCCGGGCTGGACGCGGTGCTACTCGCCGGCTGGCCGGGCACGACGGCGTCGTTCTGGCAGCGGCTCGGGCGGGCGGGTCGCGCCGGCGGTCCGGCGGCGGGGGTGCTGGTGGCGCAGGAGGACCCGCTCGACCACTACCTCGTCACCCACCCGCAGGCGCTGCTCACCCGCCCGCCGGAGGACGCGATCGTCGACCCCGCGAACCCCTACCTGCTGGCGCCGCACCTGCGCTGCGCCTGCCAGGAGGTCCCGTTGGGCACCGACGAGGCCGTCGAGCGCTTCGGCGACACCGCCGCGGAGCTGCTGGCCAAGGACGTCGCCGACGGGAAGCTGCGGCTGCGGAAGGGCCGCCACCACTGGATCTCACGGGACCGCGCCAGCGCCGCCGTCGACCTGCGCGGCACCGGTGGGGCGACGATCCGCATCGTCGACGTCGGCACCGGCGCGTTGATCGGCGACGTCGACGAGGCCCGTGCCCACCGGCAGGTCCACCCCGGTGCGATCTACCTCCACCAGGGCCGGACGTTCCGGGTCGTCGACCTGGACCTCGACCGCCATCTCGCACTGGTGGAGGAGACCGGACGGCTCGGCATCACCACCCGGCCGAGCACCACCACCGACGTCGCCATCCTCGAGGAACTGCAGGGCACCGCCTGGGAGGAGGTCGCCGTCCGGCTCGGCCGGGTGGAGGTCACCACGCAGGTGGTCGGCTACGAGGTGCTGCGGCTCGGCTCCGACGAGGTGCTCGAGCGGGTCGACCTGGATTTGCCGCCGACCGAGCTGCGCACGGTGGCGGTGTGGTACGCGGTGCCGGCCGCGACCCTCGACCGGGCCGGCCTCGCCCGCCACCAGGTACCGGGGTCGCTGCACGCCGCCGAGCACGCCGCGATCGGGATGCTGCCGCTGCTCGCGCTGTGCGACCGCTGGGACCTCGGTGGGCTGTCGACCGCCTGGCACCCCGACACCGACCAGCCGACCGTGTTCGTCTACGACGGCGTGCCGGGTGGGGCCGGGCTGGCCGAGCGCTCCTACCACCGGCTGGCGGAGCACCTCGGGTTGACGCGGGAGACGATCGCGACCTGCGGCTGCCGGTCGGGGTGCCCGTCGTGCGTGCAGAGCCCGAAGTGCGGCAACGGCAACGACCCCCTCGACAAGGCCGGGGCGGTGACGCTGCTCGACCTGCTGTTGGCGCGGGCACCTCGGACGGGCGAGGTCACCGCGCCGACGGGTCGCTGAACCAGCGGTGCTCCTCCTCACGTCCTGGCCGGACGAGCACCGCGACGCCCGCCTCCCGCCACCGTGCGACCTGTCCCGTCGCCCACGCGAGCGCATCGACGTCCAGCCCGGTCCCGGCGCGGTCCAACACGACCACCGTCGGCTCCCGCGCGGTGGCCACGAGCCAGGCGAGCAGTCGCCGTTCGCCGCCCGACAGCACCCCGGCGGGATGGTCGGCCCGGGCGGCCAGGCCGGGCACGCTCGCGAGCAGCCGCCGCGCCTCGTCGAGGGCCACCACCGAACCGAGGTGGTCGACGACCGACACGTCGGGCGCCACCTCGACGCCGGCGACGACACCGAGCCCGGTGCGGACCCGGCTCGCCGGTGCGCGCCGGCGCAGCGACCGCCCGTCGACGGCGAGGTCGCCGGCGGCGGTCCCGATCAGCGCGGCGATCACGCGGTCGTCGTCGGGGAGTTCGACCACCTCGCCGGCGGCCGCGACCAGGTCGATCGCCGGGTCGTCGAAGTGGAGCCGGACACGCTCGGTCCGGCGCGACGCCTCCGCCGGTGGGGGCGGAGGCGCGGAGACGTCACCCGCAGGGCGGCCGTCCGAGGCGATGGTCCGCCCGGCCGCCGGCCCGTCCCGACCGGCCGGTGGCCCGTCCCGACCGGCCGGTGGCATCGTCACCACGCGGTGGGCGACCGCGACCACCTCGGGGCGATGGTCGACCACCAGCACGGCGGTCCCCGCGGTGGCGAGCCCGGCGACGTACCGGGCCAGGTGCTCGGGCGGCACGTCGGTCGGTTCGTCGAGCAGCGCGACGGCGGGTCCCCGAGCGGCGAGGACGACCAGCTGCAGCACCCCGCTCGGAGCGGACGCCAGGTCACCATCGTGGCCGAGCGTGGCTGCGGCCCACCGTGCGGCCTGCTCGGCCTCCTGGTCGGTGAGCGTCACGGCCAGCAGGTCATGGACTGGCACCTCCGGTGGCCGCTGCCAGCTCCGCGCGAGCCCCGCCCGGGCTCGCGCACGCACACCACGGGGTGCCGGCGCGTCGCCGACCCGCACGGTGCCGTGGTCGGGGAGCTGCCCGCCGAGGCGGGCGAGCACGGTCGACTTGCCGGCGCCGTTCGGACCGACGAGCGCGACCACCTCGCCTGTCGCAACCGTGACGAACCGGTCGCCGTCCGCCGTCGGCAGCGGGAACGTCAGTGATCCCTGCCGACGCGGCGGGCGTGGTTCGCCGGACGGCGCTGGCGACAGCCCGGCCTCGGGTGGCGCCGGCGTCCCCCAGGCGAGCAGCGGACGGCCGCGCCGCAACGCCAGCAGCGCGAGCCCGACCGGGCCCATCACGAGCAACGGCGGGGCGGTGCCGACCAGCGGCACCAGCGGCCAGACGCTGCCCGGCCCCCACACCAGCAGCGTGCCCAGCACCGGCCCGATCGGGGGCCCGCCGCCGAGCACCGCCGCAAGTGCCAGTGCGGCGGCCAGCTCCAGCCCGTACGCCCCCGGCATCACCGACCCGTCGACCGCGGCCAGCAACGTTCCGCCCGCCCCGAGCAACCCGCCGGCCACCGCTCCCACCGCCGCGGCATCGCCGGCCGGGTGCCGGCCGATCGCGGCGGCCACCACCGGCGCCTCCACCGCGAGTCGCGCCCCGGCCGCCCACCGACGGCGGCTCACCCTCGCCGCGATCGCCAACGCGCCGAGCAGGACCAGCCCGACCACCGCTGCCTCGACCCGCGGGCCGCCGGGGCCCGGCAGCCCGACCGCGTGGAAG
>SLMP01000020.1 GCA_007133465.1 Nitriliruptoraceae bacterium | reverse complement strand
GGCACGACCTGGAACCAGGCGCTGCAGTTCGGGTTCCTGCTGGCCGTGGTCATCTGGCTGGCCGCGCTGCTGTGGGCGGGCGGGTTCTCCTACCCGCGGGCGGTCGAGCAGGCGAGCGCGGTACCCCTTCAGGTGGTCGTCGGGGACGAGGTCGTCGAGGTGGTCGACCAACTCGATGGGGGGGCGGCGACCTTCGGCGAGCCGGGGGCCCGCTACGGCGCGGCCGGCCAACTCGCGCTGCTCGTCACGCTGGTGCTCGGCACCGCGGGGCTGCCGCACGTCATGAACCGGTACTTCACCGCCGCCTCCGGCGCGGCCGCCCGCACCACGACCGTGTGGGTGATCGGGCTGGCGGGCTCGTTCTACGCGCTCGCCGTGATGCTCGGCAGCGCAGCGCGGGTGCTCGTGGCGGAGCGCGCCGACGAGCCGTGGCTCGCCGCGCTGACCGTCGACGGGGTGCTGCGTGTCCCCGAGCACGCCCTGCTGGTGCTCGGACGTTTGCTCGCGGACACCCCCGGCATGGCCATCGTGGCCGCCGCCGCGTTCGCGGCCATGGTGTCGACGATCGGCGGGTTGCTGCTCGCGGCGTCGGCCTCGTTCGGGCACGACGTCGTCGCCCGGATCCTGCGACCGCACGGCGGCCCCCGCGAGCCGGTCCGCGCCGGCCAGGTGGCCGTGCTCGTGGTGAGCGCGGTGGCGGCCCTCGTGGCCCTGGTCGTCGAGCCGTCGCAGCTGCTGGCCACCTTCCCATCGCTGATCGCCACCATGGTGACCTGGGCGTTCGCGCTCGCCGGCTCCGCACTCACCCCGGTGGTCCTGCTCGGGATCTGGTGGCCCGACGCGACGGCGCGCGGCGCCGTCGCCGGCGTGTGGACGGGCTGCGCCGTCGCCGTCGGGGCGCTGCTCGTCGGGCTCGTGACCGGCGCCGACCCGTCGGGCGGGCTCGGGGCCGTTCTGCTCGCGCCGGCGCTGGTCGCCGCACCCGTGTCGGCGCTCACGATCGTGGTGGTCTCGCGGCTGGACCCCGCGCCCGGGGTCAGCGTGGCGGTGTGGACGCGCATGCACGGGACCGCCCAGGACCGCCAGACGGAACGGATGGCCCGCGTGACCTTGCGAGGCGGGCGATGATGCGGGGGACCGGGCCGCTGTTGGCCGCGGTGACGGGGCTGTGGGCGGTCATCGTGCTGGTGAGCCAGTGGCTGACCGAACCGCCGCTGTCGCCCGTGGTCACCATCCTGGTCGGGGTGTTGATCACCGACGTGCTGATCGTCGGCTACGGCTCCACCCTGCGCGGGCCTCGCCAGAGCCGCCGGCCACGCCGACCCCGCCCGCGCCCGCCGCGCCCGGGCGACGAGGGGCCCGGCGCACAGGTACGGCCCGAGGGGCTCACCGACGAGGTGGCGGACCAGGCGGTGGCCCTGCTCCTGCCGCTCCTCGACGGGGACGCCGTGTCGATCACCGACCGGCACCGGATGCTGGCGTTCGCCGGTCCGGGCCACGATCACCACGCACGCGGTAGCCCGCTGTACACCCCCACACGGGACGCCGTGCTCCGCACCGGCCGGACCGGGGTCGTCTGGGGGCGTGGGGAGGACCTCATCGGCTGCCCCCAGCCCGACTGTCCCCTGCGTTCCGCCGCGATCGCGGCGCTCCGGGTCGGTGATGAGGTGATCGGCTCGGTGACCGTCTACCGCACCACCGACGACCCGCCCCGCGCCGAGCTGGTGGAGGCGGCGGCCGGCATCCTCTCCCTCCACCTCGAGGTCGCCGAGCTCGAGTCGCGCCAGCGGCTGGCCACCGACGCCGAGCTGGATGCGTTGCGGGCCCAGATCAACCCGCATTTCCTGTTCAACACCCTGAACACGATCGCGAGCCGCATCCGGACCGACCCGGAGGACGCCCGGCAGCTGCTCGTGCGACTGGCCGACTTCTTCCGCTACGCGATCCGGCAGCGGGGCCAGTTCGCCGGCTTCTCGCAGGAGTACGCGTTCGTGCGCACCTATGTCACGCTCGAGCAGGCACGCTTCGGCGACCGGCTGAACGTCGAGTACGACATCGACCCCGCCGTGCTCAGCGTCGACGTCCCGGTGCTGATGATCCAGCCGCTGGTGGAGAACGCGATCAAGCACGGCGCCAGCGGCAACGTCGGCCGCACGACCGTGCGCCTGCGGGCCCGGGTGGACCCCCTGGCGCGGATGCTCGACGTCACCGTCCGTGACGACGGCGTCGGCATGGACGAGCCGACCTTGGTCGCCGTCGCCGCGGGCGAGCGGCTGCAGGAGGCGAGCGGCGTCGGGCTCACCAACATCCGTCAGCGGCTGGCGTTGCTGTTCGGCACGCACCACGAGTTCGATGTCAGGTCGACCGAAGGGGACGGCACGACCGTGCATCTGCGCATGCCGATGCGATGACGCCACCACGCTTCGAGAGGAGAGCTCTTGCCTGCCCGCTGCCTGATCATCGACGACGTCCGCAGCGCCGGGGGCAGGGCGCGCCAGTAGTTCCACGTCGATCACAAGGGGGTGAGAGCCCGCCACCGTGGTCGAACGTCGCGCGGGCACCGCAGGTCGATCCACCGCCCGCGGGTCGCGTGAGGCGCACGATCGGCCGGCGTCACTCGGTCAACGGTCGCGCCAGTCACTAGCGTGGCGGTTGCGCGCCCCTCGACGGCTCCCACCGGAGAACGACCCGTGCCCGACCCCGCCGCCGGCCACAAGCCGCCCACATGCATCGCCGTGCTGACCAGCGGCGGCGACGCCTCGGGGATGAACGCCGCGGTCCGCGGCGTCGTCCGTACCTGCCTGCACCGCGGGGTCACGCCCTATCTGGTCCGCGAAGGCTACAAGGGGCTCGTCTCCGGTGGGGATCTGCTCCGCGAGGCCGAGTCGGGAGACGTCGGCGGCATCATGCACCTCGGTGGCACCGTCATCGGCACGGCCCGCTCGGAGGGGTTCCGTACGCGTGACGGCCGACGGACCGCGGCGGGCAACCTCGTCGAACGCGGCATCGACGCACTGGTGGTCGTCGGCGGCGACGGCAGCTTGATGGGAGCCAACATCTTCCGCCAGGAATGGCCGGAGCTGCTCGACGAGCTGGTCGAGGAGGGGCGGATCGACCAGGAGACGGCGGACGCGCACCCGGTACTCCGTCTCGCCGGGCTGGTCGGTTCGATCGACAACGACATGTTCGGCACGGACATGACGATCGGTGCCGACACCGCCTTGCACCGCATCACCGATGCGATGGACGCGCTGCACAGCACGGCGGCGAGCCACCAGCGCAGCTTCGTCGTCGAGGTGATGGGCCGGCGCTGCGGCTACCTCGCACTGATGTCGTCGATCGCCGCCGGGGCCAACTGGGTGCTGATCCCGGAGCAGCCCGCGGATGCCGACACCTGGAAGCAGGAGATGTGCGACGCCCTGCGTGCGGGTCGTGGCCAGGGCCGACGGCAGAACATGGTCGTCCTCGCCGAGGGCGCCGAGGACACCAACGGGGAGCCGATCACCGCGGACCGGGTGAAGCAGGTCCTCGAGGAGGAGCTCGGGGAGGACACCCGGATCACGATCCTCGGGCACGTCCAGCGCGGTGGCGCGCCGAGCGCCTTCGACCGGTGGCTGTCCACCCTCCTCGGCAACCGCGCGGTCGAGCAGCTGCTCGACGCGGGACCCGACGAGGAACCGCAGCTGATCGGGATCCGCGAGAACCGCGTCATCAGCTCACCGCTGATGGAGAACGTGGAGAAGACCCAGGCGGTCGCCACGGCGATCGACGAGGGACGCTACGACGACGCGATGGCCATGCGTGGTGGCAGCTTCGTCGACGCGTGGAGCACCTTCCACACCCTCGTCCAGGCGGCGCCGAGCGACCCCGCACCGGGGACCCGGCCACTGCGGCTCGGCATCCTCCACGGTGGCGGCCCGGCGCCGGGCATGAACACCGCCGTCCGTGCCGCCGTGCGGCTCGCGATCGACGACGGTCACACGGTCCTCGGGATCCAGAACGGTTTCCGTGGCCTCAGCCTCGGGCGGGTCGAGGAGTTGGACTGGATGTCGGTGACCGGCTGGACGGTCCTCGGCGGCGCGGAGTTCGGCACCAGCCGATCGATCCCGGACGAGGAGCGGCTCAAGGGGATCGCCGCGCAGATCGAGGAACACGCGATCGACGGGCTCCTCGTGATCGGCGGGTTCGCCGCCTACCGGTCGGCCTACGCGGTGCACTACGCCCGTCGCCAGTACGAGGCCCTCGACCTGCCGATCGTGTGCCTGCCGGCATCGATCAACAACGACCTGCCCGGCTCCGAGATCAGCATCGGGGCGGACACGGCCCTCAACTCGATCATCAGCGACGTCGACAAGATCAAGCAGTCGGCCGTCGCGTCACGTCGCGTGTTCGTCGTCGAGGTGATGGGCCACGACTGCGGCTACCTGGCACTGATGAGCGGCCTGTCCTCCGGCGCGGAGCGCGTCTACCTGCCGGAGGAGGGCATCACCCTGGACGAGCTCGCCGAGGACGTCGCCGCCCTGCGGCAGGGGTTCTCGGCCGGCAAGCGACTCGGGCTCGTGATCCGCGGCGAGGGCTCGGACCCGGTCTACACGACGGGGTTCATCCACGCGTTGTTCGCCCGCGAGAGCCAGGACATGTTCGACGTCCGCAACTCGATCCTCGGGCACGTCCAGCAGGGCGGGGCACCGACGCCGTTCGACCGCATCCAGGCCACCCGTCTCGCACGCCGGTGCATCGAGTACCTCGTCGAGCACGCGAGCGAGGGCGCGCCGGGCAGCGCCATGGTCGGTCTGAAGGGCGGCAAGGTCCGGTTCACGGAACTCACCTACCTGCCCGACCTGATCCGGCGGGACGCGCAGCGCCCGAAGGAGCAGGCGTGGATGGAGGTCCGCCCGGTGGCGCAGATCATGGCCCGGCCGGCCTCGGAGTCCGTCGGGCGCTGACGGGCGATGCCGGGCCGACCTCCGCTGCCGTCGGGTCGGCCGGCCGTGGTGCGAGGACGCGCCGGCCCCGATGGACGAGCTCACACCGGCGCGGCCCCGTGCTTGGCACGCTTCGCCTGCCGTCCCCGCACGGTCTGGTCCAGTTCGACCTTGCGCAGACGCACCACCGACGGGGTCACCTCGACGGCCTCGTCCTCGCGGATGAACTCGAGCGCCTGGTCGAGCGACAGCAGCCGTGGCGGTGCCAGCCGGACGAGTTCGTCGCCGGTGGAAGAGCGCACGTTGCTGAGCTTCTTCTCCTTGGCGGGGTTGACGTCCATGTCCTCGGAGCGGGCGTTCTCGCCGACGATCATGCCCTCGTAGACCTCGACGCCGGGCCCGAGGAACAGCTGCCCGCGGTCCTGGAGGTTGAGCAGCGCGAACTGGGTCGCATGCCCGAGCCGGTCGGCGACCAGCGAGCCATTCGGACGCGTGCGGAGCTCCCCCTGCCACGGCTCGTAGCCGTCGAAGACGTGGTGCAGGATGCCGGTCCCGCGGGTCTCGGTGAGGAACTCCGTGCGGAACCCGATCAGCCCGCGTGCCGGGACGCGGTACTCCAGCCGCACCCAGCCCGTGTTGTGGTTGACCATCTGCTCCATGCGACCCTTGCGCAGGCCGAGCAGCTGGGTGACGACGCCGACGTAGTCCTCCGGAACGTCGATCGACAGCCGCTCGAACGGCTCGTGGACCACCCCGCGGATCTCCCGGGTGACGACCTTCGGCTTGCCGACGGTGAGCTCGAAGCCCTCCCGGCGCATGGTCTCGACCAGCACCGCCAGCTGCAGCTCGCCACGCCCCTGGACCTCCCAGGTATCGGGCCGTTCGGTTGGCAGCACGCACAGGCTGACGTTGCCGACCAGCTCCTGCCGGAGCCGGCTGTCGATCAGGCGTGCCGTCAGCTGCTTGCCGTCCCGCCCGGCCAGGGGCGAGGTGTTGACCCCGACGGTCATCCCGAGCGACGGCTCGTCGACCGTCAGGACCGGCAGCGGCCGGGGGTCGTCGGCGTCCGCGAGGGTCTCGCCGATCGTGACCTCGTCGATGCCGGCGACCGCGATCAGATCGCCGGGGCCGGCCACCTCGGCGGGGACGCGGTCCAGCGCCTCGGTGAGGTAGAGCTCCCCGAGCTTGACCTGCTCGATGGTCCCGTTGGCGCGGCACCAGGCGACCGTCTGGCCCCGCCGGACGGTGCCGTGCTGGATCCTGCACAGCGCCAGCCGGCCGAGGTAGGGGGAAGCGTCGAGGTTGGTGACGAGCGCCTGGAACGGGTGGTCCGGCTCATGCTCCGGCGGCGGGACGTGGGTGAGGATCGTCTCGAACAGGGGCGTGAGGCTCTCCCCGGGGGTGGCCAGATCCAGGGTCGCGGTCCCTTCTCGGGCGTTGGTGTAGAGCACCGGCAGTTCGACCTGCGCGTCGTCGGCGCCGAGGTCGATCAACAGGTCGAAGGTCTCGTCGACGACCTCCGCGATGCGGGCGTCGGGCCGGTCGATCTTGTTGACCACGACGAGCACCGGCAGGCCCGCCTCGAGCGACTTGCGCAGCACGAACCGTGTCTGCGGCAGCGGCCCCTCCGACGCGTCGACGAGCAGCAGCGCCCCGTCCACCATCGCGAGCGCGCGCTCCACCTCGCCGCCGAAGTCGGCGTGGCCGGGCGTGTCGACGACGTTGAGGGTGACCGCGTCGTGCGCGTCGGTCGCCGGCAGCACCACGGCGGTGTTCTTCGCGAGGATCGTGATGCCGCGCTCGCGCTCGAGGTCGCCGGAGTCCATGACCCGCTCCGCGACGTCCTGGTTGGCCCGGAACGCGCCGGACTGCCACAGCATGGCGTCGACCAGCGTGGTCTTGCCGTGGTCGACGTGGGCGATGATCGCAACGTTGCGCAGGTCGGAGCGCAGAGCCACAGGGAGGTCCGAGCGGGAGAGGTGAGGGGAGCCGGCGGAGGGTACTGGTGCGCAGCCGGTGACGGACGTTCAGCCGCCCACCGACACCTCCGGCAGCGAGCGGCTCACCGCGACCCCGAGCAACCCGAGCACCGCGAGGAACACCAGCGCCGCTTCCGGTCCGAGCAGCGCGACGGCCGAACTGACCGCCCCGGTGACCAGCAGGAGTGCACCCATCGCCGTGTTCGAAACCGCAACGTAGTCCGTGCGCTGGTTGCCCTCCGCGAGATCCGTCACGTAGGTCTTGCGACCGACCCGCACGCCCGTGTGGGCCAGCGCGAGCAGCAGGTAGGTCGCCGGGTAGAGCCAGGTGAGCTCCCGGAGGCCGGGGACCTGCAGGAGGACGAGGAACGCCAGCACGACCACGGACGCGGCTGCGGCCGCGAGCGTCATCGTCCGGCGGCTGGATCGGTCGGCCAGGCGTCCCCAGGTGCGGCCACCGAGCAGGGCAGCGAGCCCGCTGGAGATCACGAAGGGCCCGAGGCCGGCCAGGCCCGCATCCCCCTCGCGGGTCGCGAGCGTCACGACGAACGGTGGGGCGAGGGCGCTCACGAGCAGCAGCGTCCGGGCGGTGACGAAGCGCCGGAACGGCCGGTCGTCGCGCAGCAGGCCGACCGCGTCGCGCAACGGGCTTCCGCGCGGCTCGTCGTCGTGCTCGCCGGGCGGTTCCACCACGCGCGCGAACACCATGCCGGCGACCACCCAGGCCAGGGCGGCGGCACCGAGCAGCAGGGCGAAGGTCCCGGGGCTGGCGTCCTCGCCGCCGAACAACCGCAGCGCGACCCCGACGGTGATGGCGACCGCACCCGAGGCGATCGTGGCGGCGCCGGTGACCTGCCCGCGGGCGCCCTTCGGGATCGTGCGCCCGAGCACGTCCTTGGAGGCGAGCGAGGACAGGGACCGGGCCAGGGCGAACAGCGCGAGCGCACCGAGGATCGCCCACCCGGCGGCGGCCGCCTCCAACGTGACGGTCACCACGACCATCAGCGCGACCGCCGCGGCCTGCCCGAGCGCGCCGGCCACCCACAGCCACTTGCGGATCGGCTGGCTGCGTGCGTACGGGGCGAGCCACGCCTGCGGCAGCATCGACCCCGACTCACGAACGGGCACGAGGAGCGCGGTGATCGCCGCCGGGGCACCCAGCGCAGCGAGCAGCCACGTCAGCACGGTCTTCGCGTCGACGAGCAGGTCACCGGCCTTCTGCAAGGCGAGGGCGACCACCTGCTTGACGGCGTTGCCGGGGACCGCCTCGGCGACCCCGTCGGGCAGGGTCTCGCTGAGGGTCTCGTCGGCGTCGACGAGCAGCGCGTAGACCCGCTCGACCGGGGCCGGAAGGTCGTCGCTCGGAGGCGTGGGGGCGCTCATCGGGTGCTCAGCGGTCGCCGCGGTCGCGCAGCAACACCATGACCCGCGCCGCGTCCAGGGCCGCGAGGTGCGGCAGCGGATCGAGCCGGTGCTCGAGGACGTGCTCGGTGAGCTCGTTGCGCACGACGGCGCGCAGCTCGTCGGGGTCCCACGGCTTCGCGACGTAGCGGTCGAGGCCGGCCTCGTTCACCGCCCGGATCGTGTCCGCCTGGTCGGCCTGCCCGGTCACGAGCACCTTGCGGGCCGCACGCGTCCGGTCGTCGGCGAGCAGTTGGACGAGGAAGTCGACCCCGGTCGTGCCCGGGAGCCGGTGGTCGGCCAGCACCAGCGCCAGCCGGTCGTCGTCCGCGTCGATCTCGCCGACGACCGCCCAGGCGTCGTCCACGTCCTCGGCCACCTCGATGCGGATGGCCCCGCGGAACGGCGCGAGGTCGCGCTCGAGCGCGTCGCGCACCGGGGGTTCGTCCTCCAGGATCAGCACGGCCAGCTTCACGGCCCCACCTCCGTCGTCCCCACCGCCATCAGGGTGGTCTCCTCGCTCACGAGCGCGCCTCCCGGTCGTCGGGTGGACCGTCGATCGGCAGCACCACGCACGCCTCCGTGCGACCCGGTTCGGACGCGAGCGTCAGCCGTCCCCCGTGGTCGTCGACGATGCGCTTGGCGATGCCGAGCCCGAGGCCGAGCCCGAAACGGACCGTGCCCTGCTTGGTCGAGAACCGCGGCTCGAACACCCGCGGCAGCACCTCGGGGTCGATGCCGGGGCCGTCGTCGAGGATGCGGATCCGCACGTGATCGTCGTCGGGGCGCTCGGTCGTGATCGTGATCCGTCCGGACCCGTCGAGCGAGTCGGCCGCGTTGACCAGCAGGTTGGTCCACACCTGGTCGAGCTGCGCGGGATGGCAACGCAGCCGGGGCAGCTCGCCGTAGTCGCGTGCCACCTCGATGCCGCGGAGGCGGTGCGCCGTCAGCCGCAAGGTGTCGTCGAGCCCGTCGTGGAGGTCGACGTCGTCGAGCGGGTCGCCATCGGGGCGGGCGTAGGACCGCAGGCTCGACACCAGGCCGGTGATCCGCCGCGACGCGAGCTCGAGGTTGCGGACCGCACCACCGATCCCCGCGGCCGCCTCCAGCAGCCCGACCAGGTCCGCGTCGGCCGCGAGGAGCTGACGGGCCATGTCCGGGTCGGTCACCCCGGCCGCGACCAGCCGGCGGGCCAGGTCGCGGTCGCCGGTGACGGGTTCGAGCGCCCGGCGCAGCTGGCGTTCCTCCGCGGTGCCGCGCGGAGGGCGGTCACGGGCCGAGCGCAGCGCGACGTCGGCGAGCTCGCCCTGCGGGTGCGTGGCGAGCACCCGGCCGACGTCCTCGGCGAGGTAGCTGGCCGCCCGCTCGAGCGCCGCGACCGGGTTGTTGAGCTCGTGCGCGATGCCGGCGGCGAGCTCGCCCAGGGTGGCGAACCGTGCCTGCGCGATCAGCTCCATGCGGGCCTGCTCGAGCGCGGTGAGCGCTTCCCGCAGCCGCTGGCGCTCCTCGTCGAGGGTGCGGTTGAGCTCGATCTTCTCGACCTGCAGCTGTTCGGCGCGGCGCAGGCGGCGGGCCAGCGCGCGGATCGACACCGCGGCCAGGGCCGCCCCGAGGTCGGGGTCCTCGCGCAGCGCCCGGTCGAGCTGCTCGATCGAGAGGTGGACCACGTCCACCTCGGTGGTGGTCCGCGCGGTGAAGTAGGCCCGCCGCTGGTGCGCGAGCGACAGCAGGCCGACGATGGGGCCGGTGGAGGCGTGGTGCAGCCGCAGGTCGCCGACCCGGGTGGTTCGGTCGAGCGCCACGCTGCCACGCAGCACCAGCAGCACGGCGTCCACCGGGTGGTCCTGGTGGGTGATCCGCACCCCTGCGGGCAGCCGCAGGCGGGGGCGGGGGCCGAGGACCCGTTCGATGCTCGCGAGCATCTGGCGGGTCACGTCGTCCGCCTCCAGTTCCATCTCCCGGAGCAGCTCGCTGTCGGGCCGCTCGAGCGGACGGCCCTCCGGTGTGACCAGCAGGTCCGTGCGGGGATCGTCGGGACGGTGCTCGCGCAGCCACCGGGCGATCTGCGAGCGGGCGTGGCCGGCCAACGCCCCCGCGGTCCAGGGCACGGCCACGATGGCGTCGAGCCGGTCCCGGTCGACCGCCCCGGCCACGTCGTCGTGCACCTGCCGGTCGGTGACGAGGGCCACGCGCGCGGAGGCGAAGACGGTGAACCGGTCGAGCGCGTCCACCGCCTCGTCGACCGAGCCCACCGTCGAGGTGACGACGACGAGTGGCACCTGCGGCTCGTCCGGCTGCTCGACCAGACCGGCCGCCGCGGTCGCATCGGCGACCTCGACGACCTCGACGAAGCGGAACTCGGCGCGCAGCTCCTCGACCACCCGTGCCGCGATCGGCCCGGTACCGACGACGACGCTCAGCAGACGGGGGTCACCGTCGTCGCGGACGCTCACACCAGCCCCAGCAGGTTCCAGAGCGGCGGCAGCCCGAAGACGAGCAGCCCGACGCCGACCGCGCCGATCACGATCCCGGAGCTCGCCATGGCCCGCGTGTCCACCTCACCGGTCGCGTACGCGATCGCGTTCGGCGGTGTGGAGATGGGCAGCGCCATCGCGAGCGAGCACGCCAGGGCGACCACCACCGCGATCGCGGTCGGGTCGGTGCCGATGCCGGCGGCCAGGCTGATGGCGAGTGGCACCAGGAGGTTCGCGGTCGCGGAGTTGGAGATCACCGTCGACAGCCCGAGGCCGACGACGGCGAGCAGCACGACCACGGCCGTGACCGGGAACGACTCCCAGGCCACCAGCCCGAGCAGCCAGACGTCCAGCCCGCTGGCGCCGATGCCGGAGCCGAGCGCGATGCCCCCCGCGACCAGCCACAGCACCGGCCACTGCAGGACCTTCAGGTCGTCGCCCGTCATCACCTGGGTCGCGAGCAGCACCACGACCGGCAGGAAGCCCACGGTCGAGGACGAGATGCCGTGCAACGGCTCGGTCAGCCACAGCGTCACGGTGCCCGCCGCGACCACGTAGAACAGCCGGGCGGCGGGGGAACGATCGAAGTCGGCGGTGAGCTCGAGGTCGAGCGGCACCCCGGGGGGCACGTAGCGCCGGGTCAGGAACCACCAGGCGAACAGCAGCACGACCAGCATCAGGGGGACCGCGAGCAGCATCCAGCCGAGGAACGACACCTGCTCGCCCATGGCGGTGAGCTGCCCGAGCGCGATCGCGTTCGGGGGGCTGCCGACCGGGGTCCCGAGCCCACCCACGTTCGCCGCGACCGGGATGGACAGCGCGAGCCCGGTCCGTGCCTTGCCGGGCGGCAGGGCCACGAGGATCGGGATGACCACGGCGAACATCGTGGCGGTCGTGGCGGTGTTGGAGACGAACATCGACAGCAGCGCCGTGATCAGCATCAGCCCGAGCACCGTCCGGCGGGCGTCGCCCGCGAACGGCCGCATCAGCACGGCGGCGAGGTTGCGGTCCAGGCCGAACTTCGCGGCGCCGTCCGCGATCAGGAAGCCGCCGAGGAAGAGCACGATCACCGGGTCGGCGAGCGCCGCGAAGACGCTCGCGGACGTGAGCACCTCCTCGCTGCCCGGCAGGATGGCCTGCTCCGACAGCAGCAGGACCTGGAGCAGGATCACCAGCACGGCCGTGGCGACCAGCGGGATGGCCTCGGTGACCCAGAACACGATCGCGAGCAGGAAGATCGCGAGCATCCGCTGGCCGGCGGGGTCGAGCCCCGGGATGTCCACGACCAGGGGGAGCAGGAAGACCACGGCCCCGACGAGCAGCCCGCCTCGCTGCAGGCGCGTCGGACGGGGCAGCCGGACCCGGGGCCGGCTGGTGGGTGGTGCGGACACCGGTCAGTCCTCCGCGAGGCGGGGCGGGAAGCCGCCCGTGGCGATCGGCCCCCACCACTCGATGGTGACGCGCACCAGGCACTTGCCCTGGGCGACCATCGCCTGGCGGTACTCGTCCCAGTCGGGGTGCTCGCCGGCGATGGCCCGGAAGTAGTCCACCAGCGGTTCCACCGCGTCCGGCAGGTCGATGACCTCCGCCTGGCCGTCGAGCTGGACCCAGGCGCCGTCCCACTCGTCGGACAGCACGAGGACCGACGCGGCCGGGTCGCGCCGCAGGTTGGCGACCTTCGCGCGCTCGGGGTAGGTGGCGATCACCACCCGGCCCTCCGCGTCCACCCCGCCCGCGACCGGCGAGAGCTGCGGCCGGCCGTCGCGCCGGCGCGTCACGAGCACCAGGTGGTGGCGCGGGCGGACGAAGGCCAGCAGCGCCTCGCGGTCGACGTGGTCGGTGGTGGCGATGGATCGGCTCATGCGCCGAGCCTAACGGCGCCGCCGTCCGCTCGGGGCCACGGTCGGGGCGCGCCGGCCCGCCGTCCCCGGGCCACCGTCAGACCCCGAGCCGCCGTCGGAGTTCCGCGGCCTGTCGCCGGGCGACCGGTACCTGCGAGCGGGCCCGGTCGCCCATCACCAGGGTGAGCGTGCCCCCGACGTGCGGCACCACCTCGCGGACGTGACGCAGGTTGACGAGGTACGACCGGTGGGTCCGGACGAAGTCGGTGGAGAAGCGCTCCTCGAGGTCCCCGAGCGTGTAGCTCGTGAGCAGACGGTCGTCGCCCGATTCGGTCTGCGCTGTGGGCGGGACGACGAGCTTGAGATACGCGTAGCCGCGGGCCGCCTCCGCGAACGCGATGCGCGGCTCCTCGATCAGGATGATGCGGTCGCCGCGGTGGACCGGGATCCGCCCCACCGTCCCGGACCCTGCGCCCGCGCCCGGTCCGCCGGTGTCCGACCCGCGGCCGCCCCGCGCCGGGTCCCCAGCTTCGTCGTGCGGCTCCTCGTCCGCCGGGCTGGCAGCTGCCTCGGTGTCGAGGTCTTCCAGGGCACGGTCGAGCGCGCGACGGAGCCGGTCGGCGTCGAACGGCTTGACGAGGTAGTCGGCGGCCTCGAGGTCGAAGGCCTCGACCGCGTGGTCGGCGTAGGCGGTGGTGAACACCACGGCGGGCCGGTCCGTCCGGCCGGCGAGCGTACGGGCGAGTTGCAGCCCGCCCATGCCGGGCATCCGGATGTCGAGGAACACCACGTCGTAGTGCAGCGAGCCGATCAGCAGCTCCGCCTCCTCAGCGGTCGTCGCCTCGCCCACCACGACGACGTCGTCACAGTCGCCGAGCAGGTGGCGCAACTCCTTGCGCGCGGGTGACTCGTCGTCGACGATCAGGCACCGGGCGGGCACGTGGACTCCTCGTATCGGGGGGCGGGCGGGGTCACATCATCGCATCGGCAGGCGCAGGTGCATGCCCTCGCCGCGCTGGGAGCGCAGCGTGAACTCGTGGCGGTCGCCGAACATCAGCGCGAGCCGTTCCCGGATGGTGGGCAGGCCGACGCCGCTCGCGTCGTCGGCCGGTCGCCCAGTCTGCCGGTACACGCTCACCGAGCCGAACACACTGGTCCGGACACGCCGGCGGAGAAACTCCCGGCTCGGCAAGCAAGGGGTCCGCTACATCGGCGAGCACTCCGGTGCCCGGGTGCTGCGCGTCGATCCCGACCTGACCGACGTGGTCGCCGGCCTCGACGTCGAGCACCACCTCGTGTTCGGGGAGGACGACGACCGGATCTGGGGCCCGATGCGGACCCGGAGCCGTGGGAGCGTGACGAGCACGCGACCGCCACCGGCAACGACACGTCCGGCACCACCGCGCGGCGGTTCCAGGTCAACGGCTGGGGCATGCCGTTCGCGCTGGCGGTGATGGGGGTCCCGCAGGTCGTGCTGCGCAAGGTCGACGGGCACGGATCCTGCGGCGGGGGCGCCGGCACTCGGCGTCCAGTTGCGCATCGACGAGACCGGTCAGGGACGAGGAGGGCTACCTGACCATCGTCGACCGCAAGAAGGACGTCATCATCTCGGGTGGGGAGAGCATCCTCGATCGAGGTGGAGGACGCCCTGCACGGCCACCCGGCCGTCGCGGAGGTGGCGGTGATCGGGGTCCCCGACGAGCGGTGGGGCGAGACCGTCAAGGCGCTGGTCGTGCGAGCGGCCGGACACGAGGACGTCGACGAGCGGATGTGATCGACCACTGCCGGGGACGGCTCGCGCACTACGAGTGCCCCACCTCGGTGGAGTTCCGCGACCTGCTGCCCCGGACGGCGACCGGCAAGCTGCAGAAGTTCCGGCTGCGAGCGCCCTACTGGCAGGGCCAGGACCGGCAGGTCGCCGGCTAGGCGCGACCGGCCGACGGGGCGCACGATCGCGCGGCCTAGACTGATGGCAATGAGCCGACGTCGCCCCGTCCTGCAGCGGTCGGAGAACACGGAGCGCGCCCTCGCGGCCGAGCGGCCGCGGCTGCGTGGCCGCTCGCACCTGATCGCGGCCCTCGTCGCCGTCCCGGCGGCGGTGGTGGCCATCGTGCTGGCGCCAGCGGGCGTCCCGCGGATCGGGGTGGCCGCCTTCGCGGTGGGCGCCACGGCGATGTTCACCGCCAGCGCGCTGCTCCACCTCAAGCGGTGGGATGCGGGGACCTACGAGCGGTTGTTCCGGCTCGACCACACCGGCATCTACCTGGCGATCGGCGGGACCGGCCTGGCCCTGGCGCTGCTCGGGTTCGACGGGTGGGCAGGCCAGGCGTTGCTGGGTGGCGTGGTGGTCGGCACGGTCCTCGGCATCGTGGTGGAGTGGATGCCGTTCGCGCCGCCCCGGGGGTTCTCCAACGCGGTCTACCTGACCCTCGGCTGGCTGCCGATCGTGCTGCTGCCCTGGCTGTGGGTGGCGTCCGGGGTCGCGGTCGTCGGGCTGCTGCTCGCCGGTGGGGTCCTGTACACCTCCGGCGCGATCATCGTGGGGATCCAGCGGCCGAACCCGTCCCCGACGTGGTTCGGCTACCACGAGCTGTTCCACGTGCTGGTGATCCTGGCGGTGGCGCTCCACGCGGCGATGGTCGCCCTGCTCGCGAGCCGGGTCGCCTGAGCGGAACGGCGGCGGTGCCGGCTGACGGATCGGGCACCCGACGGCGCCGGCGGACGGACAGCGCGACAACGGTGTCTGCGGTGACGGGTGTCGCCCGACCGTCCGGCCACAACCGCAGGAACGAAAGGCGTCCGAACGGCGCGCCGCGGTCACGGACGTCGCCGAGACCCGTCGCCACGACCACCCGGAGCAACCGTGCCGACCACCGAGCTGAGCGCCCTGTCCGAACCGCAGGTCGCCGCGAGCACCACCGCCCTGCGGCTGGCGGGCGTGCACAAGATCTATCCCGGCTCGCCCGAGGTCCGCGCCGTCGACGGCATCGACCTCGAGGTCGCACCCGGCGAGATGTTCGGCCTGCTGGGCCCGAACGGGGCGGGCAAGACCACCACGGTCGGGATGTGCACGACCCGGATCCTGCCGACCCAGGGCCGGATCGAGGTCGCGGGCCTCGACGTGGTCGCCGAGCCGGCTCGGGTCAAGCGCCGCATCGGCGTCGTCACCCAGGCCAACACGCTGGACCGGTCGTTGACCCTGCACGAGAACCTCGCGCTGCACTGTCGGTACTTCGGGTGGTCGGCGCGACGGTCCCGGGCGCGGGCTGACGAGCTGCTCGAGCGCTTCCGGTTGACCGAGCGGGCCGACGCGTTCCCGATGCAGATCTCCGGCGGGATGGCGCAGCGGCTGCAGGTGGCACGGGCGATCGCGCACGAGCCGGACGTGTTGTTCCTCGACGAGCCGACCGCGGGCCTGGACCCCCAGAGCCGGTTGGCCCTGTGGGAGCTGGTCGGAGAACTGCGCCGTGACGGGCTGACGGTCGTGCTGACCACGCACTACATGGAGGAGGCGGATCAGCTGTGTGACCGGGTCGCCATCATCGACCACGGTCGCGTGCTGGTCTGCGACACCCCGGAGCGGCTGAAGGCGGAGCACGGCGCCAGCATGGTCGTCGACCTGCACCTGTCAGCGCAGGCCGATGACGCGCTGCTGGACCGGCTGCTTGCGGTCACCGGCGTCACCGACGCGGACCGGATCGCCTCCGGGGTGCGGGTGCTGGCGCGGGACACCGAGGGCCTCCTGGCTCGGGTGGTCAGCGTCGCCGACCACGCCGGGCTGTCGGACCTGTCGGTGACCGGGGCGAGCCTCGAGGCCGTCTTCATCGCCCTGACCGGGCGCGACCTGCGGGAGTGAGCACCGTGACGAGCGTTCCCCACCTGCCCGGGTCCTCGGCCCAGGTCTCCGAACCCACGGTCCTGCGCGCCTCCCTGCAGACCATCGGTGGGCTGATGGTCCGCGACACGCTGGTGCTGCGCCGTGAGGCCGGGGCGTTCCTCACACGGACCGTGATGCAGCCACTGCTGTTCGTGTTCGTCTTCGCGTACGTCTTCCCCCGGATCGGGCAGCAGATCGGTGGGGCGGCGGGAGCCGGTGACTTCGCCACCGTGCTCGTCCCCGGTCTGGTGGCCGTGGCGATCATCTTCCAGGGCATCATCGCGGTGGCGTTGCCGCTGTCCACCGAGTTCGGTGGCACGAAGGAGATCGAGGACCGCATCATGGCGCCGGTCCCGGTCGCGGTGGTGGCGATCGAGAAGATCCTGTTCGGCGCCGTGCAGAGCCTGTTGGCCGGGCTGGTGGTGCTGCCGATGGTGACGCTGATCCCGGCGGCGCCGGTGGCGCTGGAGATCGGCAGCTGGAGCCTGCTGGTCGTCGTGGCCCTGCTGTCGGCGCTGCTCTCCGGTGCGCTGGGTCTGGCGCTCGGCACGTTCGTCAACCCGCGCCAGATCGGGCTGATGTTCTCCGTCGTGGTGTTGCCGCTCACCTTCCTCGGTGCCGTCTACTACCCGTGGTCGGCACTCGACGCGATCCCCTGGCTACAGATGCTCGTGCTGGTCAATCCGCTCGTGTACGTGAGCGAGGGGCTGCGGGCGGCGCTCACGCCGAGCGTGCCGACGATGCCCCCGCTCGTCTTCCTGGGTGCTCTGGGCCTGTCGCTGGCGGTCCTGACCGCCGTTGGCTTGCGGGGATTCGCTCGCCGGACGATCGGCTGATCTGGCGTTCGTGGCGGTCCGGGGCGTCGTCGGCGGGCGGGTGGACGTCTCCGAGCAGGCCTCCGTCGAGCACCTGCAGCTGCACCTGTCTCGACGTCCGGGGGCGGTCCGTCGTCGCTTGGGGCTGGTGCGTCGTGTGGTCCGACCAGCGCAGCAGCAGTGTGCAGAGCAGCCAGAACGTGCCGCCGAACACCGTGACGGCGATCAGGGCGTCCATGGGTCCCCTCCGGGTCCGTGCCTCCCGGACGCTCCGGGTCGGCGATCACGACGCTACGCAGGGGGTGTGACATCGAACGGCCGCCGTCGTTTCCTCGGACGTTCGTCAAGGCTCGGGCGCAGGGAAGGGAGGCATCGTCGCGGTCTTCGGCCTGCTGCGGTCTTCGGCCTTCGGGTACGCCGTCGGCGGGCAGGGGGGAACCGCGCCTCGGGGTGGTCGAGGCGCGGTTCGTCATCGAAGGGTCCCCGGCACACCGGGTCCGGGTCGCTGCCGGTCAGAGGTGACGTCGTCCGTGTCGCTCCTGATCAGAAGGGGACGTCGTCGTCGGGGTCGGGTGGGGGCTGGGGTTGGCGGGGTG
>SLMP01000118.1 GCA_007133465.1 Nitriliruptoraceae bacterium | reverse complement strand
GGCCGCGTCGGCCGCGCCGACCACCGTGGCACCGCGCAGCGGTGCCTTGGGCTCCGCCGTGACACGCGGACCCGTCGCGGCGCTGGTGCCGCCGAGGTCGGCCCCGACCGCAACGGCGCGCGAGCGGTCGGGGGGGAGCCGGCCCGGGACGTACTCCTCGAGCACGGCGTGGAAGTTGGTGCCGCCGAAGCCGAAGGAGGAGACGCCGGCGGTGCGGACCTGCCCGGCCCGCGGGGTCCACTCGGTGAGCTCGGTGTTGACCCGGAAGGGCGCGGCCGACCAGTCGACGTTCGGATTCGGGGTGCCGAAGTTCAGGCTCGGCGGGATCCGTCCGTGGTGGATCGCGTAGATGGTCTTGAGGATCCCGGCGGAACCGGCCGCCGCCTTGAGGTGGCCGATGTTGGACTTGCCCGACCCGAGGGCGACGCTGCCGGGTGCGAGCCCCGCGCCGCCGAACGCTTCACCGATGGCGGTCAGCTCGACGACGTCGCCGACCCGGGTGCTGGTGCCGTGCGCCTCCACCATGCCGCACGCGGAGGGGTCGAGCCCCGCGTCGCGCCAGGCGCGTTCCACGGCCAGCCGCTGACCGACGGGGTTCGGGGCGGTGATGCCCTTGCCCTTGCCATCGCTCGCGCCGCCGATACCGCGGATCACCGCGTAGATGCGGTCCCCGTCGCGTTCGGCGTCGGCGAGCCGCTTGAGCAGGAACAGCGCCCCGCCCTCGCCCATCACGAAGCCGTCGGCCCCGGCGTCGAACGGCCGCGTCCCGGTCGCCGACAACGCGCCGATCGCGCAGAACTTGATGAAGCTCGACGCGCCGTTGTTGCGGTCGATCCCGCCGGTGATGACGGTGTCGAAGTCACCGTCGTTCAACCCGGCGACCGAGGCGTCGATGGCCGCCATCGCCGACGCGCAGGCGGCGTCGACGATGTAGTTCGGTCCGTGCAGGTTGAACAGGTTGGCGATCCGCCCGGCCATGACGTTGCCGAGCTCGCCCGGCATGGTGTCCTCGGTGACCGGTGGCAGCTCGGCGTGCATCTGGGCGGTGAGCTCCGCCGCGATGCGGCTGCGCTCGGCGGCCGGCAGCGAGGCGAACCCGGGGGTGGCCTCGAGGTAGCGGACGACCGCGGGGGCGGAGATGCGCAGTGCCGTCTCGTAGTGCTTCTCGCCGGCCATCGCGTTGCCGATGATCACGGCGGTGCGGTCGCGGTTGATCTCCTTGCCGTGGTCGGCCAGCACCTCACGCGTGCAGGCGACCGCCCACTTCTGGGCCTCGTCCATGGCGTCGGAGACCATCGGTGGGATCGGCAGCCGCCACGACAGCGGCTCCCACGTGTAGTCGCGGACCCACCCGCCGATCTTCGAGTAGGTCTTGTCCGGCGCCTTCGGGTCCGGGTCGTAGTACAGCGCCGGATCCCACCGCTGCGGTTCGACCTCGCTGATCGAGTAGCGGCCGCCGGCGACGTTCTGCCAGAACGTCGGCGCGTCCGGTGCGTCCGGCAGGATCGCGCCCACCCCGATGATCGCGACTGGCTCCACGTCGGTTCCCTCTCGTCTGCTGCCGACCGCACGGCGGTCGCTCGTCACGCCCTACATCGGCGCCCCGTCCCGCCGGGGCGCCGAGTGGATCACACGCGTCCGTACAGGATGTCGGCGACGTGATCGGTGTCGGCGAGCCCACCCGCCTGGGCCGCCAGCGCCCGGTCGACCCCGAGGGTCGCAGCGAGCGCCTGCGCGTCGTTCGTGCCGCCGGCCGAGACGATCAGCGCCGCGCCCTCGTCGGCGACCGTGCGGGCGACCGACCGGGCGTTGACGCGGCTGACCGCGGCGATGCCGGCGGCGTCGAACCGTTGATCGGTCTTCGGGTCGAGCGTGCCCTCCGCCGCCCGCGCGGCACGGCGCACCAGGGCGGCAGCCCCCTCCGTGTGGGCGATCAGCTCGCCGAGCCGGAACAGCACGTGCTGGTTGCGGGTCAGGCGTCCGACGCGAGCGGCCTCGAGCAGCTCCGCGAGGGCCCGGTGGGCGATCGCGGCGAGGTCGGCCCCGATGGCCGGGTGCTGCGCGTGGGTCGCGTCGAACGTCGTCGCCTGGTCGCGGTAGTACGCCCCGCGACTCTTCAGGTGCTCCTGCCACCGGTCACGCGCGATGGTCATCTCCATGATCTCCGAGGTGCCCTCGTAGATCGTGGTGATGCGCACGTCCCGGCGGATCTTCTCGACCATGTAGTCGTGGGTGTAGCCGTACCCGCCGAGCGCCTGGATCGCGGCGTCGGCCGCCGCGTTGCCGGCCTCCGTGGCGAGGTACTTCGCGATGGCGCCCTCGGTGTTGAGGTGCCCGTGCGTGCCCTCGTCGATCCGTTCCGCGGTCTCCTCGATGTAGGCGCGACCGGCCTCGAGCGCGATCGCGTGCGGCACGATCAGCTTGTGGGTGTAGCCCTGCTTCTCCGACAGCGGCCCGCCGGACTGGATCCGCTCGACCGAGTAGTCCATCGCGCGCTGCAGCGCGGCCCAGCCGGCGCCGAGCCCGAAGGTGGCGACCATCAGGCGGGTGTAGCCGAAGACCTGCTGCGCCTGCTGGAGGCCCTGACCCTCCTCGGTACCGACCAGCGCGCCCGCGTCGACGAAGACGTCGTCGAGGTACAGCGCCGCGGTGTTCGACAGCCGGATGCCGTGCTTGTGCTCGGGCGCGGCGGCGGCGAAGCCGTCGGTCTCGCGCTCGACGATGAACCACGTCGGTCCGGCATCGGTGCTGGCGAGGATCGAGTACAGATCGGCGACGGCGCCGTTGCTGATCCACTGCTTCTGGCCGGTGATCCGGTAGCCGGCGACCTCGCCGTTCTCCTCGACCCGCACCGCCGTGGTCTTGAGCGCGCCGAGGTCGCTGCCGGCCTCCGCCTCGGTGGCGCCGTAGGCCATCAGCAGGCCCTCGTTGGCGATCCGGCTCATCCAGTGGTGCTGCTGCTCGGGCGTGCCACCCATCAGGATCGGGTCGCTGCCGAGGAAGGTGGCGAGGACGGACGTGGCGACGCCGAGGTCGATCTCCGCCATGCGCTCGCACACGCGGTAGACGTCGTAGGCGCTGCCGCCCATCCCGCCGTGCTCCTCGGCGATGAACAGCAACTGGATGCCGAGTTCGTCGCTGCACATCCGCTTGATCAGCTCGGCCGGGTACTGGTCGGCCTTGTCGAGCTCGATCAGTCGTTCGTCGGGCAGCTCGCGCTCGGCGAAGTCCCCGATCGCCCCGAGGGTCATGTCGAGCATCTCGACGTCGAGCCCGTGCGTCATGGTCGCGCTCCCTGGTCCGCGCATCCGCGCGAGGGCGCGCGCCGATCAGGTACTGGCGACGGGGGTGTCGGCCACCGCTCGCTCGGCGCACGCCGATGGTGTCCTGGCACGGGCCCCGCTCTCTGGGCCCGCGGTCGGCAGGCGTGCCTACGGCGCGGATACTTGCACGTCCGACCCCCATCCTGCAGGGTCAATCTGCCCCAGCCGCCCTGGTCGCCCGGCAGGAGACCGGCAGGACCGTGTGCGGTCGTGATCGCCGACGACCTCAACCCTCCAGCGGATCACCAGGGATCGGCAGTCCCCGACGCACCCGTGCGTAGGCCTCCTCCGGGTCCATCCCTGCGGGCAGCCGCGAGCGCACGACGCGCACCGGGACCCCGACGGCGATCGAGAACGGCGGCACGTCCTGGTTCACCAGGCAGTGGCTCGCGACCACCGACCCGTGGCCGATGTCGACCCCGCGCAACACCGTCGACTTCTCCCCGAGCCACACGTCGCCACCGATGCGCGTCGGGGAGGTGACGATCCCCTGGTCCTTGATCGGCACGTCCAGGCGGTCGAAGCGGTGGTCGAAGTCGCAGATGTAGATCCAGTCGGCCAGGATCGACGCGTCGCCCACCTCGATGTCGAGGTAGGTGTTCACGACGTTGTCGCGTCCCATGACGACCTTGCTGCCGAGGGTCAGCTGCCCCTCGTGCGCGCGCAGCTTGTTGTCGTTGCCGATCCAGCACCACGGCCCGATCACGAGCCGTCCGTGACCGGGGCGGGCGCGCAGCTCGACCCGCTTGCCGGTGAACAGCATCCCCTGGAACACGACCTCGTTGCCGGTGGCCGCCGCCCGCGCGCGGTGCCACAGGGCCCGGCGGTAGAGCAGGAGGTATTGCGGGGTGTACATCCGCCGCTCGACGGCGAGACGGACCGCGCGGCGCCAGCCGTAGCGCGGGTAGCGGGTGCGCAGCGGTGGCCGCCGCACGTGGGCGGGCACCCCGGCGGCACCGAGCAGGTCGTCGGCGAGCTGCGACGCGCGCGCCACCCCCTCGCGCGCCGTCTCCGCGCGCACGACCGCATCGAGGTGGGCCGCGGCGGCGGTGGCGGCGACCTCGTCGAGCACGTCCGGGTCGTCCACGAGGGCGGCCGCGGACGCCGCGAGCGCGTCCTCGTCGGGGGCGACCGACGGACCTTCGGCCGGCTCCGGGACCGGCGCGGACGCCGCTGCCTCGACGGGGTCGTGGGGGGCGGACGGACTCACCGGGTGGCGTCCGCGTAGGGCTTCCGGGCGTGCAGGAGCAGGTTGTAGAACAGCTCGCGGGGGACGCGGCCCTGCAGGAAGCGCTCGTCGAACGCGGTCAGCGCGAGGTAGCCGCGGAAGGCGCCGTAGGCCCACCGCCGACCGATCGCGTCCGGGCGTATCGAGCCCTCGACCGTGCGCACGGCCCACCCGAACCAGTTGGCGGTCAGCTCCTCGGTGACCACGCGGACCTCACGGAACCCGGCCAGCCGCGCCATCTTCTCCACGTCCCTGGGCCGGAAGGTGTGCAGGTCGACCTCGTACTCGAGGCCGGCGAGGACCTCGTCGACCGCGCTGCCACCCGACGCGCGGATCGACGGTTTGCGCAGGTCGGTCAGGCCCGGCAGGGCCGTCAGCGCCATGAACGCCCGGTAGGTGGTGTTCTTCACCGCCCAGGAGATGCGGTCGCCGAGCTCGGTCGGCTCCCCGGCGATCACGAGCGTCCCGCCCGGCCGGAGCACCCGCAGCATCTCGCGCAGCGCCGCGCCGGGGACCGGCAGGTGGTGGATGAACGCGTGGCCCATCACGAGGTCGAAGGTGTCGTCGTCGTAGGGCAGCGCCTCCGCGTCGCCCTGCGTGGTGGTGATGTCGAGCCCGTGCTCGGCGCCGTTGCGGCGGCAGACGTCGAGCATGCCCTGGGAGATGTCGGTGGCCTCCAGCGCCGCACCCTCGAGGCAGCCGCCGAGCGCGAGGTTGATCAGGAAGAACCCGGTGCCGGCGCCGACCTCCAGGACGCGGCCGAAGCCGGCCCCCGCCGGCACCACCTTGCGGAAGCGGTCCCGGGCGTAGTCGATGCACCGCTGGTCGTAGGAGATCGAGAACTTCTCCTCGTAGGTGCGCGACTCCCAGTCGTGGTAGGCCTCCTGCTTGGCCTTGATGTCGAGCGTGCGCGGGTCGAGCGTGCGCGGGTCGAGCGGCGGCTGGTCGGGCACGCCGACCAGGACGGGGTGGTCGGTGGTCGGGACGGCGGCCATGGCGTGGGCTCCTGGCGGGCGGGGCGGGTCGCAGGGGACGACGGGGTGGCGCGGGGTGGCGGGGGCGCGACCGCCTCAGCGATCGGCGAAGGTCGCCTCGCCGGGACCGTGCTCGACGAAGCTCGCGATGCCGGTGGCGGCGTCCTCGGTGGTGAAGCACTCCGCGAACAGGCTGCGCTCGAGCCGCAGCCCCTGGTCGAGCGGCAGCTCCGTGCCGTCCTCGATCGCGCGCTTGGCGAGGCGCAGGGCGTACGGACCGGCGGCGTAGCGCGCGGCCGCCTTGGTCGCCTCCGCGAGCAGGTCGTCGGCCGGGAACACCGCGTCGACCAGGCCGATCCGCTCCCCCTCGACCATGTCGACCATGCGGCCGGAGAAGATCAGCTCCTTGGCCTTCGCCAGGCCGATCAGGCGGGGGAGCCGCTGCGTCCCGCCGGCGCCGGGGATGATGCCGAGGAGGATCTCCGGCTGCCCGAGCTTGGCGTTGTCGGCGGCGAAGCGGAAGTCGCAGGCGAGCGCGAGCTCGCAGCCGCCGCCGAGCGCGTAGCCGTGGATCGCCGCGATCGTCACCTTCGGCAGCCGGGCCAGGGTGTCGAGACTCCGATGGAGCACCTGCCCGGTCGCGTCGTTGACGTCGCGGTAGCCCCAGGTGGGGAACTCCTTGATGTCCGCACCGGCCG
This sequence comes from Nitriliruptoraceae bacterium, assembly GCA_007133465.1. Taxonomy (GTDB): domain Bacteria; phylum Actinomycetota; class Nitriliruptoria; order Nitriliruptorales; family Nitriliruptoraceae; genus SLMP01. The sequence continues at coordinate 40,036 of SLMP01000118.1, read as the reverse complement.
CGAACACCTTCGGCCCGCCCCACACGACGAGCGCCCCGACGTCGTCGTGCTCCGCGGCCTCCTGCGCGACCTCGCCGATCTCCCGCCACACCTGGCGCGACAGCGCGTTCATCGGCGGACGCTCGATCCGGAGCGTGCCGACACGCTGCTCCGCGTCGACCTCCAGGCGGACGAACTCGGCCACGACGACGCTCCTGGTGCTCGGGGACGCGGTCGTCCGAGCGTAGCGGCGTGGCCTTCGGCCTCCCTCCTCGGCGGCCTACGCTCGAAGGACGCCGGGGCGCCCCCCGGTGGCGCGGACCGGGCCGCAGCGCCACGCGTCGCCGGGCCCGGACGAGGAGGCCGCCATGGACCGCGGGATCACCGAGGTGGTTCGCCCGACCCGGCCCGCGGTTCCCGTGCGGGACGACCGGCTCCACCCGAACGAGCTCGCCCCGCTCCCCCGCCCGATCCCGACGCCGCCCACCGACCCGATCGGCTTCCCGGGCTACCCGGCGCGGCTGCGCCGCGAGGAGGGCGACGAATCGGTCGCCGTCGGCATCGCCACGTGCGGGGACCTGCCGGTCGTGGCCGCCGTCGGCCGCTTCGGGTTCCTCGGCGGGTCGATGGGCGCGGTCCACGGCGAACGGGTCGTGCAGGCCATGGCCGAGGCCCGGCGGCAGCGCCTGCCGTTCCTGGCCGTGACCTCGTCGGGTGGGGCGCGCATGCAGGAGGGGATGGTCGCGCTGACGCAGATGGGGCGCACCGCCGAGGGCATCCGGGCGCTGCGGGCGGACGGCCTGCCGGTGCTCGCCCACTTCACGCATCCGACCACCGGCGGGGTCCACGCCTCGTACGGCGCGCTGGCCGACGTGATCCTCGCCGACGCGGGCGCGACCGTCGCGTTCGCCGGCCCGCGCGTGGTCGAGGCCGTGACCGGCGAACGCGTCGGGCTCGCCGGACCACGGGAGAGCGACGACCGGCTGGCGACCGGTCCCCCGAGCCACACCGCCGAGGCGGCGTTGAGCGGCGGGCTGGTGGACGAACTGCTCGCGCCCGGCGAGGCCCGCGACCGGTTGTCCCGCTGGGTGGCGCTGGTGCACCCGGCGCGCCGCGACGGCCCGCTGCCGGAGGCGACACACGTCCCCGAACCCACCGGCGAGCAGACCCCGTGGGACGCGGTCCAGCGGGCGCGTCGACCCGACCGGCCCTCGGCGCGCCAGCTGCTGCCGACGGTGTTCGACGAGCACCTCGAGCTGCGCGGCGACCGGGCCGGCGAGGACGACCCCGCCGCCCTCGCCGCGGTCGCACGGCTGGGACAGCAGACCGTCGTCGTGATCGGGACCGACCGGTACGGACGGGCGCCCGGGCGCAAGCGTCGGCCGGGCCAGGCGACCGCCGCCGGCTACCGCAAGCTGCGGCGAGGTGCCGCCCTGGCCACACGCTGGGGGCTGCCCCTGGTCGCGCTCATCGACACCCCGGGCGCCGACCCGTCGGCCGCGTCGGATCGTGCCGGCCTCGCCGTCGCGATCGCCGAGCTGTTCGTGGCCGTCCTGGCCGCCCCCGGGCCGACGGTCGCGGTCGTGACCGGGGAGGGCGGCTCCGGCGGCGCACTCGCCCTCGGGGTGACCGACCGGCTCCTGCAGCAGGACGACGCCGTGTTCGAGGTCATCGCCCCCGAAGGTGCCGCCTCGATCCTGTACCGCGACCCCGCCCGCGCCCAGGAGGTCGCCGGCTGGTTGGCTCCGACCGCCGCCGCCTTGCGCCGGCTCGGCCTCGTGGACCGGGTGCTGCCCGGGCCGACCACGCACGACCCGGCCGCCGCTGCGGCGGCGCTGCGCGCGGAGCTCGTCGTGCAGCTGCGCGAACTCGCCGCGGCCTCCGACCGGCTCGCGCGCCGACGCGAGCGGTACGGGCCGGGGCAGGGACGACCATGAGCTGGCCCCTCTGGGCCGCCGCGGTTGCCGCCCTGCCCATCGTGCTGCTGGCCGTGCTCGTGCTGCGGTCCCACCCGCTCACGCGGACCGCCTGGCTGGTCACCGGGGTCGCCGCCGTGCTCGCCCTGCTGGTGTTCGGACTCGACCTCGCGGAACTCGGGGTGGCGACGGTCCGGGGGGTCTGGACCGGCGGCTGGATCCTGCTGATCGTCCTGCCGGCGCTGCTGTTGTTCGAGGTGCTCGACCGGTCCGGCGCCCTCGACCACCTCGCGGTGGCGGCCGACCGGCTGGCGCCGACCCCCGGGCGGGAACTGCTGTTGCTCGCGTTCGTGCTGCCATCGTTCCTCCAGGGCGCGGCCGGGTTCGGGGCGCCGATCGCGATGAGCGCCCCGCTGCTGGTCCGCCGCGGGGTGGCGCCGGTGACGGCCGTGGCCGCCTGCCTGCTCGGCTACCAGTGGTCGGTCACGTTCGGCTCCATGGGCTCGAGCTACTTCATGGCCGAGGCGACGGCCCGGCTGGCGGAGCCGGAGGCGCGTTCGTTCGCGCTCCGCGCCGCGGTGGTCCTGGGCGTGAGCGCGGTCGTCAGCGGACTGCTGGTCCTGCGTCGTGGCCGCTCGTCCCCGGGCGATCGCTGGCGGGCGCTCGCCATCGGGGTCGTCATGGCGCTCGTGCTCGTGGCCGTCGTGGCCGTGCAGCCGGCGCTCGGCTCCACGGCGGCGGGGCTGGCGGGACTGGTGGCCTGCTGGGTGCTGCTCCCGCACCGGGGCACGCCCCGGCCCGGCAGTGTCGATCTCGTCGTGGCGGCCGCCCCCTACGGCGTCCTCACCGCGGCGGCGGCGATCGGCTTCGCGGTCCCGGCCGTGCGGGCGGCGTTCGACCGGGTCCCCGCCCTGGCACCGGTGCTCCCCGGCGCACGGGCGGCCTTCGGGTTCGCCACCCCGGAGGCCGCGGTGACCCCGGTCTTCCGGCCGCTGCTGCACCCGCTGCCCTACGTCCTGCTCGCCCTCGTGGTGGCGGTGATCGCCTACCGGCGGCGCGGCTGGTGGGCTCCCGGCACCGGGCGCGAGGCGCTGCGCGCCTGGACCCGTCGCAGCCGCACCGTCGCCGCCTCGATCCTCGGGCTGACGCTCCTCGCCGCGGTGCTGACCGACGCCGGGATGGTGGCCGCGCTGGCCGACCTGCTCGCCACGGTGCTCGGGCAGGCGTTCGTCGTCGTGTCGGCGCCGCTCGGCACGCTCGGCACGGTGCTGACCGGCTCGACGACCGCCTCCAACGCGCTGTTCGCGTCGCTCCAGGCCGAGGTGGCGCTCGCGATCGGCGTCGCCCCGGCGGTCCTGCTGGTCGGGCAGACCGCCGGCGGCAACATCGGCAACGCGATCGCCCCGGGCGTGGCCGCCGTCGGCACGGCGGCGGCCGGGGCGACCCGCCGCGAGGGCGAGGTGTTGCGCCGCAACCTCGTCGACGTGGCGGTGCTGCTCGCGGTCGTGTTCGTGGCGCTGGCGGCCCAGGTGTGGCTGCTCGGCTGACGTGCCGGACGTCTCACGTGGTCGTCGCCGTCACCTCACCGCGTTCGGTCGTCCCGAGGTAGAGGTAGAGCACGGTGCACCCGTCGGGCGCGACCCCTTGCACCTCGTGGGTGACGCCGGCGGGCACGTGGCAGTAGGCGGGGTGGTCGAGGGTCCGCCCGGCGACCCGGGCACGGCCCTCGAGCACCCAGATGTGGTGCTCGGCCTCGTCGTGGCGGTGCTCCGGGATGACCGCACCGCCTTCGACCCACATCAGGCCGGACCGGTCGTCGCCCCGCCGCCAGAGCACCTCGTGGTCCACCCCCGGCGCCAACGGCTCGCGGGCCCGGCCCAGCAGGTCCTCGGGACCCAGCAGCAGCATCCGTTCGGGGGTCGGCGACCCGGCTTGCGCTGCGAGCGCGTCCATGGAGTTCCTCCTCACCTCAGGTCGGTCCCGCCGGCGAGCCGGACCGGGAAGCCGAACCGGGCCCCGCCGCCGGGGCGGTCGTCGATCAGCAGCCGCTCCCCGTCCAGACGCAGCAGCTGGTCGACGATCGGCAGGCCGAGTCCCGCCCCACCGCGCCGGTCGAGCAGCCCGCGTTCGAAGGGCCGGCGCAGCCGCTCGCGCTCGTGGCGCGGCACCCCGGGTCCGTCGTCGTCGACGAGGACGAGCACGCGCTCGCCGTCGGCCGGCTCGGTGTGGACCACCACCCGCGATCCCGGCGGGGTGTGGTGCACGGCGTTGCTCAACAGCTGCTCCAGCGCGAGCGCCAACCGGGCCGGGTCCCCTCGGACCTCCAGGTCGGAAGGGACCTCGGAGCGCAGCGACCGCCCGGCGGGGTCGACGTCCCCCAGGACGTCGGCGACGAGCTCGGCGAGCGGCACCGTCCTGGTCTGGCGGGAGCCCGCGAGGACCGGTTGCAGGTCGAGCAGCTGGGCCACCAGCCGTTGCAGCTGGTGGGTGCTGCGCGCGATCCGGGTGGCCAGCGCGTCGACCCGGGGATCGCGCAGCATCGACGGCCGCTCGACCAGGTCGGTCGCGGCCGCGTCCAGCTCGTCGAGTTCCGCGTGCACCCCACCCGAGAGCCCCAGCAGCAGCTCGTCGTGGAGCTGCGCCGCCAGCCGTTCCTCGGTCACGCTCGTGTGCATCACCAGCGCCGCGTCGAGCGGCGCCACCGGTACGGCGACGGACCGGAACGTGCGTTCCTCGTCGGGCCCGTCGCACCGGTAGATGAGGTCCTCGCCGACCTGGCCCGTGAGGGCCGCCTCCACCTGCCGGCGGGCGGCCGTCGCCACCAGCTCCCCGGCCTCCTCGGCCGCCGCCAACGGCGCGAGGTAGCTCGTCTCCGGCCCACAGGTGACGAGGTCGCCGCCGTTCTCCTCGCAGAAACGGTCCCAGGCGGCGTTGGTCGCCAGGATCGTCCCGTCACGGCCGACCAGCACGAGGTGCATGGGCACCCCGTCGAGCATGCCCTCCAGCACCTGCTGGGCGTCGAGCAGACCGAGGTCCCAGATCAGCCGGTCCGTCGCTCGCATGCTTCCCCCTGGTTCGACGTCCTGGCGGGCCACGCTCGTGACGGTAGCCAGGGCGCCACGACCCGACCAGGGCCGGCCGTCTCACCTGGACCAGGACGACCGCCGAGCCGGCCGGGCGCGGCGATGGCGCCCCCCAGAAGGTCAGCCGGCGTCGCGGACGAGCGCGTCCAACGCGACGCGCACCATGTCGTCGAAGGTTCGCTGCCGGTCGTCCGCGCTGACGTGCTCGCCGGTCTTCAGGTGGTCGCTGACGGTGAGCACCGTCAGGGCGCGCACGCCGTGCTCGGCCGCGACCCCGTAGAGGCCGGCGGCCTCCATCTCGACCGCGAGGACGCCCATGCGCTCCATCGTCTCGACCAACCACGCGCGGGGGTCGTAGAACAGATCGGAGCTGTGGACGTTCCCGACCCGCACCGCCACGCCCTGCTCGGCCGCCGCGTCGGCCGCGGCGCGCAACAGGTCGAAGTCGGCGATCGCGGCGAAGTCCAGCCCGCCGTAGCGTGCCCGGTTGACCGTCGAGTCCGTGCACGCGCCCGACGCGAGCAGGACGTCGCGCAGGGCCACGTCGTCGCGGACCGACCCGCAGGAACCGACCCGCACGAGCCGTCGCGCGCCGTACTCGCGCACGAGCTCGGTGGCGTAGATCGAGGCCGACGGGATCCCCATGCCCGCCCCGAGCACGGAGACCCGCATGCCGCGGTAGGTGCCGGTGAACCCGAGGGCGTTGCGGACCGCCGTGACCTGCTCCGCGTCCTCGAGGTGGGTGCTGGCGATGTGCTGGGCGCGCAGGGGGTCGCCGGGGAGCAGGACCGCCTCGGCGAACTGGCCGGGCTCGGCGCTGAGGTGGGGGGTTGGCACGACGACGACCTTTGCTCGAGGGATGCGGTGACCCCCGACGCTAGGCGAAGCCGCCTGCGGGGGAGGGCCGGGTCGCCTACGTTCGGCGGCGACCAGGAGGAGGGATGGAGCCCGTCGATCTCGACGTGATCGCGACGCTCGCGCGCTGGGTCGCGAGCGCCGAGCAGGTCGTGGCGCTCACCGGGGCGGGAGTGTCCACGGCGTCGGGCATCCCGGACTTCCGCGGGCCGCAGGGCGTGTGGACGACCGAGCCGGCCGCGGAGCGCCTGTTCTCCCTGGAGGCCTACCTGACCGACCCCGACGTGCGCCGCGAGGTGTGGCAGCGGCGGCTGCACAACCCGGCGTTCCGGGTCGGACCGAACCCGGCGCACCGCGCCCTCGCGGAGCTCGAACACCTCGGGCGTCTCCACACGCTCGTCACCCAGAACGTCGACGGGCTGCACCAGGCGGGTGGCTCCGACCCCGACCGGGTGATCGAGATACACGGCACGATCCACGAGGTCGAGTGCCTGTCCTGCGACCGACGCGTCCCGGCCGGTCCGGTGCTCGAACGCGTGCGCCAGGGCGATCGCGACCCGCGCTGCGAGGTGTGCGGCGGACTCCAGAAGAGCGCGACCGTCTCCTTCGGCCAGTCGCTCGACCCGGCCCGGCTGCAACGTGCGCACGACGCGGTGATGGGGTGCGACCTGTTCCTCGCGCTCGGTTCGTCGCTGGTGGTGCACCCGGTGGCGCTGCTGCCACGCACGGCCCTGGAGGCGGGCGCGCGGCTCGTCGTCGTCAACGCCGAGCCGACGCCCTACGACGACGTCGCCCACGCCGTGGTGCGCAGCGACATCGCCGCGACCCTCACGACGCTGGTCGAGTCCGTCCGTGCGCAGCCGGTGTGACCGACCGGGGGGTCACTCGCGTGGTTCCTCCGCGATCCGCAGCGTGACCCGCTGCCCCTCCCGCACCTGCCGGCCGGGCGCGGGCTCGCTGCGGTAGACGAGGCCCGGCTCCATCTCCGTCGTCCGCACGATGCCGGTCGACACCTGGAATCCCTGCGCCTCGAGCTGGGCGACCGCCTCCTCGGCGTCCTGACCGATCAGGTCGGGCATGGTGCCGGGCGCCTCGGCCTCCTCGCCGCCATCGTCGGCCTCCGTCGTGGTGCCGTCGCCGGCCTCCGTGGCCTGCGTCGTGGCGCCGTCGTCGGGGAAGCCGTCGACGTCGCCGCTGGCACAGCCGGCGGCGAGCACGGCCGCGCTCAGCAGCGCCGCCACCGTTGCGATCGGGCTGGTCGTCACGGTGTCATCCTGCTCTCTTCGGGGCGCCGCGATGCGTGCGCGGGGACCGGACGCGCGCAGGCTAGCGGCGAGCCAGCGTCAGCTCCGCAGCGAGGTCGTCGAGCACCTGCTTCGCATCCCCGAAGAGCATGACCGTGTGGTCGCGTTCGAACAGTTCGTTCTTGATGCCGGCGTACCCGGGCGACAGGCTCCGCTTGATCACGAACACCCGCCGTGCCTGCTCGACGTCGAGGATCGGCATCCCCGCGATCGGGCTGGCCGGGTCGTCGTGGGCCGCCGGGTTCACGACGTCGTTGGCTCCCACCACGATCGCCACGTCGGTCGACGCGAAGTCCTGGTTGATCTCGCTCATCTCGAACAACAGCTCGTAGGGGACCTCGGCCTCGGCCAGCACGACGTTCATGTGCCCGGGCATCCGTCCGGCGACCGGGTGGATCGCGAAGCGGACCTGCACGTCCCGGTTCAGCAACGCCTGGGCCAGCTCGTAGGCGGCGTTCTGCGCCCGCGCGGCGGCGAGGCCGTAGCCGGGCACGATGATCACCGACTGGGAGGCCTCCAGGACCATCGCGGCCGACTCCGCGTCGGCGGACACGACGTGCTCGTACTCGCCGTGCTCGGTCGACCCGCCGGTGAACCCGCCGATCAGCACGTTGAGCAGCGACCGGTTCATGGCCACGCACATGATCTGCGTGAGGATGAGGCCGGCGGCGCCGACGATCGTGCCGGCGATGATCAGCAGCTGGTTGTCGAGCGCGAACCCGGTCGCGGCCGCGGCCAGCCCCGACAGCGAGTTCAGCAGGCTGATGACGACCGGCATGTCGGCGCCACCGATCGGCAGCACCAGCACCACGCCGGCCAGCAGGCTCGCCACGATCAGGCCGACGACGAGCAGCGAGGCCACGGCGGGGTCCTCGATCCCGAAGACGGCGACGAAGCCGGCCGCCAACCCGCCGACCGCCAGCAGCCCCATGACGGCCCCACGGACCGGCACGTCGGGTGAGCCGCCGAGGGTGCCGCGCAGCTTCAGCTCCGCGAGGATGCTGCCCGAGAGCGTCACCGAGCCGATCAGGACCGACAGCACGAGCGTGGTGGCCGACGTCCCGCCGAGGGTCTCGACCGCCGTCCCGTCGCCGGCGGTCTCCACCACCTCGGCCCAGAACAGCGACAGCGCCACGAGGGCCGACCCCGCCCCGCCGAAACCGTTGAACCGCGCGACGATCTCCGGCATCTGGGTGGCTTGCGCCCGGGCGACGATCGCGTAGCCGATCGCGCCCCCGACGAGGAGCCCGCCGACGATCCAGCGGTAGTCGACGAGCCCGATCTCGAGCAGCGTGATCGCCACGGCGAGCAGCATGCCGCTGGCCATCAGCGCGTTGCCGCTGCGGGCCGTTCGGACCCGTGACAGGCGCTTGAGGCCGATGACGAACAGCGCGATCGAGCCGAGGGCGAGCAGGTTGGTCAGGTCCGACGCGCTCACCGGCGACCTCCGAAGGTGGACAGCATGCGGTCGGTCACGAGGAACCCGCCGACGACGTTGACGGTGGCGAGCACCAGCGCCGCGACCCCGAGCACGACGCTGGTCGACACCGACGCCACCGTCACGAGCGTCAACGCGCCGATGACGGTGATGCCCGACATCGCGTTCGCCCCCGACATCAGCGGCGTGTGCAGCGTCGGCGGCACCTTGTTGATCAGCTCGAAGCCGAGGAACGCGGCGAGCACGAACACGTAGACGTTGAGCAACAGCGGGCCCATCAGGCGTCTCCTCCGGCGAGCAGCTCCGCGGTCCGGTCGTGCACGACCTCCCCCGCGTGGGTCAGGAGCGACCCGGCGACGACCTCGTCGTCCAGGTCGAGGGTCACCTCCCCCTCGGTCACCAGCAACCCGCAGAACGCGAGGATGTTGCGGGCGTACAGGGCGCTGGCCTCCGCGGGCATCTGCGACGCCAGATCGTGGCCGGGCAGGACCAGCACCCCGTGGTGCTCGACCGGTCCGGCGACGTCGGTCAGCTCGCAGTTGCCGCCGTCCGCCGCGGCCACGTCGACGACCACCGCACCCGCCGGCATGGCCTCGACCATCTCCCGGGTGAGCAGGATCGGGGCGGGCCGCCCCGGGATCTGGGCCGTGGTGATGACCGCGTGGGCGGCGCCGACCGCCTCGGTCAGCATGGCCCGCTGGCGCGTGAGGAAGTCCTCGCCGACCTCCTTCGCGTAGCCGCCTTCGCCGGTCAGGTCGCCGGCCTCGGGGACGTCGAGGAAGGTGGCGCCGAGCGAGGCGACCTCCTCCTTCGCGGCCGCACGCACGTCGGAGACCTTCACCACCGCGCCGAGCCGCCGGGCGGTGGCGAGGGCCTGCAACCCGGCCACGCCGGCCCCGAGGACCACGACCGTGGCGGGGCGGATCGTCCCGGCGGCGGTCATGAACAGCGGGAAGTACTTGTCGAGGTGGTAGCTGGCCACGATCACCGCGCGGTAGCCGACGAGGTTCGCCTGGCTGGACAGGGCGTCGATCGCCTGCGCCCGGGAGATGCGGGGCACCAGTTCCATCGCGAGCGTGGTGACCTCGCCAGCGGCGAGCGCCCGGACGGTGCCGAGGTTGCGGTGGGGCGCGACGAAGGACAGCAGGACCGTGCCCGCCGGCAGGGCCGCGACCTCCTCCGGCGTCGGCGGCGAGACCCGCGCGACCAGCGCGGCCGTCACCGGTGCGCCCGGGTCGACGAGCCGGGCCCCGGCCGCCTCGTAGACGGCGTCGTCGTGGCGGGCGCCGAGCCCGGCGCCGCGTTGCACCAGCACCTCGAGCCCGAGTCCCGTGAGCTTGCCGACCGTCTCCGGGGTGGCGGCCACGCGGTGCTCCCCTGGCGCGGTCTCGCGAGCGACCAGCAGTTCGGCCACGGGATGCCTTCCGACGTCGGGTGCGAAGTGGCGCGGCGCGAACCCGCGGCGGGCGCGGACGGGCGCGTGCCGGCGGGGTCGCTCCAGGTGCGACCCTAGGAGGTCGACCCGTCGCGCGTAGGGCCGACCGTCCTCGTCCGATCGGGCCGGCCTCCGCGCGCCAGGTCGTCCGCCTTCCGCCCCGGCCGCTCACCGCCCCGGCCGCGCACCGCCCCCGACGCTCACAGCCGCGCGTGGAGACGGGCCGCCTGCTCCGCGGCCTTCGCGCGCACCTCGTCCGCGTCGACCCGTGTCGGACGGCCGTGCTCGAGGACCACCTCGCCGTCGACCACCACCCGCACCGGGCGGATCCCCGGCGTGAACGCGACGTGCCAGGCGTCCATCCGGGCGTAGCTCCAGGTGACCTCGTCGGAGGCGACCTCCGGGACCAGCTCCGCGCCCGCCGCGAGCCACCCCCAGGCGGTCTCCGGGCTGGCCGTGACGTCGTCGGCGCGGTGACAGACGTACGCGAGCTGGAACTCCTCGAGCATCGCCGCCCCGATGCCGTCGGAACCGAGCACGACCCGGCTGCCGAACCGCGTGGGCCGGGCGTACCCGACCCCGTTGTTGAGGTTCGAGCGCGGGTTGTGGGCGATCGTGCCGGGCAGACCGGGGTCCTCGGGCAGGTGGACGGCGTGGGCGAGCAGCCAGTCCTCGCGCGCCAGCGGGCGCAACCGCTCGGGCGCCGCATGGTCCTGCGTGCCTTCGCAGACGTGGACGTGCACGCCGACCCCGAGGTCGGTGGCGAGCCCGGCCGCGGCCTCGAGCGTCGCGTCCGAGCAGGTGAAGGCGGCGTGGACGCCGACCAGGCCGCGGCCCCCCTCGGCCAGGAACCGGCGGTTCTCCTCGAGGCCGCGCTGCGCCCCGTCCGCACCGTGTCGGTCGGTCACGCCGTAGGCGCAGACGACCCGCACGCCGACCTCCGCGCAGGCCCCGGCGATCACCGACAGGCTGCCCTCGATCGCGTTGGGTGACTCGTGGTGGTCGACGATCGCGGTGGTGCCCTGCTCGAGCGCCTCGAGCGCGCCGAGCATCGCCGACCAGCGCAGCATCTCCAGGTCGAGGGCGGTGTCGAGCCGCCACCAGATCAGCTCGAGGATCGCACCGAAGTCCGTCGGGGTGCGCGGCGGCGGCGGCATGCCCCGCGCCAGGGCCGAGTAGAGGTGGTGGTGGCCGCAGACCAGGCCAGGCGTCGTCGCGGTCATGTCGGGTCCCCCTCCGGGTCGGGCTCGGCGGCGAGGTCGGGCTCGGCGGCGAGGTCCTCGGCGGCGAGGTCCTCCGCGGCGAGGTGGTCGTCGAACCCGGCCAGCAACCGGGCGCGTTCGTCGTCGTCGACGAAGCACGCCGCCAGCGACGCCCGGGCGATGGCGGCCAGCTCCGTGAAGCTCAGGCCGAGCGCCTCGTGGGCGGCGAGGTAGTTGTCCCCGAGGTAGCCACCGAAGTACGCGGGGTCGTCGGAGTTGATCGAGACGGGGATCCCGGCCGCGAGCAACGCCGGCAGCGGGTGGTTCTCCAGCCGGTCGACCACCCGCAAGGCGAGGTTCGACAGCGGGCAGACGGTCAGGGGCACCTGGTCGCGGACCAGCCGGTCGACCAGGTCCGGGTCCTCGAGGCTGCGCACACCGTGGTCGATCCGCTCCGCGCCGAGCAGGTCCAGCGCCTCGTGGACGTAGGCGGGGGGCCCCTCCTCGCCCGCGTGGGCCACCACGTGCAGCCCATCGGCCCGGGCACGCTCGAAGACCGCGGTGAAGCGCGACGGTGGGTTGCCGACCTCCCCGGAATCGAGCCCGACACCGAGCAGGTGCTCGCGGAACGGCCGCGCTGCCTCGAAGGTGACCATCGCGTCACCGGCCGGCAGGTGGCGCAGGAAACACAGGATCAGCCCGCTCGTGATGCCGTGGCGACGCTCGCCCTCCTCCAGGCCGCTGACGATGCCCTCGATCACCGTGCCCATCGCGACGTCGCGGATCGTGTGGGTCTGCGGGTCGAAGAACACCTCGACGCGTCGGGCGCCGTCCGCCGCGACCCGGTCGAGGTAGGCGACCGTCAGGTCGTGGAAGTCCCGCTCCGTGCGGAGGGTCGCCGCCGCTTCGTAGTAGACGTCGAGGAACGACTGCAGGTCGGCGAAGCGGTAGGCCGTCCGGACCGCCTCGACCGTCTCGTAGCGCAGCGGCACCCGGTTGCGGCCGGCGAGCTCGAACAGCAACTCCGGCTCGAGCGTGCCCTCGAGGTGCAGGTGCAGCTCCGCCTTCGGCAGGGCGCGGATCCGTGCCATGGTCGCAGCCACCATCAGCCCCCTCCTGGTTCGGCCATCGGCAGGGTGTTGGGCCCCCGCGGGACCTCGCGGCCATCGCCCGGCGCGCCGACGTGCTCGCCGTCCTCGACGACGACCCGCCCGCGCAGCAGCACGGTCTCCGTGCGTCCGGTGACCTCCAGGCCCTCGAAGGCCGAGTGGTCGACCGCCATGTGGTGGGTGAGGGCCGACAGCCGGTGGGTGGCGGCCGGGTCGTAGACCACCAGGTCCGCGTCCGCACCGACGGCGATCTCGCCCTTGCGCGGGTGGAGCCCAGCGAGGCGGGCCGGGGCCGTGCAGGCCACCTCGACGAAGCGCTCGAGGGACAGTCGTCCGTCGACGACCCCCTGGTGGAGCAGGTCGAGGCGGTGCTCGATCACGCCGACGCCGTTCGGGATGCGGGTGAAGTCGCCCCGGCCGCGCAGCTTGTCCTCCCAGGTGAACGGGCAGTGGTCGGTGCCGACCACGTCGACGCGGCCGGTCGCGATCCCGTCCCACAGCACGTCCTGGTGCCCGTCGCGACGCCACCGCAGCGGCGGCGAGCACACCAACCGTGCGCCGTCGATGCCGTCGGGGACGTCCTCGATGGCCAGCCACAGGTACTGCGGACAGGTCTCGGCGAACACCGGCAGCCCGCGGTCGCGGCCGGCAACGGCCTCCGCGAGCGCGTCGGCGGACGAGATGTGGACGATCACGAGCTCGCAGCCCGCCACCTCGGCGAGCACGACCGCCCGGTGGACGGCCTCCGCCTCGAACGACACCGGGCGGGTCAGCAGGTGGTGGATCGGCTCGGTGTCACCCCGCGCGATCGCCTGCGCGCGCAGCACGTCGATCGCGATGCCGTTCTCCGCGTGCATCATCACGGTCGCGCCGAGCTCCGCACAGCGCTGCATCGCGGCGAGGATGCGCCCGTCGTCGGAGTAGTTCGTGTCCGGATAGGCGGTGAACAGCTTGAAGCTGGTCACGCCGGCGGCCACGACGTCCGCCATCTCCTCCAGCACGTCCGGCCGCACGTCGGTGACCATCAGGTGGAAGGCGTGGTCGCCGCAGGTCCGGCCGGCGGCGCGTGCGCGCCAGCGCTCGACCCCCTCGAGCAGCCCGCCGCCGCGATCCTGGCCGGCGTAGTCGACGATCGTCGTCGTCCCGCCGAGCAGCGCCGCGCGCGTGCCGGTCGTGTAGTCGTCGGCCGACACCGTGCCGGACACCGGCAGTTCGAGGTGGGTGTGCACGTCGACCCCGCCGGGCAGGACGTACCGGCCGGTGGCGTCGATCACCCGGTCGACCTCGCCGTCACCGCCGACGGCTCGCTCGGTCGTGCCCCGGTCGTCACCGGCGAGCAGCGCCACGATGCGCTCGCCCTCGATCAGGACGTCCGCGCGGCGGCGGCCGGTCGCGCTGACGACCGTGCCGCCGCGCACCAGGGTGCGCATCGCGCTCACCCCGCGGCCGGGGCGAACGCGTCGATCATCGCCCGCACGTCGGGACCGAGCGGGTAGAGGATCGGGCAGGTGCAGCCGCTCGCGACGTACTCCGCGACCTTCTCGCGACACTCGTCCGCTGTGCCCGCGGCCGCCAGCATCTGCACGATGTCGTCGGGCACCAGCTTGGACGCCGCCTCGACCTGCTCGGCCGTCGCGGGCCAGGTCAGCACCGACCCGATCTCGTCGAGCAGCTCCTGGGGGACGCCGGAGGCCTTCATGATGTGGGGCTGCTGCCCGAGGTACTGCGTGATCAGCAGGCGGGCGGCGTCGAGCGCCTCCTCGCGGTCGTTGGCCAGCGAGCACACGATCAGCTGGGGCCGGTCGACGTCGTCGACGCTGCGCCCGGCGCGGTCCGCGCCGATCGCGAGGTGCTCCATCGCCCGCTCGTTGTACGACGGCGAGACGAGGTAGTTGAGCACCACGCCGTCGGCGATCTCGCCGGTGAGCTCCATCATCTTCATGCCGGTCGCCCCGACGTAGATCGGGACCTCCTTCGGCCGGCGCTCCTGGTGCACGTAGTCGAGCTCCACCCCGTCGAGGTGGACGAAGTCACCGTCGAAGGTGACGGTCTCGTCGGCGAGGAGCGCACGGACCGCCGTGACCGTCTCGCGCATCGCGTTCAGCGGCTTCACCCGGTCGATGCCGACCTTCTTCGCCAGCGGGTCCCACCAGGCGCCGATGCCGAGCAGGATGCGGCCGGGCGCGAGGTCGTCGAGGGTCGAGAAGGTCGCCGCGAGCAGGGCGGGGTTGCGGGTCCAGTTGTTGACGACCCCACTGCCGACCTTGATCGTGTCGGTCACGGCGGCGAAGGCCGCCATCGGCACGGTGGCCTCGCGTACCAGTCGGCTCTCGGCCTGCCACACGGCGTGGAAGCCGCGCTCCTCCGCGTACTGCACGTAGGTCATCGCGTCGCGGATCGGGTGCTTGTCCTGCAGGTACAGGGCGACGGGGGTGGCGGTCATCGGCGGCTCCTCGATCGTCGGGGGCGGTGGTCGCGTGGACGGCTGGCGGGTCGGCGGGTGCGGGCGGGCGGCTCCCCCGAGCCTGGCAGGTCGGCGGCGCCAGGTCGAGGGCTCAACGTTCCTCGCGGGCGTACGCGAGGCCGAGCGCCTCCGGCGCGCCGGCGCGGTGGCGGAGGTCGGAGGCGGACAGGGCGATCAGGACGAGGATCGTCAGCAGGTAGGGGGCCATGGCCAGGAACTCCGCCGGGATGGCGGTCACGCCGGCGGCCTGGAGCGCGAAGTTGGCCCGCAACGCCAGCCCGAAGATGTAGGCCCCGAGCAGCGCGCGCCACGGTCGCCACGATGCGAACACCACCAGCGCGATCGCGATGAACCCGATGCCGTTGGTGGTGGCCGCCTGCGACCAGGCCGGGACCCGGGCGAGGATCAGGTACGCGCCGGCGACCCCGCACAGCACGCCGCCGATCACGGTGTGCACGTAGCGGATCGTGTTGACCCGCAGACCCATCGCATCGGCGGTCGCCGGCGACTCCCCCACGGAGCGCAACGCCAACCCGGGGCGGGTACGGAACAGGTAGAGCGCCGTCAGCGCCGTCAGCACCCAGGTCGCGTAGACGACCAGGTCCTGCTGGAACAGCACGCGGCCGAGGAACGGCAGGTCCTGCAGCAGGGGGACGCTCGTGCGCGTGATCCGCGCCCCCGGCGGCAGCGGGACCCCCTCGACGGGCCGGCCGAGGTAGGTCGACAGGCCGGTGCCGAAGATGACGAGCGCGAGCCCGGAGACGATCTGGTTCGCCCGCAGGCTGATCGACAGCGCGGCGTGCGCGAGGGCGAGGGCCGCGCCGGCGGCGGCGCCGGCCAGCATCGCGAGGGCGGTGCTGCCGGTGGCCGAGGCGACGAGGAAGGTCGTGACGGCGCCGAGCAGCATCATGCCCTCGACCCCGAGGTTGAGGATGCCGGAGCGTTCGGTGATGAGCTCGCCGAGCGCGGCGAGCGCGAGCGGGGTGCCGGCCGCCACGGCCGCGGCGAGGGTGAAGGCCAGGACGGAGTCGTTCATCCCGCCGCACCTCCCGCGCTCTCCGCAGCATCCGCAGCATCCACACCCGGCGCCGGGTCGGCCGCGCCCTCCGCCGCGTCCGTGCCCTCCGCCGCGCCCGCGCCCTGCGCCGGGTCGTCCGCGGGGCGGCTCCAGGGCCACTGGATGCGGTAGCGCACCAGCACCTCGCTGCCCAGCGCGAACAGCAGGATCGCGCCCTCGAGCATCACCGCGACCTCCATCGGCACCCGGTCGGGCAGGCTCTGCAGCGCGGTCCCGGCGTTGCGGACCCCGCCGAGCAGGACGGCGACGAGCACGACCCCGCCCGGGTTCAGGCGGGCGAGGGCCGCGACGATGATGCCGGCGTAGCCGAGCCCGATCGCGAGGCTGCTCGGGTCCAGCCGGCGCGAGAGCCCGCCGACCTCCGCCGCCCCGGCGATGCCGGCCAGGGCCCCCGACAGCAGCAGCACGGCGAGCACCATCCCGCGGACGGGCACGCCGGCGTAGCGCGCGGCGTCCTCCGAGTCCCCGAGCACGCGCATGCGGAACCCGAACCGGGTCCGGGTCAGCACCAGCCAGACCACCACCGCCGCGAGCACGGCGACGAGGAGCCCGAGGTGGACGCGGGTGGTCCCGAAACGGGGGAACTCGGCTGCCGCCGGGATCCGCTGCCCCTGGGGGAACTGCCCGGAGTCCGGGTCGCGCCAGATGCTGCGGGACCCGAAGATCAGCCAGTTGATGAACAGCAGGGCGACCGAGTTGAGCAGCAGCGTGGTGATGATCTCGTTGGTCCGCAGCCAGGCGCGGGCGAGCGCGGGGATCGCGATCCAGGCCATCCCGCCGAGGGCGCCGGCGACGATCATCAGCACGACGTTGACCGGGGTCGCCAGCCGGTCGCCGAGCAGCAGCGCCATCCCGGCCGCCGCGACGGCACCGAGGTAGAGCTGCCCCTCGGCACCGATGTTCCACAGTCTCACCCGGAAGCTGACCAGCGCGGCGAGTCCGGTGAGGATCAGCGGGGTGGCGCTGACCAGCGTGTCCGCGATCCCGAAGCGCGACGCGAAGGACGCCCGCACCATCACGCGGTAGACGGTGACGGGGTCGTGGCCGGTCAACCGCAGGAACAGCGCGCTGACGATCAGGGCGAGCAGCACCGCGAGCACCGGCACGGCGACGAGGACCCCGCGCGACACCTCCTGGCGCGGTTCGAGCGCGAGCCGACGCGGTGCCCGGATGGTTCCCGACGGGGGGGTGTCGTCGACGCGGTCACGGGTGGGTGCGCTCATCGACCGGCCCCCGCCATCGCGAGCCCGAGCTCGGTGATGTCCGCCCCCTCGGCGTCGCACGTGTGCACGAGGCGTCCCTCGAAGAGCACGAGGATGCGATCGGCGAGCGTCACCACCTCGTCGAGGTCCTCCGAGATGAGCAGGATCCCGCACCCTTGCAGCCGCCGCTCGGCGAGCAGCCGGCGGACGGTGTCGATCGCGCCGACGTCGAGCCCGCGGGTCGGGGCGGCAGCGACGATCGTGCTGGGGCCGGCGTCGAGTTCGCGGGCCAGCAGCACCTTCTGGATGTTGCCGCCCGAGAGGCTGCTGGTGGTCGTGGCAGGCCCCGGTGCCCGGATGTCGAACTCCTGCATCAGCCGCGTGGCGTCGGCGGTCCAGCGGCGCCGGTCGAGCACCGGCCCGTGCGGGCGCGTGAGCTGCAGGTTCTCCGCGATCGTCAGGCTCGGCGCCAGCCCGGTCCCGAGCCGGTCCTCCGGGATGTAGGCGAGCCCGGCCGCCCGCGCGGCGCGCGGTCCGCGACCGGTCACGTCCCGTCCGCCGACGACGACGCGGCCGTGGTCCGGGGCGAGCAGCCCGGCGGCCACCTCGGCGAGCGGGCGCTGCCCGTTGCCGGACACACCGGCGATGCCGACGATCTCCCCGGCCGCCACCTCGAGGGACACGTCGGTGAGGCTGCCACGCCGCGTGTCGTGGTCGACGGTGACGTGGTCGAGCGTGAGCACGACCTCGCCCGGTCGCTGGGGCGGGCGGACCACGTCCAGGTCGATCGCCCGCCCGACCATCAGCCGCGCGAGCTCCCGCACGGAGGTGCTCGCGACCGGTTGGCTGCCGACGACCCGCCCGTCGCGCATGACGGTGACCCGGTCGGCGATCGCCACCACCTCGGCGAGCTTGTGGCTGATGAACACGACGGCCTTGCCCTCGGCGGCCATGGCACGGACCGTCCCGAACAGCGCCTCGGTCTCCTGCGGGGTCAGCACCGAGGTGGGTTCGTCGAGCAGCAGGACGTCGACGCCGCGGTAGAGGGTCTTGACGATCTCGACCCGTTGCTGTTCGCCGACCGTGAGGTCCCCGACGACGGCCTCCGGCCGGACGGGCAGGCCGTACCGCTCGCCGAGCGCGACCACCGCCCGCTGGACGTCCGGGGTCGACATCACCAGGGGTTGCGAGCGATCGCCGAGCGCGACGTTCTCCGCCACGGTGAAGCGCCGCACGAGCCGGAAGTGCTGGTGGACCATCCCGACGCCACGCGCGAGGGCCTCGCGCGGGCTGCGCAGGACCACCGGCTCGCCCGCGAGGCGCAGCTCACCGGCGTCCGCCTGGTAGAGCCCGGCGAGGATCGAGGCGAGCGTGCTCTTGCCCGCGCCGTTCTCGCCGAGCAGCGCGTGGACCTCGCCCGCGTACAGGGCGAGGTCCACGTGGTCGTTCGCCACGACGCCGGGGAAGTGCTTGCTGATGCCCCGGGCCTCCATCACCGGACGGCCGCCGGGGTGGAGGTCAACCCCGGCGGTGGCGGGAGGGTCCGGCGCCGGCGTCATCGGCGTCCTCCGACGGTGCCCGGCACGGTGGCCGGGCACCGGATTGGGGTCAGCCGGCCGACCCGACCACGCCCTCGACGAACCAGTCGATCGACAACAGTTCGGGCAGCGTCATCTCGACGCCCTCCTCGACCCGCAACTCGCCGTCCTGGTCGTTGAGGGGGCCGGTGAACGGCGCGAAGGAGCCGTCCTCGATCTCCTGCCGGCGCTCGTCGATCAGTGCCTGGGTGTCGTCGTCGACGTTCGGGCCGAACGGCGCCAGCCCGACCATGCCCTCCGCCATGGTCCCGTAGACCTCACGCGGGGTCCAGGTCCCGTCGAGGACCGCCTCGACGGTCTCGATGTAGTGCGGGCCCCAGTCCCACACCGGTGCGGTCAGCCACGCGTCCGGCGCGAACTCGCTCATGTCCGAGTTGTAGCCGACCCAGGAGGCGCCGCGTTCCTCGGCGGCCTGCCCCGGCGACGGGGTGTCCTGGTGCTGGGCGACCACGTCGGCGCCCTGGTCGAGCAGGCTCTCCGCGGCCTCCTTCTCCACCGCCGGGTCGTACCAGGTGGAGGTCCACACCACCTCGACGGTCGCGTCCGGGTCCATCTCCTGGACCCCCAGCGCGAACGCGTTGATGCCGCGGATCACCTCGGGGATCGGGAAGGCGGCGACGTAGCCGATGCGGCCGGACTCGCTGGCCGCCGCGGCCGCCATGCCGGTGAGGTAGCGGGGCTCCTCCATCGCACCGAAGTAGGTGCCGAGGTTGTCGCCGGTCGTGTAGCCGGAGCAGTGCTCGAAGACGACCTCCGGGAAGTCCGGCGCCACCGTCGCCATCGGGTCCATGTAGCCGAAGCTCGTGCCGAAGATCAGCTCGTAGCCCTCGCGGGCGAGGTCCTCGAAGATCCGCTCGCTCGGGGCGCCCTCCTCGACGGACTCGATGTAGGTGGTCTCGACCTGGTCGCCGAGCGCCTCCTCCATCGCCAAGCGCCCGAGGTCGTGCGCGTAGGTCCAGCCGGCATCGCCGACGGGGCCGACGTAGACGAACGCGACCTGCAGGACGCCGTCCTCGCCGCCGCCCTCGCCGGCCCACGTCCCCGTGGCTTCCGGCTCGTCGGTGGCTTCGTCGGTGGCCTCGTCGGTGGCCTCGTCGGTGGCGGCGTCCTCGGTGACCTCGTCGGTCGCCTCCTCCGTCGCGACGTCGGTGCCCTCCGGTTCGGCGGGGTCGGTCTCCCCGCAGGCACTGGCCACCAGTCCGGCGACGGCGAGCAGCGCGATCCACCTGGTCCTCGACCTCATGGTCCTCTCCGATCCTTCGATGAGGCTGGCTGTGGGGTCGTCCTCCGGGCGGCCCGCGACGTCAGAGGAGATGAGGGGACGCGGGTCGACCGGACCGCGACCCCCACGCTACGAGGCCGCCGACGACGGGGGTTAGGGACGAAGGGCCTCCACCCGGCCCCCGCTCGGGCCACCGCTCGTGCGGTCTGGGTGCACCGAACCTCGCAGCGCCCGCATCGCTGGCGCCCACGACGCACGAACCCCCTCCGCCGGCGGCCGCCGCGCGGTCAGTCGGGCCACAGGCGCCGGGCACGGCGCGCGAGCTCCCGGTGGTTCGCCGCGTGGTCGGTGCCGACCAGCGCCCCGTCCCGCACCACCGGCTCGCCGTCCACGAGCACCAGCCGAGCCCGCCGGTCCGGCCCGAGGACCAGCCCGTCGATCGGCCCCGGGATGTCGGCGAGGTCCTCGCCGGGCCACACCACCAGGTCCGCACGCTGCCCCGGTGCCAGCCGTCCGAGGTCGTCGCGGCCGAGGCAGGCGGCGCCCCCCTCGGTAGCCAGCCGCAGCACGTCCTCGGGCCGCAGCGCGTCCGCCCGCATCGTGCGCTGCCGGGCCGTGTACAGCGCCTGCCGCAGCTCGGGGAACAGCCCGCCGACCTCGTTGGAGGCGACCCCGTCCACGCCGAGCCCGACGGGCACCCCGGCGGCGAGCAGATCGGTGACCCGGCACAGCCCGGTCCCGAGCCGGCCGTTGCTCGACGGGCAGTGGGCGACACCGGTCCCGGCGGCGCCCAGCCGGGCCACCTCGGTGTCGTCGAGGTGGACCGCGTGGGCCACCCAGACGTCGTCGGCGATCCAGCCGAGGTCCTCCATCAGCTCGACCGGCCGGCAGCCGAAGCGGGCGAGGCAGTCGTGCTGCTCGTCGATCGTCTCCGCGAGATGGGTGTGCAGACGCAGACCGCGCGAGCGGGCGAGCGCTGCGGACTCGGTCATCAGCTCCGGCGTGACGCTGAAGGGGCTGCAGGGGGCGACGGTGACGACGATCCGCTCGCCGTCGTGCCAGCGGTCGGCGACCGCAGCCGTCGAGGCGAGGATCGTGTCGCGGTCCTCGACGACGTGGTCGGGCGGCAGACCGCCCTGGCTCGTGCCGAGGTCCATCGAGCCGCGCGCGAGGTGCAGCCGGATGCCGACGGCGCGGGCGGCCTCCCCGAGCGCGTCGAAGACCGCCTCGTCGCCTCCCGGGACGAGGTAGTGGTGGTCGGCGGCGGTGGTGCAGCCGGTCAGGGCCAGCTCCCCGAGTCCGACCAGCGCCGCGGCGTGGACGTCCTCCGCCTCGATCCGGGCCCAGACCGGGTAGAGCTCGGTCAGCCAGCCGAACAGGTCGCGGTCGACCGCCCGGCCGCGGGTGAGCCACTGGTAGAGGTGGTGGTGGGTGTTGACGAGGCCGGCGGTCACGATGTCGCCGGCCACGTCCAGCACCACGTCGTCGGCCGCCGGCGGGACGTCCCCGACCGCCTCGATCCACCCGTCACGCATCGCGACGTCACCCGGCCACCGGGCTCCGCGTAGCACCGTCCTGCCCATGGTCGCCCTCCTCCTCGTCGGACCGGGTGGGCGGTGGTCGGTCGCACCGGGCGGGGTGGTCGTCGTGGGGTGGTCGTCGGCCCCCGGGTCGTGCCGCGGTCAGCCCGCCGCCACCCGGTCGTTGAAGGCGACGATCAGCTCGTCGATCGGGCCGGCGAGCGGCGCGATCGCGTCCCAGTAGTCCGGGTCGTGCCATTGCCGGTCGAGCTCGGCGACGTCCTTGCCCTGCTGCTCCACCCAGGTGAAGTACTTCAGGTTGTGGACCCGCTTGCGCTCCCAGTGGTCGAGCTCCTGGACGTACTCGAGCCCGGTACCGAGCAGCCAGCGTTCGTGGGCCACGGCCGCGTCGGTCGCCGTGAGCTCCCCGCGCTCGTCGGTCAGTTCACGCAGCCGGCTGTGGTACATCGCGACCGAGTCGGTCGCGACCGTCAGCACGACGTCCTGCGGGCCGAGCTCGTGCCAGCGGGCGAACTTGGCTGCGGCCACCACGTTGGCGAGCGAGGAGATGCCGAGTTCCGGGAGCCGGTCGAGCACGTCGGCGTGCACGCCGCGCCGCTCGAGCTCGGCCCTGCCGGCCGGCTCGTTGCACAGCCGCATCAGCGACATCGGCGCCTCGTCGTGCACGCCGATGACCAGGTCGGTGTTGCGGACGTTGTGGATCCAGGGCACGTGCTTGTCGCCGATGCCTTCGATGCGGTGGCTGCCGTAGCCACTGCCGAGCAGGGTGGGGCACTCGACCGCCTCGACCGCCCCGATCTTCGACGCCGGGTGGCGTTCCTTGAGGTGGTCGCCGGCCGCGATCGTGCCGGCGGAACCGGTCGCGACCACGAACCCCTGGTAGCGGTCGTCCGGGCCGAGCCGGGCGGCGAGCACCTCCTCGAGCGCCGGACCGGTGACCGTGCGGTGCCAGAGGTAGTTGCCGAACTCGTCGAACTGGTTGAAGATCACCACGTCCTCGCCGCTGCGACGCAGGTCCCAGCAGGCGTCGAAGATCTCCTTGACGTTGCTCTCCGAGCCGGGCGTGCGGATGATCTCGCCGGCGACCGACTCGAGCCAGGCGAAGCGCTCGTGGCTCATGCCCTCGGGCAGGATCGCGATCGACTCGCAGCCGAGCAGCGCCGCGTCGTAGGCGCCGCCGCGGCAGTAGTTGCCGGTCGACGGCCACACCGCGCGCTGGCTGGTGGGATCGAACTGGCCGGTCACCAGCCGCGGCACGAGGCAACCGAACGCCGCCCCGACCTTGTGGGCGCCCGTCGGGAACCAGTTCCCGATCAGCAGGATGATGCGTGCGTCGACGCCGGTCAGCGCTGGCGGCAGCTCCAGGTGGTTGACCGGGCCGAACCCGCCCCCCTTCTCGACGGGTTCGTTCTTCCACGTGATCCGGAACAGGTTGCGCGGGTCCACGTCCCACAGCCCGACCTGCTCGAGCTCGGCGACCACCGCATCGGGCAGCGTGCCGGGATCGCGCATCTGGGAGAAGGTCGGGATCACGATGTCGCGCTCACGGGCGCGGGTGACGGCGTGTTCCAGCGGCTCCGGGTGGACGGTGAGGTCGATCACGGGGTGCTCCTAGGGGCGGACGAGGCCGAGCGCCTCCAGCGCCGCGCTCGCGCCGCCGAGGTCGGACGGCAGGTGGTGGGGGTGACTCCCGGCGTCGGCGACGGCGCGCATGGCGGACGGGACGTCCTTCAGCCCGGTGCCGGTGGACAGGACGACGACCCGCTCGTCGGGGGCGACGAGGTCGGCGGCGACCGCCGCCCGCAGCCCGGCGTAGGCGGCGGCCGCGGCGGGCTCGGCGAACACGCCACAGCCCCGCGCCAGCGCGGGGATCGCGGCCAGGATCGCGTCGTCGTCGACGCGGACGAAGGCGCCCCCGGTCTCCCGGACGGCCCGCATCGCCTTGACCCGGTCGCGTGGCAGGCCGGCGGCGATCGAGTCCGCGACGGTGGACACGACGATCGGCGGTTTGGACCGGACGTCCTCGCCCCGCTCCCACGCCTGAGCGAGGTAGTCGCTGCCGGCGGCCTGGATCCCGAGCAGCCGCGGGACCCGGTCGAGCCACCCGAGGGCCACGAGGTCACGGAAGCCCTTGTGGACCCCGCCGATGATGCAGCCGTCCCCGACCGGGACCACGACGACGTCGGGGGCACGCCAGCCGAGTTGCTCGGCCACCTCGTAGGCGACGGTCTTCTTGCCCTCGCTCATGTAGGGGTTGAAGCCGGTGTTGCGGACGTACCAGCCCTCGCGCTCGGCGACCCGCGTGCTCAGCTCGAACGCCTGGTCGTAGGTGCCGTCGACGAGCAGGACGGTGGCGCCGTAGGCGAGCAGCTGCGCGACCTTCGCCTGCGGGGCGGTGGCCGGGACGAAGATGACCGTCGGCTGGCCGACCGAGGCGGCCACCCCCGCGAGCGCCGCCGCCGCGTTGCCGGTCGACGCCGTGGTGACCACCTGCGCGCCCCGTTCGGCGGCCTTCACGACCGCCAGCGCGCTGGCCCGGTCCTTGAGCGAGCCGGTCGGCTGGACCCCCTCGTCCTTGACCCACAGGTCCCGGACGCCCGCCTCCCGCGCCAGCCGGGGCGTCGCGTAGAGCGGCGTGCCGCCGACCCGCAGCGGCGGGGTCGCCGCGTCGGCGGCGATCGGCAGCAGCGCCCGGTAGCGCCACATCGACGGATCGCGGTCTTCGGCGAGCGTCGCCGGCGAGAGTCGCCGCGCGAGCCGTTCGTGGTCGTAGACGACGTCGAGGATCCCGTCGTCGCCGTGGTCGGGGCACACGTAGTCGACCGCGTCGGGGGCGTGGTGGGCGCCGCACACCACACAGGCGAGGTGGCGCACGTGGGGCAGCGTCGAGGGCATCCCGGTCATGCGGGCGCCCCCCGGACGATGTCCTCGGGGCGGACGGGCGCGCGCGTCAGGGGCTGGCCGGTCGCGGCGCGGATCGCCGCCACCACCGCCGGCGTCGCCGACATCGTCGGCAGTTCCGCCATGCCCTTGGCGCCGTAGGGCCCCCACGGGGACGGCTCCTCCACGAGGACGGCCTCGACCTCCGGGGCGTCGAGGCAGGTCGGCAGCAGGTAGTCGGTGAAGCTCGCGTTGCGGATGATGCCGCGCTCGACGAGCACCTCCTCCATGATCGCGTGGCCCAGACCCTGGGCGATGCCGCCCTCGATCTGCCCGTGCAGCTGCAGCGGGTTGAGGACCCGACCGACGTCCTGCGCGATCGCGACCTCCACCACGCGGACCAGGCCGAGCTCCGGGTCGACGTCGACGACGGCACGGTGGGCGGCGACGCAGAAGTCGACGTGCAGGTCGCCCTGACCGTCCGCGTCGGGGACGTCGGTCGGGCGGTGCTTGAAGCAGACCCGCTCGTCGAGCGGACCGTCGGCGAGCAGGTCGGCCAGGGAGGCGACGAGCTGCCCGTCGCGCCACACGCCAGCGTCGTCGAGGTCGTCGCCCCCCGCCCGCTCGAGCGCTGCGGCGCGGACCGCCTGCGCCGCGCGCAGCACGGCGCCACCCGCCATCTGCGTCTGCCTCGACGCGGAGGTGGAGCCGGCGGAGCCGATCTGGCCCGTGTGGTCGAAGGCCACCTCGACCCCGGACATCCCGAGGGTGGAGCGGGCGATCTGGGCCACGATCGTGACCAGGCCCTGGCCGACCTCGATCGCGGCGGTGTGGACGACCGCGCCGTCGGGGGTGAGCTCGACCCGGGCCTCCGCGTCGTCGTCGAAACCCTCGCTGAACTGCAGGTTCTTGAGCCCGACGGCGTAGCCGACACCGCGGACGAGCGCGCCGGGCGGCGAGGTCCGTCCGGTGCCGCCCGGGAGCCGGCGAGGGTCCACGTCCGGGCCGGGTAGCGGGTCCGGCAGCGGGATGGCAGCGACCGACCGGATCACCTCCGCGACGGGCAACGGGTGCTCGATCCGCTGCCCCGTCGTGGCGAGGTGGTCGCCGGGCCCGATCGCGTTGCGCAGCCGCAGCTCGAGCGGGTCCACGCCGAGCGCGGCCGCGAGCCGATCCATCTGCGTCTCCGCGGCGAAGCAGGGCTGGTTCGCCCCGAACCCCCGCATCGCGCCGGACAGCGGGTTGTTGGTCTTGAGCGCGTAGCCGTCGACCTCGACCCGCTCGCAGCGGTAGGGGCCGAGCGCGAAGTAGGTGCTGTTGGCGACGACCGCCGCGGAGGTCAGCTCGTAGGGGCCGCTGTCGAGCAGCAGGCGGGCCTCGACGCGCACCAGCCGGCCGTCGCGGTCGGCCTCGTGGCGGTAGTGCATCAGCGCCCCGTGGCGCTTGACGTGCCCGACGAAGCTCTCCGTGCGGTCGTAGACCATCTTGACCGGCCGCCCGGTGCGCAGCGCCAGCATGCCGAGGTGGGTCTGCATGCTGAGGTCCTCGCGGGACCCGAACGCCCCGCCGAGCCGCGCCGGGTGGACCCGGACCTGCGTCGGGTCGAGCGCGAGGCAGGCCGCGAGCTGCGGCAGGTCGACGTGGGTCCACTGGGTCGGGCCCCACAGGTCGAGCCCACCGTTGCCGTCGGGGACCGCGAGGCCGGCCTCCGTGCCGAGGGCGGCCGGGTCCTGGGTGGCGATCGCGTAGGTGTCCTCGACGACGACCTCGCCCCTCGCGTCGGGGTCGCCCCGCCGGACGCGGACGTGGCGGAACAGCTCGCCGCGAGCGAGCGCCTCCTCGAGGTCGGTCAGCGGCTCGAGCTCCTCGAGCTCGACGACGATCGCCTGCGCGGCCCGCCGGGCGGTCTCCGGGTCGTCGGCGGCGACGACCGCGATGGCCTCGCCGCACCGGCGGATCTCCTCCTCGGCGAGGACCGGTTCGTCGGTGGTCTTCTGTCCCTGGTAGCGGTGGCCCGGGACGTCGTCGAGCGTCAGCACCGCGTGCACGCCGGCCATCGCCAGCGCCGGCGTGACGTCGACGTGGCGCAGCCGGGCGTGGGCCACCTCGGCGCGTCGGGTCGCACCCCACAGCATGCCGGCGGCGTGCTGGTCGCCCAGGAACTCGAAGGTGCCGGTGACCTTGGGGATCCCGTCGGGACGCAGGACGGAGGTACCGACGCCGTCGGCGACCTCGGGACGCCGGACGCTGACGTCGCTCACGGCGTCACCTCCCCGTCGCCCTGGGACCGCGTGCCGTCCGGGTCGCCGACCGGCCCGGCACCCGGATCCCCGCGACCGAGGACCTCGGCGGCGGCGCGCAGGATCGCGCCGTAGCCGGTGCAGCGGCACAGGTTGCCGGCGAGGGCCTCGCGCACGTCGTCCGGGCTCGCGTCGGGCCGATTCTCCCGCAGATGGGCCAGCGCGACGACCAGCCCCGGGGTGCAGTACCCGCACTGCGCCGCGCCATGCGCGACGAACGCCGACTGCACCGGGTGCGGGGACGTGGCGTCGCCGAGTCCCTCGACGGTCGTGACCTCCGCACCCTCCGCATCGGCGGCGAGGACGAGGCACGAGCAGACGAGGTCGCCGTCGAGCACCACGGAGCACGAGCCGCATTCGCCCTGCAGGCAGGCGTCCTTCGCCCCACGCAGGTCGAGGCGCTCGCGCAGCACCCACAGCAGGCTCTCGAACCCGGCGACCTCGGCCGTGCGCGGCTCGCCGTTGACGGTGAGGGAGACGATCATCCGGGCAGACACCTCTCGAGTGTGCGGCGCGCGAGCACCCCCGCGGCGTGGCGGCGGTAGGCCTCGGTCGCGCGGTGGTCGGTGATCGGCGCGATGCCGTCGCGGACGAGCGTCTCGAACCGCGCGAGCCGCTCGGCCGACGGGGTCGGGTCGCCGACGACCGCGGCCTCCGCGTCCGGGACCCGCAGCACGGTGGGACCGACCGCGCCCATCGCCACGCGGACGTCGTCGTCGGCGGGACGGACGACGCAGCAGTTGACGATCGCGATCACCATCGCCTGACGGACCCCGACCTTCGCGAACGCCTGCGGCCACGCGGCGGCATCGGGGACCTCGACGCCGAGGATCACCTCGTCGTCGCGCCGGGCGTGACGCTTCGGGCCGACCAGGAACGCCGACCACGGCAGCGTCCGGCGGCCCGTGGTCGAGGCGAGCACCACGTGCGCGTCCACGGCCGCGAGGAACGTGAGCCCGTCCCCGGCGGGGCTGGCCGTCCCGAGGTTGCCGCCGAGGGTGCCCGCGGCCCGGATCTGCGGGGAGCCGACCGTCCGGGCGAGCTCCGCCAGCGCGGGGATCGGCCCGTGCTCGAGCCGGGCCCAGGTCACGCCCGCGCCGATGAAGCCCGGCTCGAAGGTCCGCAGCTCCTCGACCCGGCGCAGGCAGATCACCGTCTCCGGCCGCCGGTGCTGGAGGTTGACCTCGACCATGAGGTCGGTGCCGCCGGCGAGCAGCGTCGCCCCCGGATGGGCGGCCAGGGCGTCGAGGACCCCGTCGAGGTCGCGGGGGCGGACGAGGTGCATGGAGGCGGTCCCTCCTGGCGGTCGGCCACCGACGGTAGCCGCGGCCGGCCGCCGTGGGCAGGGACGACCCGCCCCCGATCGGTGACGTTCGGCTCTCCCCGCGCCGGTCGACCGCTGTGCAAGGTGGGCGGCGCCGTCGCGCTCCCCGCCCGTCGCGGGCGGCCTTGCGCACGTCGTCGACCTGCCCGCACCACCTTCGCCCACGTCTGGAAGGCTGCACCATGAGGAGTTTCGCCGGCCGCGACATCCTGTCGCTCGACGGCTTCGAGCGCGCGGAGTTCGAGCACGTGTTCGCGGTGGCGGACGAGCTCGAACCGATCGCCCGCAGGCGCCGCAACGTCGACCTGCTGGCGGACAAGACCCTCGTCACCGCCTTCTACCAGCCGTCGACCCGCACCCGGCTGGCCCACGAGGCCGCGATGCACCGGCTGGGCGGGCACGTGCTCGGCTTCGCGGACCCGAAGATGACCCGCGCCGGCGACTTCTACCAGGAGTCGATCAAGGACGTGGTCCACATGCTGGAGTACTACGGCGACGCGATGGTGATGCGTCACTTCCAGCAAGGAGCTCCGCACGAGGCCGCGAGGTGGGCGAGCATCCCGGTGATCAACGGTGGCGACGGGTGGGGTGAGCACCCGACGCAGGTCCTCACCGACCTCTACACCGTGCAACGCGAGCTCGGCGCGGTCGACGGGCTGACGTTCCTCGCGATCGGCGACATGCGGATGCGCACGATGCACTCGCTCGGCCACGCGCTCACGCAGTTCGATGCCCGCATGATCGCGGTCGCGCCGCCCGAGATGTCGCTGACCGACGAGTTCAAGGCCCAGATCGCCGAACGCAACCTCACCATCGAGGAGGTCGACCACGTCGCCGACGCGATCGCGGAGGCGGACGTGATCTACGTCGAGCCGGTCGTGCAGGCGGACTACACGGCCAGCCGTGAGGAACGTGGCGGCGAGGTCAGCACCACGGCCGACAACTACCGCATCACCCGTGAGCTGCTGCTCGACGCGAAGCCCCACGCGATGATCCTGCACTCGCTGCCCCGGATGGACGAGCTGCCCCCCGACGTCGACGCGACCCGGCACGCCCGCTACTGGCAGGAGGCCTACTACGGCGTCGTGATGCGGATGGCACTGCTGGCGCTGGTCATGGGGGCGATGGAGTAGGGCGGCGACGACCCGTCACGACGTGAGGAGCACGCGATGCAGACCCACCTGCGAGGCCGCGACCTGATCACCACCCAGGAGTGGACCAAGGACGAGATCGACACGGTGCTGGAGGTCGCCCTCGAGCTCAAGCGCCGCCGGGCGCTCGGCGAGCCGCACGCACTGCTGCGCGACAAGGTGCTCGCGATGCTGTTCTTCTTCTCCTCGACCCGCACACGCGCGAGCTTCGAGGCGGGGATGGCGCAGCTCGGCGGCCACGCCCAGTTCATCGAGTCGAAGAGCACCCAGATCGCCCACGGCGACACCGCCAAGGAGATCGGTGAGATCCTCGGCAGGTACAACGACGGGCTCGCGATCCGGCAGGTGGACTGGGGCGTCGGCAACGGCTACATCCGCGAGGTGGCAGGCGCGTCGCGGGTCCCGGTGCTCAACATGCAGTGCGACCGGTTCCACCCGTTCCAGGCGCTGGCCGACCTGCTGACGATCGTGGAGCGGCGGGGCGACCCGCGCAACCTGACGGTGGACGTCAGCTGGGCGTACGCGGAGAGCTACCAGAAGCCGCTGTCGGTCCCGCAGAGCCTGATCCTGCTGCTGACCCGCTACGGCATGAACGTCCGGCTCACCCACCCGCCGGAGTTCAAGCTCCTGCCGGAGATGCTCGACCAGGCCGAGACGAACGCCCGCGCGGCGGGCGGCAGCTTCGAGGTGCTCGACGACTTCGACGCCGGCTTCCGCGACGCGGACGTCGTCTACCCGAAGAGCTGGGGCTGCATGCTCACGACCGCCGACCTCGAGGAGTCGGCCCGGATCGGCCGGGGCTACGCGGACTGGATCGCCGACGAGGCGCGGATGGGGCTCGCGAAGGCCGACGCGATGTACCTGCACTGCCTGCCTGCCGACCGCGGCATCGAGGTGACCGACGGCGTGATCGACGGCCCGAACAGCGCCGTCTACGACGAGGCGGAGAACCGCCTGCACGTCCAGAAGGCGGTGATGGCCCTGACGATGTGAGCGGCGCACGGAGGGTGACGTACCTGGCGGACGCGCGGGGGTGACCACGGCGGTCACCCCGGCGAGACGACGGAAGGCGGACACGGTGGCACGGGAACGGGTCGTGGTGGCGATCGGCGGCAACAGCCTGATCGCCGATCCGAAGCGGCAGAGCCTCGAGGACCAGTTCACGGCGGCACGGGAGACCGACCACCACATCGGTGGGCTGGTCGCCCAGGGACTCGACGTGACGGTCGTCCACGGCAACGGCCCGCAGGTCGGGTTCATCCTGCTCCGCTCGGAGCTCGCCCGCGACGAACTCCACGAGGTCCCGCTGGACGTCTGCGTCGCGGACACGCAGGGCGCGATCGGCTACGCGCTCCAACAGACGCTGGTCGAGGATCTGCAGCAGCGCGGCATCGACCGCGGCGTGGTCACCGTCGTCACCCAGGTGGAGGTCGACCCCGACGACCCGGCCTTCGCCCACCCGACCAAGCCGATCGGGTCGTTCATGACCGCGCAGGAGGCGGCCGAACGCCGCGACCGGGAGGGCTGGGACGTCGTCGAGGACGCCAACCGCGGCTGGCGGCGCGTCGTCGCCTCACCCCGACCGCAGCGCATCGTCGAGCTCCCGGCGATCCGCCACCTGATCGATGGCGGCTTCGTGGTCATCAGCGTCGGGGGCGGCGGTATCCCGGTCGTACGCAACGCCGCCGGCGAGCTCCGCGGGGTCGCGGCCGTCATCGACAAGGACCACGCCGCGGCGATGCTGGCAGAGGAGCTCGGGGCGAGCCGCCTGATCATCTCCACCGCGATCGAGCAGGTCGCGCTGCACTTCGGCACCCCCGACCAGCGGTTCGTCGATCACCTCACGCTCGACGAGGCGCGCGCCTACCTTGCAGAGGGCA
The DNA here is from genome assembly GCA_007133465.1 of Nitriliruptoraceae bacterium. GTDB lineage: Bacteria > Actinomycetota > Nitriliruptoria > Nitriliruptorales > Nitriliruptoraceae > SLMP01. The sequence goes on along the minus strand of SLMP01000118.1, from coordinate 9,075 downwards.
CGCACTTCGCGCCGGGGAGCATGGCGCCGAAGATCGAGGCGGTGATCGACTTCCTGACCACGGGAGGCGAGGAAGCGATCATCACCACGCCGCAGCGGCTGGAGGAGGCCGTCGCCGGCGATGCCGGGACGCGGATCACGCACTGACGGCAGCGGCGCGTGAGGGATGACCGACCCCACGGCGTCGGGACGGAAGGGACGAGGATGGCGGTCCGCGGTATCGAGGCCTACCACCGGCCACCGGACGTGGCCACGGCCTGGGAGCTCGTGCAGGCCGGTGCGGAGCACGTGCGGCTGCTGGCGGGAGGGTCGGACCTGGCGGTGGCGTGCCCACCGGAGGTGACCACGCTGGTCGACCTGCAGGCCGTGGGCCTGCGCGGCATCGCGGTGGGTGCCGACGGCGCCCTCACGATCGGCGCCATGACCACCTTCACCGACCTGCTCCACCATCCGGAGGTCACGACGCACGCCGGCGGGGTGCTGGCCGACCTGCTCGGGCAGTTCGGTTCGATGCTGCACCGCAACAGCGCGACGATCGGCGGGCACCTGGCCCGGGCACGGATGTCGGACGTCGTCCCGGTGCTGCTGGCGCTGGACGCGGCGGTGACGGTCCATACCGGCAGCGCGCAGACGATCCCGCTCGCCGACTACCTCGACCGATCGCGCGAACCCCACGTGCTGACCGAGGTCCGGCTGCCGGCCCTGCCGAGCGGCGCGGCGGCCGCCTTCGTGCGTTTCACCCGCGCCGCCTTCGACCACTCGCTGGTCAACGGCTGCGCGTTCGTGGCGACCGACGACGGGCCCGGCTCCCCCGTCGGCACCGCCCGCATCGTGGTCGGCGAGGCCGGCGCGCTCGGCCGGCGGGTGCCGGCGGCGGAGGACGTCCTGCACGGCCGGTCGCTGGACGCCGACGCGATCGACGCGGCCGTCGCGGCCACCCGCGACAGCGTGACCGTGCGCGAGCGTGGGGCCGCGGGCAGCGACTACCGCCGCCACCTCGCCGGTGTGGCGGTGTCCCGGTGCCTCGCCACGGTGCTGGCACGACTCGCGGGGGCGGGCGCCGAGGTCGGCGACGATGCGCGTGCGGACGGCACGGGAGGTGCAGCGTGAGGATCGAGGTGGAACTCAACGGCGGGCCGCTGGCGATCGAGGCCGATCCGGGCGAGACCCTGCTGGAGGTGCTGCGCCGGACCGGCTCGGTATCGGTCAAGGACGGCTGCAGCCGTGGCGACTGCGGGTCGTGTGCGGTGCTGCTCGACGGCCAGGCCGTGACCGCCTGCATGCTGTTCGCGGTGCAGGCCGATGGGCACCGGATCACCACCACGGAGGGCCTCGCCGACGGTGAGGGGCTGCACCCCGTGCAGCGTGCGCTGCTGGACGCCGGTGGCGTGCAGTGCGGGTTCTGCACGCCGGGGGTGATGATGGCGGCGCTCGACCTGCTGGACCGCGACCCCGACCCGTCCGAGCACGACATCCGGGTGGCACTGGCCGGCAACCTCTGCCGCTGCACCGGCTACGTGAAGATCGTCGACGGCGTCCGCGATGCGGCCGCGCTGCTGCGGGAGGGCGACGATGGCTGAGTCCATGACCGGCAAGTTCGAGGTCGTCGGGCACAACGAGCGGCGGGTCGACGGCACCGCGCTCGTCACCGGCAAGCCGGTGTTCGTCGACGACGCCCCGCCACCGCCGAGGATGCTGCACCTGGCCCTGCTGACCTCCCCGCACGCGCACGCGCGCATCCGCGCGATCGACACGTCCCGGGCGGAGGCGCTCGACGGGGTCGCGCTCGTACTGACCCACGAGAACACGCCGACGACCCGCTACACCACCGCCGGGCAGGGCTACCCGGAGCCATCGCCGCACGACGCGCGGATGTTCGACACCAAGGTCCGGTTCGTCGGCGACCGGGTCGCCGCGGTCGCTGCCGACTCGGTGGCGTTGGCGCGGGAGGCGGCCACGCTGATCGAGGTGGACTACGAGGTCCTCGAACCGGTGCTGTCGATCGACGCGGCGCTCGGGGACGGTGCCCCGGTCGTGCACGACCAGGGCTGCGATGACGCGTGGGACGCCGAGCACAACATCGCCGCGTACAGCGAGGCGGTCGCCGGGGACGTGGAGACGGCGCTGGCCGCCGCCGAGGTCACCGTCGACGTCACCGTCGAGACCCACTACGGCCAGCACGTCCCGATCGAGCCCCACGCCGCCCGCGCGGAGCTCGACCCGCACGGCCGGCTGGTCATCACCAGTTCGACCCAGGTGCCGTTCCACGCCCGGCGGATCGTCGCGTCGGTGCTGGACCTGCCGGTGCACCGCATCCGGGTGATCAAGCCCCGGCTCGGCGGCGGCTTCGGCGTGAAGCAGGAGGTGCTGATCGAGGACCTCGTCGCCCTGACGACGCTCCGCACGGGCCGGCCGTCGTCGCTCGTCTACACGCGGGAGCAGGAGCTGGTCTCCGCCCGGACCCGGCACCCGATGCGGGTGCGGGTGCGGCTCGGCGCCGATCGCGACGGGACGCTCACCGCGATCGACCTCGACGTGTTGTCGAACACCGGCGCGTACGGCACCCACAGCCTGACGGTGATGTCGAACGCCGGCAGCAAGACCCTGCCGCTGTACAACACCGCGCCGGACGTGCGGTTCGTGGGCCGGGCGCTCTACACCAACCTGCCCGTCGGCGGCGCGTACCGCGGGTACGGGGCGACACAGGGCCAGTTCGGCATGGAGGTGGCGATCGACCAGCTCGCGGAGCGGCTGGGGATGGACGCGCTCGAGCTGCGCACGCGCAACCACATCCGTACCGGCGGGACCTCGCCGATCTTCAAGGAGCTCGGGGAGGGCCGCGAGGGGGTCGAGCAGGTCATCACCTCCTGCGAGCTGCCCCGCTGCATCGAGGTGGGCGCGGAGCGGATCGGCTGGGCGGAGAAGCGCGGCGCCCGCCGGCGCGACGGCTCCTGGGTCCACGGCATCGGCATGTCGATCCACATGCAGGGCTCCGGCATCCCGATGATCGACATGGGCGCGGCCAGCATCAAGCTCAACGACGACGGGTCCGTGAACCTCGCGATCGGGGCCACCGACCTCGGGACCGGGTCGGACACCGTGCTCGGCCAGATCGCCGCCGAGGTGCTCGGGATCCCGCTCGAGAAGGTGCTGGTCATCTCCTCCGACACCGACCTCACGCCGTTCGACGTCGGCGCGTACGCGTCGTCGACCACCTACGTGTCCGGGACGGCCGTGCAGCGAGCCGCGGAGGACGTCGCTGGCCAGATCCGGGCCGTTGCGGCCGCGATCCTGCGGGTCGATCCCTCGGAGCTGACCCTCGGCCACGAGCGGGCGGCGACCGAGGACGGCCGGTCCGTGTCGCTGGCGGAGGTCGCGCTGCGGTCGCTTTACGGCGTCGACCAGCACCAGATCGCGGCGACCGCGTCGGCGGTGCTGGACACCTCCCCGCCGCCGTTCCTCGCGAGCTTCGCGGAGGTCGCGGTCGACGTGGAGACGGGCGCGATCCGCATCGTCGACTGGGTCACCGCCGCCGACTGCGGCACCGCCATCCACCCGCGGCTGGCGGAAGGGCAGGTCGAGGGGGCGCTGGCCAACGGCATCGGCTACGCGCTGACCGAGGACCTGGCGATCGACGCGACCGGGCGAGCCCGGGCGACCGACCTCGGTCGCTACAAGATCGCCGGGACGCTCGACCTGCCGCGCCTGCAGACGATCCTGGTCGACTCCTACGAGCCGACCGGCCCGATGGGCGCCAAGTCGATCGCGGAGATCGGCATCAACGCCCCGATGCCGTGCATCGCGAACGCGGTGTACGACGCGACCGGGGTGCTCTTGACCGAGACGCCGTTCACCGCCGAGCGGGTGTGGCGGGCGCTGCAGGCCGCCGGGGTCCGCTGACCGGGCGACCGCCGACCAGCCGGTTCGGCGCGTCGCCCGGCGCGGCGTAGGCTCCCCGCCGCGTCGTTCGACGCCACCTCATGCCCCCGCAGGAGCAACCGCATGGCCACGATCTTCTACGACCAGGACGCCGACCTCTCCCTGATCCAGGGCAAGAAGGTCGCGGTCCTCGGCTACGGCAGCCAGGGACACGCCCACGCGCTGAACCTGCGCGACTCCGGCGTCGACGTCCGGGTCGGCCTGCGGCCGGGATCCGCGTCGCGGGCGAAGGCGGAGGAGCAGGGCCTGACGGTCGAGGACACCAACGAGGCGGCGGCCGAGGCCGACGTCATCGTGATCCTGGCCCCGGACACCTCGCAGAAGGGCATGTGGCAGGACGGGCTCGCGGACGTCGTCGAGCCGGGGGACACGCTCGTGTTCGGGCACGGCTTCAACGTCCACTTCGGCTTCATCGCCCCGCCCGAAGGCGTCGACGTCTTCCTCGTCGCGCCGAAGTCCCCCGGCCACATCGCCCGCCGGATGTACGAGCAGGGCCAGGGCGTGCCGGGCCTCGTGGCGGTCCACCAGGACGCGTCCGGGCAGGCGCTCGAGCTCGGCAAGTCGTACGCGGCCGCGATCGGTCTGACGCGGGCAGGGGTCCTGCAGACCACCTTCGAGGAGGAGACCGAGACCGACCTGTTCGGCGAGCAGGCCGTGCTCTGCGGCGGGGTCAGCCACCTCGTCCAGGCCGGGTTCGAGACCCTGATCGAGGCCGGCTACCAGCCGGAGGCGGCCTACTTCGAGTGCCTCCACGAGCTCAAGCTGATCGTCGACCTGATGTACGAGGGCGGCATCTCCTGGATGCGCTACTCGATCTCCGACACCGCGGAGTACGGCGACTACGTCTCCGGCCCGCGGGTCATCAACGAGTCCTCCAAGGACGCGATGAAGGACATCCTCGCGGAGATCCGGGACGGCTCGTTCGCCAACCGCTTCATGGCGGAGATCGAGTCCGGCGGGGCGTTCTTCCAGCAGAAGCGCTCGGAGGGCCGCCAGCATCCGATCGAGGTGGTCGGGCGCGAGCTGCGCGGGATGATGCCGTTCCTCGACACCCCACCCGAGGTCGAGTGACCGTCGGGCCAGCGGCACCACGCTCCTGACGGCGTCGCCGGGGTCAGGTCAGCGCCGCGACCAGCTCCGCCGGCGTGTCGACGATCCGGTCCGCGCCAGCCTCCTCGAGCTCCGCGCGCGACCCGGCGCCCCATGTCACCCCCACGGTCCGGGTGCCGCACGCCTGCCCGGCCAGCACGTCGTGCGACCGGTCACCGACCATCACGGTCGCGGCCGGGTGGACGTCCGGCGCCACCGTCGTCAGGGCCCGGGCGAGCGTGACGGCCTTCGGCTCGGCCCGATGGTCGAGCGACGGCGCGACGACGGCCTCGAGCCAGCGGTCGAGACCGAGCTTTGCCACGATCGGCTCCGCGTACCGGCCCGGCTTCGAGGTGACCAGCACGAGCCGCGTCACCGCGACGAGCCGGGCGAGCGCTGCCGCGACCCCGGGGACGACGGTGGTCGCCGTCAGCGCCACCTCGACGTAGCGGGCGCGGTAGGCCTCGATCCCGGCATCGACCCGCGCATCGGTGACGGCCTCCCCTGCCTCGGCGAGGAGCGTGCCGATCGCTTCCGCCAGGGGCGGGCCGATGAAACGCACGAGCTCCTCGCGCCGAGGCGCGGTCACCCCCAGCTCCTCGAGCGCATGCTGCAAGCTCCCGGTGATGGGGTCGGTGGAATCGACGAGGCAGCCGTCGAGGTCGAGGAACACCACCGCCGGTGCGGCGCCAGCCGCCTTCATCCCGACCCCGCCCCCGGCCCGGGTGCGCTCGGCACGATGCCGGCGAAGCCCCAGCCGTCGAGCACCACCGGGCCCTCGCTCCACCAGGGTCCGGCCGCCAGTGCCGGCCGCAGGAGCGGCACCTCGTCGTCCGCGCGCAACCGGCGGCCCAGCAGCCGCCCGCTGCCCGGCCGTCCCACCCCGACACGCTCGAGGTAGCGCGCCACCGAGAGCCGCACCGGCCCGTCGGCGGCGACGACGAGGTGACCCGTGGCGGCCCGCGAGCGGGCCCGGTCGAAGGCGACGACGAGCTCGAGGAGGTCCTCGACGCGGACGGGGGCGACGACCCGGGCACGCTCGTCATCGGTGAGCCCGACCGTCGACAGGGCGTCGCGCAGCGCCGGCGTGTCCACCAGCGAGTGGCGCAGCACGATGCTCGGTGGGCCGGCCGCCGCGGCCGCCACCTCGACCGTGTGCGCCGCGCGCCGCAGCAGGTCGGCCGCATCGGCCGACGCCCCGGGCACCGAGGTGACCACGAGCCGGCGGACCTGCGCGCTCGTCGCGGCCCGCGCGACGACCTCGGCGGCGGCGACCAGCTCGGACGCGTCGCGCGCGAGCACGTCGGCGGCGAGGTGCACCACCGTGTGCACGTCGATCATGGCGGCTTCCAGCCGCCCGATGTCGTCCGCGGTCCCCTCGGCGACGAACGCGCCGGCCGCACGCACGGCCGCACCGACCCCGTCGCCGTAGGCGCGGACCTCCCCGCCCTCCTCCAGCAGCCGGAGCACGAGGCGGCGGGCGAGCGGACGATCGGCGGCGGTGACGAGGACGGGCATCGTGCGCAGGCTAGCCCCGCCTGCGGTCCGGACCGTCCGGCTCGGCCGCCGCCGCGCACGAGGCGCCGTCCGGCTCGGCCGCCGCCGTTCCGACCGGTTCGTCGTGACGGCCCCCGCCGACCTCACCGGTGGCACGTCCACCGGTACCGTCGGGCCCCCCGCGACGGGAAGCGCCCCCATGATCTCGTTCGACCTCGCTCACCGGCTGCACGAGGCAGGGCTGACGTGGACACCGACCGAGGGCGACCGGTTCGTGCTCCCCGACCGCGACCTCGATGGCCGCGTGTTCACCATCTCCGAGATGGTGGTGGACGTCCGCCGGTCGCCCGTCGGCTCGTTGATCGCCTTCAACGGTACGACCGAGTGGGCGCTCGACTCGATCGAGCAGGCCACGGCGATCTGGCTGCCCCGCGAGTCGCAGCTGCGCGAGGCGCTCGGTGACGCGATGCTGTCCCTGGCCCGCATCGACGAGGGCTGGCGCGTCACCGTCCGCGTCGACGGTGCCCTGCTGGAGCGGACCGCCACGGTCGCGGACGACGCGTACGGGCTGGCCCTGCTGGCGACGTTGCAGGGCTGATCGCACCGCCGGTCAGAGGCGTGGCGTCTCGTGGTAGGTGCCCCACACCGACTGCAGGGCCTTCGAGACCTCACCGACCGTCGCCTCGGCCCGGACCGCGTCCATGATCAACGGGACGAGGTTCTCGTCCGTCGCCGCCGCGGCCGTGAGGCGCTCCAGGGCCACCTCGAGGACGTGCGCATCGCGTTCCGCACGCACCGTCGCGACCCGGTCGGCCTGTTGGCGGCCCACCTCGGCGCTGATGCGCAGGATCTCGAGCTGGTCCTCGTCGTCGTCGACGTAGGCGTTGACGCCGACCAGCTTGAAGCGGTCCTTGTCCATCCGGTTCTGGAAGTCGAACGCCGCGTCGGCGATCGCCGAGGTGAAGTAGCCCTCGTCGATCCCGCGCAGGATCCCGGCGGTCATCGTCCCCTCCGGGGACAGGGCGAGGATGCGGGCGAACTCCTCCTCGGCCTGCCGCTCGATCTCGTCGGTGAGCCACTCGACGTACCAGGAGCCGCCGAGCGGGTCGACCACGTTGGTGACGCCGGTCTCCTCCGCGAGCACCAACTGGGTGCGCAAGGCGACCCTGGCGGCATGGTCGGAGGGCAGCGCGAGCACCTCGTCGAGGGCGTTGGTGTGCAGCGACTGGGTGCCGCCGAGCACGCCGGCCAACGCCTCGATCGCGGTGCGCACGATGTTGTTGTCCGGCTGCTGGGCCGTGAGCGACACCCCGGCGGTCTGGGTGTGGAACCGCATCAGCAGCGCCTTCTCCGCGGTCGCCCCGTAGCGCTCCTTGAGCCAACGGGCCCAGATCCGCCGGCCTGCGCGGAACTTCGCGATCTCCTCGAAGAAGTCGATGTGTGCGTCGAAGAAGAAGCTGAACCGCGGCACGAAGGCGTCGGGGTGCAGCCCCCGGTCCCTGCCGAGCTCGACGTAGGCGAAGCCGTCGGCGAGGGTGAACGCGAGCTCCTGCACGGCGGTGGAGCCGGCCTCGCGGATGTGGTACCCGGAGATCGAGATGGGGTGGTAGCGCGGCGTGTGCTCCGTGCAGAACTCGATCAGGTCACCGATCAGACGCAGGTGCGGCTCGGGTGGGAACAGCCACTCCTTCTGCGCGATGTACTCCTTGAAGATGTCGGTCTGCAGCGTCCCGCCGAGGTCCGCGAGCGACCAACCCTGCTTCTCCGCCGCGACCGCGTACATGCAGAACAGCGTCACCGCCGGGGCGTTGATCGTCATGGAGGTGGTGAGCTCGCCGAGCGGCAGGTCGTGGAAGACCCGGTCCATGTCGTGCACGGTGTCGATCGCCACGCCGCAGTGGCCGACCTCTCCCTCCGCCAACGGGTCGTCGGAGTCCAGGCCCATCAGCGTCGGCATGTCGAACGCGACCGACAGCCCGTGCTGCCCGCCGCGCACGAGGTCGTGGAACCGCCGGTTGGTCTCGTCCGGGTCGGCGAACCCGGCGAACTGCCGGATCGTCCACGGCCGGGTGCGGTACATCGAGGGGTACACACCCCGCGTGTACGGGTACTGGCCGGGGTAGCCGATCCGCTCCTCGTCGATGGTGACGTTGTGCGGGCCGTAGAGCGGCTCGAGCGGGATGCCGGAGAGCGTGGTGAAGTCCGCGTCCCGCTCCGGGGTGACCTCGTAGGCGGCCCTCCAGGCGTCGTACCGCTCCTGCCAGGACATGCGCGGCTCCCTCCTCGGCGACCATCCGAGGGTACGCGAGGCCCCGGGGCCCCCCAAGGGCGAGCGACCGGCCCGCCGGCCGTGACGGGTACCGTCGGCGGCCGGTCGCGCGACACAGGCGGATGCCGTGGTCGGGGTCGTCGAGGTGGTCCGCGGCACCGTCGCGGCTCCGGTCGCGATGGCGGCGGTGGTCGCCTGGGCGCTCGCTGCCGCGGCCGTCGTCGTGCTGGCCGCGGCCGTGGTCGTGCCGGCAGCGGCGGGCGCGGTCGCTGCCGACCGTCG
>SLMP01000005.1 GCA_007133465.1 Nitriliruptoraceae bacterium | reverse complement strand
GGCGCCAGCTCGCCGACGCCCAGCAGGCGTTCCAGCAGGTCTCGCTCGACCTGCGGCAGGCGGAACGCGCCGCCGAGCAGCAGGCCGATCAGGTCGCCGCCGCGCAGGCCGCCGCGGTCGAGGCGCAGCGCGCCCAGGCCGAGCAGGCGCTCGAGGCGGCCCGGGCGCTCACCGAGGACCTCACGATCGTCGCGCCGGCGGCCGGGACCATCGAGCTGGCGCGCGGGACCGACGTCGGCGCGGCCGGGCTCGACGTCAGCGCGCTCGCCGGCGACCTCGGTGGTGTGGGCGACCTCGCCGGCGGCAGCCTCGGGGGGCTGCTCTCCGGCGCGATCGGCCCGACCGCCACCAGCAGCGGCCCGATCGCCGAGGGCCTGGAGGTCGGCGTCGGTCAGCCGCTGCTGTCGATCTACGACCTGTCCCGGTTCAGCGCCACCGTCGAGGTGGACGAGATCGACGCGGTCGAGGTCGTGGAGGGCCAGCCGGTCACGGTGCTCGTCGACGCGTTCCCGGCCGCCGAGGTCCGTGGTGTGGTCGACCGGGTCGCGATCGCTCCGCAGCGGGGCGCCGCCGGCGGGGCCAGCTACCCCGTCGACGTGCGTCTGACGCAGATCCCGCCGGAGGTCAGCCTGCGGGTGGGACTGACCGCGTCCGCGGAGATCGAGGTCCGCCGCCTCGAGGCGGAGCTCGTCGTGCCGACCTCCGCGCTGCTGCGGCGGGGCGGCGCCGAGGTGGTCTTCGCCGTCCGGGACGGCCGCGCCGCCGAGGTCCCGGTCCGCGTGCTCGCGATCGGCGACCAGACCGCCGCGATCGACGGTGAGCTCGCGGTCGGGGAGCGCGTGGTCACGATCGGCGTCGAACTGGTCGAGGACGGCGACGAGGTCGACGCGTGAGCGACGCCGAGGTCGATGTGAGCGGCGCCGAGGTCGACGCGTGAGCGACGGCGAGGCGAGCGGGCCAGCGCGCCGCGAGGGTCGAGTACTGCTCGAGGCCCGCGCCGTCACCCGCACCTACCGGCTCGGGCGCGACGTCGAGGTGCCGGCGCTGCGCGGGGTGTCGTTCGTCGTGGACCGGGGCGACTACGTCGCGATCGTCGGCTCGTCCGGCTCCGGCAAGTCGACCCTGCTGAACCTGCTCGGTGCGCTCGACCGCCCGACCGACGGTGCCGTTCGCTACGACGGGCGCGACGTGCGGGAGATGAGCGACCCGGAGCTCGCCGACCTGCGCAACACCCGCATCGGGTTCGTGTTCCAGTCCTTCCACCTGCTGCCGCGCCTGACCGCCCGCGACAACGTGATCCTGCCGCTCGTCTACCGGCCGGGCAGCCGGCGGGAGCGGCGCGACCGGGCGGAGGCGGCGCTGACGGCCGTCGGGCTCGCGGACCGGATGGACCACCGTCCGACCGAGCTGTCCGGCGGCCAGCAGCAGCGGGTCGCGATCGCGCGGGCGATCGTCACCGACCCGGCCCTGATCCTCGCCGACGAGCCGACGGGCAACCTCGACTCGCGGACCGGCGAGGACATCATGGCGCTGCTCGAGCGCATCCAGACCGAGCAGGACACGGCGCTCGTGGTCATCACCCACGAGCGCCAGATCGCCCGCCGCGCCCACTCCACCATCGAGCTGCGCGACGGGCTGATCGTCGGCGAGGTGGCTGCGTGACCGTCCGCGAGGCCTTCCGGGTCGCCATGCAGGCGCTGGCGGCCAACCGGCTGCGCTCGGCGCTCACGACGCTCGGGGTGCTGATCGGCGTCATGTCGGTCGTGCTGCTGGTCGCGATCGGACAGGGGGCGCGCTCGGAGATCACCGGTGCGATCGAGGGGCTCGGCTCCAACCTGCTGTTCGTGCTCCCCGGCGACGGCGAGTTCGGGCAGGGACCGACCCGCAGCCGCTTCGTGCTCGACGACGTCGACCTGATCGAGCGCGAGCTGCCGGGCGCGGAGACCCGCGTCGCCGGCTACACCGTCGGCGCGGAGGCGCTGCAGGCCGACGGCGCCCGCGTCAACGCCACGGTCCTCGCCGTGACCGCCAGCTACCCGCGGGTGTTCAACCGCGAGCTCGCACGGGGGCAGGCGGTGACCGAATCCGACGTGGTCACCGCCCGGCGGGTGGCGGTGCTCGGGGCGACGACGGCGGAGGAGCTGTTCCCCGGGCAGGACCCGATCGGGCGCAACCTGACGATCGGGGGGATCCGCTACCGGGTCAGCGGCGTGCTGGCCCGCATCGGCGGCGGTGGCAGCCCCTTCGGTCCCGACCAGGACCGCAACGTGCTGGTACCGATCACCTCCGGGCAGCGGTTGTTCGGCACCGATCGCCTCGACGCCATCTTCGTCCGGGCGACCTCGACGGCGGCGGTGGAAGCCGATCGCAGCACGGTGGAGCGGGCGCTGTCCCAGCGGCTCGACGAGGACGAGTTCAGCGTCATCAGCCAGGACGAGATCATCGGCGTGGTCGGCGACATCCTGCAGATCCTGACCATCGTGCTCGCCGCGATCGCCGGCATCTCGCTCCTGGTCGGCGGCGTCGGCGTGTCGAACATCATGCTGGTGTCGGTCAGCGAGCGGACCCGGGAGATCGGCCTGCGCAAGGCGCTCGGTGCGCGCACCCGCGACATCACCACCCAGTTCCTGCTCGAGGCCATCGTGCTGACCGGCATCGGCGGCGCGATCGGGCTCGGACTCGGGATCAGCGGCGCGCTCCTGGTCGCCCAGTTCGCGCCGGTACCCGCGGAGATCACCGGCTGGTCGATCGCGCTGGCGCTCGGCGTGTCGGTCGCCGTCGGGCTCGTGTTCGGCGTGCTTCCCGCCCGCCGGGCCGGCCAGCTCGACCCCGTCGAGGCGCTGCGGCGCGAGTGAGGACTACGCTCGGTCTCGTGGAGGGCGGACGAGGAGCGAGCGTGGCTGGGGAGGGTCCAGGCGCCGTCGGGCGGGTGGCGCTCGTCTGGGACGAGCGCGTCGCCAGCTACGACCTCGGCCAAGGCCACCCGCTCGCACCGATCCGCGTCGAGCTGACGATCGATCTGATCCGGCGCGCGGGGCTGCTCGGCAACGGCGTCGACGAGGTCTGTCCCCCGCCCTTCGACGAGGAGGACCTGCTGCGGCTGCACCGCGAGGACTTCGTCGACACCGTGCGACGCCTGTCCCGCGACCCCACCGCCGGCGCGAACGCGCGCTACGGCCTCGGCCCCGGCGACACCCCCGCGTTCCCCGGGATGCACCCGGCCTCGCTGCTGGTCTGCGGTGGGAGCCGAGAGGCCGCCCGGCTGGTGTGGGAGGGCGAGGCGGACCACGCCTTCAACCCCGCCGGCGGCCTGCACCACGCCATGCCCGACCGCGCGGCGGGCTTCTGCATCTACAACGACCCTGCCCTCGCGATCGACTGGCTGCTGGAGGCGGGTGCGGAGCGGGTCGCCTACGTCGACGTCGACGTCCACCACGGCGACGGCGTCGAGGTGATGTTCCGCGACGACCCGCGCGTCCTGACCATCTCGCTGCACGAGTCCGGACGGTTCCTGTTCCCCGGTACGGGCGCGGTCGACGACGTCGGGGGCCCGTCGGCACTCGGCAGCGCCGCCAACCTCCCGCTCTACCCGAGCACCACGGGGGACCTGTGGCTCGAGGGGTTCGACGCCGTCATCGACCCGTTGCTCCGAGCCTTCGACCCGGACGTGCTCGTCACCCAGCTCGGCTGCGATTCGCACGCGACCGATCCGCTCGCCCACCTCTCGCTCACCGTCGACGACATGGCGGCGGTCTACCAGCGGTTGCACCGCCTGGCGCACGAGGTCGCCGACGGCCGCTGGGTCGCGACGGGCGGGGGCGGCTACCAGTTGGTGCAGGTCGTCCCGCGCGCCTGGACCCTCGCCTTCGCGGAGATGACCGGGCGCAAGCTGCCGATCGACACCCCGATGGGGTGGCAGGAGGTCGTGGTCGCCAAGACCGGCGCGACCCCGCCCCGCTCGTTCAGCGACGATCCTGTCCGGGTCTCCGAGGCGATGGCCGCGCACGCGCGCCGCGGGCTCGAGGAGTCGATCGATGGGCTGCGGCGGTTGCTGCTGCCCTTCCACGGCATCCGCGGCTGACCAGGCGTCCGCGCAGCCCGGGCCGAGGTGGTTCACTGGCGCGTCCATGACGCGAAAGGTCGAGCTGGCGTGGCGGAGGGGCGCAGGGTGTTGCTCACCGGGGTGGCCGGCCAGCTCGCCGGTCTGGTCGCCCGTGAGCTGGAGCAGCGCGACGACGTCACCGAGCTGATCGGCGTCGATGTCCGCGAGCCGCAGCACGACCTGCGGCGCACGGAGTTCGTCCGCGCGGACCTGCGCAACCCTCTCGTCGCCCGCATCCTCGAGGTGGCGGCGATCGACACGGTCGTGCACCTGTCCACGATCGCCCAGCCGGGTGCCGCCGGCGGTCGGGCGCGGATGAAGGAACGCAACGTCATCGGCGCGATGCAGCTGCTCGCCGCCTGCCAGCGGACCCCGACGTTGCGGCGGTTCGTGCTGAAGTCCACCACCGCCGTCTACGGCTCCCACCACAGCGACCCGGCCCTGTTCCGTGAGGAGGCGGGGACCCGCGCGGCGCCGAAGCACGGGTACGGCAAGGACGCGACGGAGATCGAGGGCTACGTCCGCAGCTTCGGGCGCCGCCGCGCGGACGTCGACATCACGATCCTGCGGTTCGCGAACCTGCTCGGCGGGCGGGTCGACAGCGCCTTCCTGTCGCTGTTCAGCCTCCCGGTGGTCCCGCGCATCCTCGGCTACGACCCGCGCCTGCAGTTCTGCCACGAGGACGACGCCGTCGCGGTCCTGGTCAAAGCGGCCACGGAGGACCATCCCGGCACGTACAACGTGGCGGGCGCCGGCATGCTCTACCTGTCGCAGTGCATCCGGCTGGCCGGCCGCGCGCCGTTGCTGGTGCCGCAACCACTGGTCGCCGGGCTCGCGAACGTGGCCCGCCGTTCGCGGCGGGCGGACGTGTCCTCCGACCAGCTGCGGTTCCTGCTGCTCGGCCGCGGGGTCGACACCACCCGGCTGCGCGAGGACCTCGGGTACACCCCGCGCTACAGCAGCCGCGCCGCGTTCGAGGACTTCGTCCGCCGGCGGCGGATCACCGGACTGCTCGACCGCGACGACGTGGTGCGATGGGAACGGGAGGTCTCCGACTTCCTGCAGCGCAAGGAGCAGGAGCGGTTCCTCGCGGCGCAACGGCGCGGGGAGGGACGGTGAGCGCGGATGGCTGAACAACACGCCCAGGTGATCTCCTTCGCGGAGGAGCGTGCGGCCCGGGGGAACCGGGACGGCGCCGGCCGCCCGCGCTGCGAGGGCACGACCCTCGACGGCCACCCCTGTCGCAACTACGCGGTCGAGGGCGGCCGCTGCCGCGTCCACGCCCTGCGTACCCCCGCCCCCGACGGCGCCACCAGCGAGGCCCCCGAGGTGACCGCGCCGACACCGGC
>SLMP01000120.1 GCA_007133465.1 Nitriliruptoraceae bacterium | reverse complement strand
TCGCGATCCGTGAGGGTGGCCGCACGGTTGGTGCGGGCCGCGTGATCAAGATCATCAAGTAGTCGCCTACCCGGCTCCACCTGCCGGACACGGCAGCGAGTACACCACAGCGCAGCACCGCGCGCGACGTGCACCACGTCCCAGCAGCGAGTCCCAGTCATCGAGCTCCCGATCGGGGAGCGCCTCGCACCGGCCGACCGCAGAGCTCGTGTCCCCGGCCGTTGCGGGGGAGAGAGAGAACCATGCCGAAGAACGACAACCGACCGAAGGTCACGCTCGCTTGCACGGAGTGCAAGGAGCGCAACTACATCACGACCAAGCACCGGGTCAACCAGCGCGAGCGTCTCGAGCTGCGCAAGTACTGCCCGCGCTGTCGCACCCACGTCGCGCACCGCGAGACGCGCTGACTGGCGCGCGTTGCCGGCTCGGGGCGGCGCACCACCGCCGTCTAGGCTGGCGAGCCGAGCGGTGGCGGGCCGCCGCGACGGGAGACCCGATGGCACTCAACCGGGACAAGCTCGGGACGAGCTACCCCCCGTACACCTACGAGGTGTCGCGGGAGAAGATCCGCGAGTACGCGATGGCGCTCGGCGAGAGCGACCCGCGCTACTTCAGCGACGGCGACGACTGCGTCGCGCCTCCCACCTTCGCGGCTTGCTTCACGGTCGTGAAGGGGGGCGCGGCCGCGTTCGCCGACCCGGA
The DNA here is from genome assembly GCA_007133465.1 of Nitriliruptoraceae bacterium. Lineage (GTDB taxonomy): Bacteria > Actinomycetota > Nitriliruptoria > Nitriliruptorales > Nitriliruptoraceae > SLMP01. Next base: position 4,775 of record SLMP01000120.1, on the reverse strand, counting down.
GCTCGGTTCCCATCCCGCGCTCGTGCACGGCACGCAACGCTACGTGTACGGCGAACGTCCGGTGCGGCCCGGTGACGTGCTCACCTGCACCCCGAGGATCGCGGGCATCACGGCTCGCGGCCGCAACGAGTTCCTCGTGATCGAGGTCGAGGCTCGCTTCGCGGACGCGGACGAGCTCGCGGTCCGCTCGGAGGCGACCATCGTCCTCCTCGGGTCGGCCCCGGCCGCCGGCGAGCCCGACGGTCAGGAGGTCCCGGCGTGAGCACGATCGAGGTCGGCACCCGGTTGCCGCCGCTCGAGCAGGCCGCGAACCTCACCACCTCGGTGATGTACGCGGGCGCATCCGGCGACATGAACCCGCTGCACTACGACCCTGGGTTCGCCGCCCAGGTGAGTCCCACCGGTGGCACCATCGTGCACGGCATGTACTCGATGGGGCTGGCCTCCCGGCTGGTCACGAGCTTCGCCGGCGGTCCGGAACGGGTCCTCGAGGTCGCGGTGCGCTTCACCAAGCCGTGGCCGCTCGGGACCTCCGCGACCTTCGGCGGCGAGGTGACCGCCATCGAGGACGGTGTCGCCACCCTGACGCTCTGGGGTGAGCACGAGGCGGGCGAGCGGATCCTGCAGGGCAGCGCACGCATCGCGGTCTGAGGCAGGCTGGCGCGGGCCGCGCGGCGGTTGTCGCGTCGTCCTCGCGCCCGTTACCCTAGGCTCGAGCTGCCTCTCCGGAGGCAGCCTTCCCGTGTCGGCCCGACGACGCCCCGCGTCCCGGTGCCCGACCTCGGGGAAGTGGACGGGAGTAGCTCAACTGGCAGAGCACCGGTCTCCAAAACCGGCGGCTGGGGGTTCAAGTCCCTCCTCCCGTGCGACCCGACCGACGCCCGGACCCCGGGTGGCGTGAGGTCCCTTTCCGTCAGCAGGCGCACCGCACCGCGAACGCGTCCCCCGTGGGCGCCGCCCGCCGACCGCTCGTCCGAGCACCCAAGGTCCTGCCGGACCGTCGAAGGACCTCACCCGGCCCGCCGCGGAAGTGAGCAACGCCATGAACCGTGAATCCAAGCGCCACGCCGCCCGCGAGGAGCGGCGGACCGAGCAGCGGTCGCACGCCACGGCCGCCGCGGAGCGCTCGCACCGCACGAGCCCGGCGCAGTTCCTGCGCGAGGTGCGCAGCGAACTGCGCAAGGTGGCGTGGCCAGGTCGCCGCGAGGTGGCCTCGTACACCGTGGTGGTGCTCGTGACCACCTTCGTGCTGACCCTGATCGTGTGGGGGATGGACGAGGTCATCCGTCGCGCCGTCATCAACGCGCTGTGAGGTGACCCACGTGTCCGAACACCCTGCTACCGACGATCCGCTGCGCACCGGCTCCGACGCGGAGCGCGACGACCTGCCGACCTCCGGTGAGCTCGACGCGGCCCCGACCGATGCCGTCGTCGAGGAGATGACCGAGGCCGACGGCGGACTCGACTCCGCGGCCGCCGGCGAGGGGACCTCGGCGCCGGCCGAGGCAGCCGCGCTCCACGTCGTCGACGAGGAGTCGCTCGCCGCCCCGGTCGACGAGACCCCGGTCGAACCCACCGAGGAGGAGCTGGAGGCGCTCGTCGAGGACGTGGACCCGGAGGCGCTCGCGGACGAGGAGCTCGCGGACGAGCCGGCCGAGAGGACGCCCGCCGAGGACGCTCCGGAGGTGACCGGCGACGAGGACGACCTCGACGACCTGCTCGGCCTCGCCGGCGTGGAGGGCGCGCCGGAGGCTGCCGCGCTCAGTGAGGACGGCGATGGAGAGCCGGCCGATGACCAGGACCCCGCCGGGACCGCCGCGACGGAGGTCCCCGCTGTCCCGGTCGTGCGCCGGCGCCCCCGGTCGCTCGCCGACGTGCGCGACCAGAAGGACCTCGCCCGTCTCCTCGGTGACTGGTACGTCGTGCACACCTACGCCGGGTACGAGCAGCGGGTCAAGGACAACCTGCTGAGCCGTGTCGAGGCGCTGGAGGCCGACGACCGCATCTTCGAGGTGGTGATCCCCACCGAGGAGGTCACCGAGTACAAGAAAGGCAAGAAGACCGTCGCGCAGAAGAAGTTCCTGCCGGGCTACGTCCTCGTACGCATGGAGATGGACGACGAGGTGTGGGGCATCGTCCGCCACACCCCGGCCGTCACCGGCTTCGTCGGCTCGCCGGGCACGCGGCCGGTCCCGCTGCCGCTGAAGGAGGTGGCGGGCACCCTCAAGCTGCCGGCCGAGTACGTCGAGCCCACGGAGGTCGACGAGGCCGCCGTGCCCGAGAGCACGAAGGCGGTCGCGGAGATCGACCTCGAGGTCGGTGAGACCGTCCGGGTCACCGGCGGGCCCTTCGCCGACTTCACCGGCACGATCGCCGACATCAACCTCGACCAGGCGAAGCTCAAGGTCCTGGTCAGCGTCTTCGGACGTGAGACCCCGCTCGAGCTGCCGTTCGACAACGTCGCCAAGCTCTAGCCCGGGACGCGGGACGCAACGCCACCCGCCCCCGATCACCCGTTCCCCCGACCGCGAGGTCGGGACCCGTCGGCGCCGCTCAGGCGCCGGCATCCGTACCGTTTGTCGTGGGAGGCCGTCCACCGGCCGTCAGTACCACCAGGAGAAGTCCAACATGGCGAAGAAGGTCGCAGGCTTCATCAAGCTGCAGATCCCGGCCGGTCAGGCCAACCCCGCCCCGCCGGTCGGTCCGGCGCTCGGGCAGCACTCCGTGAACATCATGGAGTTCTGCAAGTCGTTCAACGACAAGACCTCCCAGATGCAGGGCGACATCGTGCCGGTGGAGATCACGGTCTACGAGGACCGTTCCTTCACCTTCATCATGAAGACCCCGCCGGCCGCGCAGCTGCTGCTGAAGGCCGCCGGGATCCCCAGCGGTTCGGGCACACCGCACACGGCCAAGGTCGGCAAGGTCACCCGCGACCAGGTCCGTGAGATCGCAGAGAAGAAGATGCCCGACCTCAACGCCGTCGACATCGATGGCGCGATGCGCATCATCGAGGGCACGGCCCGCTCGATGGGCATCACGGTCGAGGGCTGACCCCGACCATCCCCTTCCCACCGTGGGAGACGGGCAGCCCCCGTCGTCCGCACCACGTAGGAGTACCACCATGGCCAAGCGAGGCAAGAAGTACCGCGACGCGGTCGCGAAGATCGACCGTGAGCAGCAGTACCACCCGAAGGCAGGGTTCGCCCTCCTGAAGGAGATCGACCTGGCGAGCTACGACGCCACCGTCGATTGCTCCTTCCGGCTCGGCATCGACCCCCGCAAGGCGGACCAGATGGTCCGCGGTGCGGTATCGCTTCCGCACGGCATCGGCAAGCAGGTCCGCGTCGCCGTCGTGGCGGCGGGCGAGAAGGCGGCTGAGGCCAAGGAGGCCGGCGCGGACCACGTCGGCGCCGACGACCTCGTCGAGGAGCTCGGCAAGGGCGAGATGCTCGCGGAGCTCGACTCGGTGATCGCGACCCCGGACATGATGGGCAAGCTCGGCCGCCTCGGCAAGCTGCTCGGTCCCCGCGGGCTGATGCCGAACCCGAAGTCGGGCACCGTCACGATGGATGTGGCCAAGGCCGTCGGCGAGATCAAGGCCGGCCGCGTCGAGTACCGCTCGGACCGCAACGGCAACGTCCACGCGATCCTCGGCAAGGCGTCGTTCCCGCTCGAGCACCTGGTCGAGAACTACGGTGCCCTGCTGGACGAGATCATCCGCCAGCGGCCCGCAGCGGCCAAGGGACGCTACATCCGCTCCGCGTCGATCTCGACCTCGGCGAGCCCGAGCATCGCGCTCGACCCCGCCAAGAGTCGCGACCTGCTCGATGACGACGAGTGACGCCCGACCGCTTCGCGTGAGCCCGCCCTCGGGGCGGGCTCACGCCGCCTCCGGCGCGCAGTGACCGCGCGGCCATGCCCGCCGTTCGACGCCCACCACCGCCCCCGCTACCCTCCCGCACCGAAGCCGAAGACCGCTGGACGCCCGACGCTGGGCCGAAGGTCGCGGCGGCGCCACACCGGCGCCCCGTGCGTCCCGCGCAGGTGGACCTGCTGCGACTCCCGTCGTGGTGCCCGTCCGTCCCCCTGCGCTGAGCGCACGGGGGACGTCGTCGTTGTCGGCCCGCACGCTGCCCGCCCCGCGTCGCGCGCCGACCCGACGGAGGAAGTTGTGCCACGGCCCGACAAGGTCGCCAAGGTCGCCGAGGTCAAGGACGACCTGACCGGCGCCGCTGCGACCCTCTTGACCCACTATCGCGGACTCTCGGTCAAGGAGCTCGCGGAGCTGCGGATCAAGCTCCGCGAGACCAACGCCGAACTGCGGGTGGTGAAGAACACCCTCGCGCGCCGCGCGGCTGCCGACGCCGGCATCGACGGCTTCGAGGAGCTGCTCGTCGGCCCCACCGGCCTCGTGTTCTGCGCCGAGGACCCCGTGGGTCCCGCCAAGGCGCTGAAGGCGTTCGCGAAGGACCACCCGGACCTCGTGATCCGTGGGGGCTACCTCGACGGTGAGGTGCTCGACGAGGCCGCAGCAACCAAGCTCGCCGACCTGGCCAGCCGCGATGAGCTGCTCGCCACGCTGGTCGGCCTGATGTACGGCGCACTGGCGAACACGGCACGGCTGCTGCAGGCACCCCTCGCCCAGCAGGCGCGGCTGTTTCAGGCGCTGATCGACGAGGGTGGGCCGACGCCCTCCGGCGAGGCGCCGCCTGCGTCACCCGCCGTCACGCCCGCCGCCGAGGCGACCGGCGACGCGCCCGAGGCGACCGACG
>SLMP01000117.1 GCA_007133465.1 Nitriliruptoraceae bacterium | reverse complement strand
CGTCGCGCCGCGTGACGGGGGCGGCCGGCGCACCCTGCGCCGGTGCGGCGCAGATCTGTCGCGTTGACCGCCGCAGCCCCGTGGCGGGCCGCCCGACCACCCGTCACGCTGCTCGTCCGCTTGCGCGACCAGCCGCCCGGCCCGACGGTTCCGCGAGCCAACCTACGAGCCTGGTCGTTGGTCACGGCGAACGCGACCGCACGGGCAGCGCGCACCCTCACCAACCACCCCCGCGGACCGCACCGAACGGGAGTGAGAGCAGGAACCCATGGGTTACGCTCGTGCGGGACCGGTGTCCCGTTCGTCGGACCCAGGCAGCCCGGCCCGACGACCGATCGCCGGCCGACCGCGGGACCTCGACGCGAAAGAGCCACCATGTTCGAGCGCTTCACCGACCGAGCCCGACGGGTGGTCGTCCTCGCGCAAGAAGAAGCGAGGATGCTCAACCACAACTACATCGGCACCGAGCACATCCTGCTCGGCCTGATCCACGAGGGCGAGGGCGTCGCCGCCAAGGCGCTCGAGTCGATGAACATCTCCCTCGAGGCCGTCCGCAACGAGGTGACCAACATCATCGGCCGCGGGCAGACCGCCCCCGCTGGCCACATCCCGTTCACCCCGCGCGCGAAGAAGGTCCTGGAGCTCAGCCTGCGCGAGGCGCTGCAGCTCGGCCACAACTACATCGGCACCGAGCACATCCTGCTCGGCCTGATCCGCGAGGGCGAGGGCGTCGCCGCGCAGGTGCTGCAGAAGCTCGGCGCCGACCTCAACCGCGTGCGTCAGCAGGTGATCCAGCTGCTGTCCGGGTACTCCGGCTCGGAGCCCGGCAAGGCCGGCGCCGGCGTCGGTGAGGGCACCACCGGCGGGGCGCGGGAGGGCTCGACGATCCTCGACCAGTTCGGCCGCAACCTCACCCAGGCCGCCCGCGACACCGAGCTCGACCCGGTGATCGGCCGGCAGCGTGAGATCGAGCGGGTCATGCAGGTCCTGTCCCGCCGGACCAAGAACAACCCGGTCCTGATCGGTGAGCCGGGCGTGGGCAAGACCGCGATCGTGGAAGGGCTCGCACAGCGCATCGTCGCCGGCGAGGTCCCGGAGACCCTGAAGGACCGCCACCTGTACACGCTCGACCTCGGTGCCCTGGTGGCCGGCTCACGCTACCGCGGTGACTTCGAGGAGCGGCTGAAGAAGGTCCTGAAGGAGATCACCACCCGCGGCGACATCGTCCTGTTCATCGACGAGATCCACACGCTCGTCGGCGCGGGTGCCGCGGAGGGCGCGATCGACGCTGCCTCGATCCTGAAGCCGATGCTCGCCCGGGGGGAGATCCAGACCGTCGGGGCGACCACGCTCGACGAGTACCGCAAGCACCTGGAGAAGGACGCCGCCCTCGAGCGCCGGTTCCAGCCGGTGAAGGTCGAGGAGCCCTCGATGGAACACACCATCGAGATCCTCAAGGGCTTGCGCGACCGCTACGAGGCGCACCACCGCGTGACGATCACCGACCAGGCGCTCGTCGCCGCGGCGGAGCTCGCCGACCGGTACATCTCCGACCGCTACCTGCCGGACAAGGCGATCGACCTGATCGACGAGGCCGGCAGCCGCCTGCGCATCCGGTCGATGACCACGCCGCCCGACCTGCAGGACCTCGACCAGGAGATCGAGCGGGCCCGGCGTGCGAAGGAGGAGGCGATCGACGCGCAGGACTTCGAGCTCGCCGCCCGCCTGCGCGACGAGGAGAAGAAGCTGATCGATCGCCGGGCGATGCGTGAGGACGAGTGGCGCTCGGAAGGGCTCGACACCGTCCTGACCGTCGACGAGGAGGTTATCGCGGAGGTCCTCGCCAACTGGACGGGTATCCCGGTCCTCAAGCTCACGCAGGAGGAGACCGAGAAGCTGCTCCACATGGAGGACGAGCTGCACAGGCGCGTCATCGGCCAGGAGCAGGCGATCGCCTCGGTGTCCAAGGCGATCCGCCGGACGCGCGCGGGCCTGAAGGACCCCAAGCGCCCGTCCGGCTCGTTCATCTTCCTCGGGCCGTCCGGCGTCGGCAAGACCGAGCTCGCCAAGACCCTCGCCGAGTACCTCTTCGGCGACGAGGACGCGCTGATCCACCTCGACATGTCGGAGTACATGGAGAAGCACACGGTCAGCCGTCTGATCGGCTCGCCGCCCGGCTACGTCGGCTACGACGAGGGTGGGCAGCTCACCGAGCAGGTGCGCCGCAAGCCCTTCTCCGTGGTGCTGTTCGACGAGGTCGAGAAGGCCCACCCGGACGTGTTCAACACCCTGCTGCAGATCCTCGAGGACGGCCGCCTCACCGATGCGCAGGGTCGGACGGTCGACTTCAAGAACACGATCCTGATCATGACGTCGAACCTCGGCACGAAGAACCTGACCGCACCGGCCGTCGGCTTCGTCCAGGAGGACGACGCCTCGATGTACGAAAAGATGAAGCGGCAGGTCGACGAGGAACTCAAGAAGCACTTCCGCCCGGAGTTCCTCAACCGCATCGACGAGACCATCGTCTTCCACCCGCTGACCCGCGAGGAGGTCAAGACGATCGTCGACCTGATGATGGCCCGGGTGAAGAACCAGCTGCGGGCCAAGGACCTCGACCTCGAGCTCACCGACGCGCTCAAGAGCTGGCTCGCGGAGAAGGGCTACGACCCACAGCTCGGCGCCCGGCCGCTGCGCCGCACCATCCAACGCGAGCTCGAGGACAAGCTCTCCGAGCGGATGCTGCTCGGCGAGTACACCAGCGGGCAGCTGATCGTCGCCGACGTCGACCCGGACGCGGACACGGTCGCCTTCCGGGCGGTCGACAGCCCGACGGCCCCGGACGCCCCGCCGGTGGAGCTCGCCGGGGGCGACCACGGGGCGGGGGAGCTCGGCAGCGGCGAGAGCGACTGAACCGGGGCAGCACGAACGACCCGAGGCTGCGGGCCGCACCGAAGCGGGGTGCGGCCCGCAGCGTGCGCCCGCTGGGGCCGGGTCCGTCGCCGGCGCCGCTCCTCGTCGTCGGTTCGGCGCGGTCTGCGCAGCTACCCTCGAGCCACCGGTGACGTCCGGTGACGGGAGGCTCGTCGGGTGGCGCACGATCTGATCGACTCGACCGAGATGTACCTGCGCACCGTCCTCGAGCTCGAGGAGGAGGGCATCCCGGCGCTGCGTGCGCGGTTGTCCGAGCGGCTCGGCCTGTCCGCACCATCGATCTCCGAGGGGGTCGCGCGGCTGGCGTCGCACGGGCTGCTCCACCTCGGCGAGGACCGCACGGTGCAGCTCACCGAGCGGGGGCGGGAGTGGGCGACGCACGTGATGCGCAAGCACCGGCTCGCCGAGCGGCTGCTCGCGGACGTGATCGGCCTCGACCCCGCCTACATCCACGAGGAAGCATGCCGGTGGGAGCACGTCATCTCCGACCGGGTGGCGGACAAGCTCGCCGACCTGCTCGGCCACCCGACCACGAGCCCCTACGGCAACCCGATCCCGGGTGCCGACGGCGGTGACGGTGATCGCGACACCAGCGAGGTGGCGGCGACGCCGCTCGCCGACGTGGGCGGCGGGCAGGTGCGACTGCACAGCATCTCGGAGTCGCTGCAGGGCGATGCCGACGTCATCCACGTCCTCTACGAGCACGGCATGCAGGCCGGCGAGGTGGTCACGGTCAGTCGCGACGGCGATGGGGTCGCCCTGCGTCTCGACGAGCACCGCGTGCTGCTGCCCGTCGAAGCGGCGCGGCTCGTCTACGTCGTCCCCGCGTGAGCGGGGAGGGGCAGGACGGGCCCGTCGGCTCGGTCGCCGCAGGGCCACCGCCCGGACCGCCCCCGCGCCAGCGCCGGCAGCGCCGGCAGCGCCGGTGGCTCCGGTGGCTCCTCGCCACGGTCGTCGTGCTGCTGGTCGTCGCCGTCGGCCTGCTGCTGTGGTGGGTGCTGCGCTACCCCGACGCCGAACAGGCGGCCTCCACGGCGGCGTACGCCGACCCGGCCGTCGAGGTGCGCGACGACGACCGGGTGCTGATCCTGGAACCTGCGGCCGGTGTCGGGGACACCGGCGTGGTCTTCTACCCGGGCGCCGCCGTCCCGCCGGAGGCGTACGTGGCGACGTGGGCGCCGATCGTGGCCGACACCGGCGTGACCGTGTTCATGCCGGAGATGCCGTTGCGGTTGGCGATCCTCGGCAGCGGTCGCGCCGGAGGCGTGATCGACACGTGGCCGGAGGTCGCGACCTGGTGGGTGGGTGGCCACTCGCTCGGCGGGGCGATGGCGGCCTCGTTCGCCGGTGGGTCGGACCCGGGTGAGCTCGCAGGGCTGGTGCTGCTCGGCGCCTACGCCACCGAAGGCGCCGGGCTTGCCGACCGCGACGACCTGGTGGTGCTGTCGGTGTCGGGGTCCGAGGACGGGCTGTCGACCCCGCAGGACATCGACGAGCGCGCCGCGTTCCTGCCGTCGTCGACCATCTTCGTCGAGCTGGACGGGGTGTCGCACGCGCAGTTCGGCGCCTACGGCGAGCAGGCCGGCGATGGCACCCCGACGGTCTCCGACGACGAGGCCCGCCGGTTGATCGCCGACGCCGTCGCGCCGGTCCTCGCTCCCTGACCCCGCCTGCCGCGCGCCGGCGGTCGTCGCCAGGCACGCGAGGGCGGCCGGGACCGTGTCGGTGGGAACTGGCACACTGGTCGGTGCGCTGGTTCGCCGCCACCGCGGCGCCCACGGCCTTCGGCCGTGTCCGACCGGTCACCGTGCCAGGTCCGAACCCACCGCAGCGCGCCTCCGCGGCCCAGGCCGCCGCGTCCGAGCGCGTCCGACTCCCACGTCCGACGAGGTCCCACGTGCCCGTTCTCCGCGACGCCGCCTCGCCCGAGGTCCCCGACGCCGATGCCGATGCCGAGACCGAAGCCGTCGCCGCCACCGCCGCCGCCGACGCGGTCCGGGCCGCCGCCCTGCTGACGTGGGGCGAGCGGGTCCGGCGCGACCTGCCGTGGCGTGCCACCCGCGATCCGTGGGCGATCCTGGTTGCGGAGCTGATGCTGCAGCAGACCCAGGTCCCGCGGGTCCTGACGCGCTACGCCACCTTCCTCACGAGGTTCCCCGACCCGGCGACCTGCGCCGCCGCCCCACCGGCCGCGGTCGTCCAGGCCTGGGAGGGGCTCGGCTACAACCGCCGCGCCGTCAGCCTGCACCGCGCCGCGACCGCGATCGTCGACGAGCACGGTGGGGCCGTCCCGGCCGACCTCGCCGCCCTGGTGGCGCTCCCGGGGGTCGGGCCCTACACCGCCCGGGCGGTGCTGGCCTTCGCCTTCGAGCGCGACCACGGCGTGCTCGACACCAACGCCGCCCGCTTCCTGGCTCGGGCGGTCGCCGGCGAGCGGCTCCGGCCGGCGGCGGCGCAGCGGCTGGCCGATGCGCAGGTCCCGCCGGGTGAGGGCTGGGCCTGGAACCAGGCGGTCCTCGATCTCGGGGCCACCATCTGCGTCAAGCGGGCACCGAGGTGCGACGCCTGCCCCATCCGCGCGCACTGCAGGTGGCGCGTCGACGGCTACCCGTCCCCCGACCCGGCCGAGGGCAGCGCCGGCACCTCCGGCCGGCAGTCGACCTTCGTCGGCTCGGACCGGCAGGGCCGTGGTCGGCTCGTGCAAGCGCTGCGCACCGGGCCCGTGGAGGTGACCCGGATCGCCGACGCGGCCGGCTGGCCGGACGATCCGGATCGCGCCCAGCGGGTCGCCGACGGGCTCGTCGGCGACGGCCTCGCGGAGTACGCGGACGGGCAGCTCGCCCTGCCGGCCTGATGCTCGGCGAGCTGCTGGCCACCGCGCTCGCCGAGCACCGGACGGCGACGGGCTCGGCGAGCGCGTCGGTGCGCGACCTGGCGGCCGCGGCGCGTGAGGCCGGCGGTGGCCGCGTGCCGCGCTCGTTGGTCGAGCGCACCCTGCGAGAGGACCCGCGGTTCGTCGCCGACGGCGATCCGGGCAAGGCGCGGTGGCGGTTGGCCGAGGAGGGGTCGCCCGGTCCGGCGGGCGACGCGTCCCCTCCCGAGCCGTGTCTGGCCGGCGACGTGTCCGCTCCCGAGCCGGGCCCCGCGGACCCCGCCGCTCCGCCCGGTGAACCCGCCCTCGGCACCCGCGGCCACCTCGACGCGATGGCGCTGCGCCCGTGGCAGGCAGAGGCGCTGGCCGCCTGGTCCACCAGCTGTCAGGGCGTGGTCGAGGCGGTCACCGGCACCGGCAAGACCCGGCTGGCGATGGCCGCGATCCGGGTGGTGGTCGACCGCGGCGGGCGGGCGCTCGTGCTCGTCCCGACCCTCGAGCTGCAGGACCAGTGGGCCCGGGAGCTGCGTGCCGGGATCGCGGGGCTGCGGGTGGGGCGGCTCGGCGGCGGGCACGACGACGACCTGTTCGGTCACGACGTGGTGATCGCGACCCCGCACTCGGCGGCCGCGGTCCCCGTCGACCTGCCTCCCGGCGCGGCGGGGTTGCTGGTGGCCGACGAGGCGCACCGCTACGGCGCCCCGACGTGGGGCGCGGCGCTGAAGGAGGACTTCGCCCTCCGGTTGGCGTTGACGGCCACCTACGAGCGGGGCGACGACGGGCTCGTCGACGTCCTGGCGCCCTACTTCGGCGACGTCGTGGTGCGGTACGGCTACGACCGCGCGGTCGCCGACGGCACCGTCGCGCCGTTCCGGATCGCGCTCGCCGGCGTCCGGCTGGAGCCGGCCGAGCGGGACGCCTACGACCGGGCCGATACGCGGGCGCGCCAGCTGCACCGGGAGCTCGTCGGGGGGCTCGGCATGCCGAAGGACCCGGCCAAGCTGTTCGCCGCGGTCGCCGCGGTCGTCGCGGACGGCGAGGCGCGTGGCCACGCCGGCGCACAGGTCCGCGCCTGCCGTGAGTACCTCGTCCGGGTGCGCGAACGGCGCGAGGTGGCGGCCACCTCGGCCGGCAAGCTGCGGGTGTGCGACCAGCTCGCCCCGGCGCTCGCCGGCCGTCGGACGTTGGTCTTCACCGACACCGTGGACCAGGCGGAGGCGGCCGCTCGTCGCCTCGGCCGTGCCGGGCTGGCGGCGGAGACCGTCCACGGGGGCCTGCCGGGTGACCGACGGCGGATCCGGCTCGCGGTCTTCCGGCGCGGCGACCTCGACGCGCTGGTGGCGCCGCGCGTCCTGGACGAGGGTGTCGACGTCCCGGACGCGGACGTCGCGGTCGTGCTGGCGGCCTTCCGCTCCCGCCGGCAGATGGTGCAGCGCCTCGGCCGGGTCCTGCGTCGCAAGGACGACGGGCGCGAGGCGCGGCTCGTGCTGGCCCACGCGCTCGACACCCGCGAGGACCCGGCCCACGGCGGGCACGACGACTTCCTCCGCGCGATCGCGGACGTGGCCGTCGAGGTGGCACGGGTGGACGTCGATGCGGCGCCCGGCGCGCTGGCCGGCTGGCTCGGGGCGCGCCACCCGTGACCCGGGCGCCCGGGCACCCGTCCGGGGGCCGCCGACCGGACGGGCGCGATGTCCGTCCACCGCCGGGCCGGTCCGTTACGCTGCTTCGACGGCGGCAGGAGCGCACGGCGAGCGCGCCAGGCGGCCATGGCGGGGCGGACGAGGAGGCCGACGGGTGCCGGAGCGGACCAGACGCGAGCGTGACGAGGCTCTGCGCGAGGTGCTCGCCCTGCTCGCACCCGGTTCGTCGTTGCGCGAGGGCATGGAGCGCATCATCCGCTCCGGTCGTGGTGCGCTGCTGGTGATCGGGTGGACCCCGGAGGTCGAGGCGATCGTCTCCGGCGGCTTCGTGATCGACATCGGGGCGACCAGCCAGCGCATCGCCGAGCTCGCGAAGATGGACGGCGCCCTGGTGCTGGACGCGGGCGCCAACCGGGTGCTGCGAGCCAACGTCCACCTCGTCCCCGACCCCACCATCGACACCGCGGAGACCGGCACCCGCCACCGGTCCGCCGAGCGGACCGCCAAGCAGACGGGCATGCCCGTCATCGCGGTGTCGGAGGCGATGGGGATGGTCACCCTGTACGTCGGCGACACCAAGCATGTCCTCGAGGAGGTCGCTGCGCTGCTCGTCCGCGCCAACCAGGCGCTGTCGACGCTGGAGCGGTACCGCTCGCGGCTCGACGAGGTGTCGGCCGTGCTGACGGCGCGCGAGGTCGAGGACGCCGTGACCGTGCGCGACGTCGTGCTGACCCTGCAACGCGCGGAGATGCTGCGGCGGATCGCGATCGAGGTCGAGGACCACGTCATCGAGCTCGGCACGGAGGGCCGGCTGATCCAGCTGCAGCTCGAGGAGTTGGTCGGCACCGTCGTCGACGAGCGTGAGCTGCTCGTGCGCGACTACCTCGGTGATCGTCGGCGCAAGCTCGCGAAGGTCTTGACCGATCTCGGCCGGTTGTCGACCGACGCCCTGCTCGACACCGACACCGTCGCGCTGGTCCTCGGCTACGACGAGTCCGACCGGCCCGTCACCACGCGCGGCTACCGGCTGCTGTCACGGATCCCGCGGCTGCCCCCCGTGATCATCGAGCGGCTCGTGACGCGCTTCGCCACCCTGCCTCGTCTGATGGACGCGAGCCTGGCCGATCTGGACGCGGTCGAGGGCATCGGGGGGGCGCGGGCGCGCAGCATCCAGGACGGGCTGCGGCGGCTCGCGGAGAACTCCCGGCTCGACCCGTACGGGTAGCCGGCGACGCCGCCGTCCGGTCGTGGGTGCGTCGGAGCACACGGAGGCTGCCGCTGCGTGCACCCAGAACCGGCCGCGGCTGGCACCATGGCCCCCGGCTGCGAACGTGACGAGCGACCCCGCCCTGGTCGTACGGCGGTGGCCGTTCGGCCAGGGTGGGCGGGCAACCGGGACGACGAAACCGGCTCCGACCTGCGGTTTCGTCAGGCATCAGGTTGAGCGGGACCCTGGCCGTGTGGTACGGTATTCGGACGATCGACGGCTGGGCCACCGCCGCGAGGTGGGTTGCGTCGCGTCGATCGACGTCGAGAAGACGTCTGCCGGTCCGGGGTTGTTCGTTGCCCCGGCGGGCCCGTGAGCCGCGCCAGTCCCGTGAGGAGCGCAACCGAGCCACCCGCCTGCCCCACGCCCCCCGGCCGCTTCCGCGAAGCTCGTGACAGCGTCGCCCGGTGGGTGCCCACGCCCCCCCGCGGCAACGCCGCCGAGTCGCGCCCGGTCGTGCCGGGCCCACGTTCGAGGAGCACTACCGCATGGCCTACAGCGTCGGTGACACCGTCATCTACCCCCACCACGGCGCCGCGATCGTGGAACGCAAGGAGGAACGGGAGCTCAAGGGTGAGTCGTGCGAGTACCTGGTCCTGCGGCTGACCTACGGGGATCTGACGCTGATGGTGCCGGCCGACTCGTGCGAGCAGGTCGGCATCCGCAACGTGGTGTCCAAGCGCGAGGTGGAGCAGGTCCTCGACGTGCTGCGCGAGCCCGAGGGCAAGGCCGCCGGCAACTGGTCGCGCCGGTTCAAGGCCAACTACGAGAAGCTGCGCTCCGGTGACATCTACCAGGTCGCCGAGGTGGTCCGGAACCTCGCCACCCGCGAGAAGGACAAGGGGCTGTCCGCCGGCGAGAAGCGCATGCTGACCAAGGCCAAGCAGATCCTGCTGTCCGAGCTCGCCGTCGCGATCAAGAAGGACGAGGAGAAGGCCGAGGAGCTCGTCGAGAAGACCCTCGCCGAGGCCCAGGTCTGAACCACCGCTCGCACGGTGCCCCGGCGTCGACCGGGGCGCCAGGGGCGGGAGCGCGCTGGTGAGCCTCGGGGTCGTGCTCGTCGCCGCCGGGGCCGGGACGCGGCTGGGTTCGCCCGGTCCGAAGGCGTTGGTCGAGGTCGCCGGCCGTTCGCTGCTCGCGCACGCCGTGGCCGGACTCGCCGCGGCCGGCCTGCCTCCGGCGGTCGTGGTGCACGCCCCGGGACAGCATGACGCGTTCGTCGCCAGCGCCGGCGGCCTGCCCGTCGCCGCGTGGGTCCCCGGCGGGGCCAGCCGCACCGACAGCGTCCGCGCCGGCGTCGCCGCCCTGCCCGTCGACGTCGAGGTGGTGGCCGTGCACGACGCGGCGCGGCCACTCACGCCCCCGGGCGTGATGCGCGCGACGGTCGCGGCCGTCCACGGCGACGTGCTCGCCGCGGCTCCCGGCCTGGCGGTCGCCGACACCCTCAAGCGGATCACCTCGACGGGCGGTGGCGCCGGGCGGCGTGGCGGCGACCGGCCGAACGGTGGCGCCGGACCATCCGGCGGGGACGATCGAGCGGCCGCGTTGCTGGGTGAGGTCGCCGGGACCGTCGACCGCAGCGACCTCGTGGGGGTGCAGACCCCGCAGGTGTTCCCCCGCCTGGTCCTCGCGGCGGCGCTGGCCGCGGCGGACGATGCGACCGACGACCTCGCGCTCATCGAGCGACTGGTCGCTGCCGGCGAGTTCACCGGCCGCGTCGTGGTCGTGCCCGGCTCGGTGTGGGGCTGGAAGGTGACGCAGCCGAGCGACCTCGTGCTCGTCGCGGCCCTGGCGGCCGCCGGCGACACGGACGGGGCGACCCGCTGATGGCCGCCCCGCGCATCGGCGCCGGCCTGGACGTCCACGCCTTCAGCGCCGATCCCGACCGCCGGCTGGTCCTCTGCGGCGTGCACCTCCCCGCGGGCCCCGGGCTCGCCGGACACTCCGACGCCGACGTCGGTGCCCACGCCGTCGCCGACGCGCTGCTGGGCGCGGCGGCGCTCGGTGACCTCGGCAGCCGGTTCGGTGTCGACCGCTCCGAGGTGGCCGGCGCCGACTCCCTCGGGCTGCTGGCCGCCGTCGTCGCGGACGTGGCCGAGGCGGGCTTCCGGGTCGGCAACATCGACCTGACGCTCGTCGCCGCGCGGCCGCGGCTGGCGCCGCACCGCGACGCGATGCGGACGAACCTCGCCCGCGCCCTCGAGGTCGCGGTGGACGACGTCGCCGTGAAGTTCACCACCACCGACGGGCTCGGGGCCGTCGGGCGCGGCGAGGGGATCGCGGGCTGGGCCACCGCGCTGCTGGTCCCGACGGGCGGCACGCGTCCGGGCGGACCTCCCGTGCGGCCGCAGGAGCCGGGGGTCGCCGGCCGGTAGCATCGCCGCTCGCTGGTCCGGTCCGGCCGTGCGTCGTAGGGGTGCGGACCGCTGCCTCGACGCTGGGGCTCCTCACGTTCGGGTCTCGCCACCGGGGCCCCGTCCACCCTCCTGCCACGGTGATCGCCATGTCGCTCGTCCTGTACGACACGTTGCACCGCGAGAAGGTCCCGTTCGTGCCACGGGACGAGGGTCGTGCGACGATCTACGTCTGTGGTCCGACCGTGCAGGCCGACCCGCACGTGGGGCACGGACGCGGGACGGTGCTCTTCGACGTGCTGCGCCGCTACCTGCGCTTCCGCGGCTACACGGTGACGTTCGTCACCAACGTCACCGACATCGACGACAAGATCATCCTCAAGGCCCGCCGTGAGGACGTCGCACCGGCGGTGATCGCCACGCGCTACACGCGCCTGTGGAACCGCACGATGGAGGCGCTCGGGGTCGAGGCGCCGGACGTGCAGCCGCTCGCGACCGGCCACCTGCTCGAGATGCACGCGTTGATCGCCCGGCTGATCGAGCAGGACAAGGCCTACGAGGTCGATGGGGACGTGTTCTTCCGGGTGCGCAGCTTCGAGGGGTACGGCAAGCTCTCGCGCCGGCAGATCGACGACATGCAGCAGGGTGACGACGTCGTCGACGCCGACCGCAAGGAGGACCCGCTCGACTTCGCGCTGTGGAAGACCGCGAAGCCGGGCGAGCCGGCGTGGCCGTCACCGTGGGGCGAGGGGCGTCCCGGCTGGCACATCGAGTGCTCCGCGATGTCGGTCAAGCACCTCGGGCACGGCTTCGACATCCACGGCGGCGGGCTGGACCTCGCCTTCCCCCACCACGAGAACGAGATCGCCCAGCACGAAGCCGCCCACGGCGACACCTTCGCCCGCACCTGGGTCCATCACGGCATGGTGCGCTTCGGCGAGGAGAAGATGTCGAAGTCGATCGGCAACGTCGTCAGCCTCGAGGACGCCGTCAAGGTGTGGGGGCAGGGGGCCCTGCGCCTCTGGTACCTCTCCGCGCAGCACCGCACGCCGCTGACCTTCGAGACCATCCGACTCAAGGACGCGGCTGCCGTCCACCAGCGGTTCACGACCTTCCTGCGCTCGGCCCGTCGCGCTGCCCGCGATGCTGACGCCGACACCACGGTCGCGGAGCCGTTCCTCGCCGCCTTCACCGCCGCGATGGACGACGACCTGAACATCCCCGTGGCCATCGCGACCCTGCACGACCTGGTCTCGAGCGGCAACGAGCGGCTCGCCGCCGCGGAGGCGGGGAAGGCCGACGCGCGGGCGGAGGTGGCCGGGCTCGCGGACGCGCTCGTGACGATCGGTGACGACGTCCTCGGGCTGGCGCTGGTGCCGGAGCTCGACGCGGCTGCGAGGCTCGAGGCCCAGCTCGCCCCGCTGGTCGGACTGATGCTCGAGCAGCGGCAGGCGGCCCGCGCCGACCGTGACTTCTGGGTCGCCGACCAGATCCGCGACCGGCTGGCCAACGCCGGGATCGTCGTCGAGGACCGCCCCGAGGGTCCGAGGTGGTACCTCGCGCCCGTGACGGTCGACGACGAGCCGGAGACGTGAGCTCGCCGGGCCGCGGCCGTCGTGCCCGCGACCAGCGGGTCGTCGGCGGGCTGCACCCGGTCCGCGAGCTGCTCCGCGCCGGCAAGCCCGTCCACCGCATCCTCGTCGCCGACACGCGGGACGCCGGGCCGATCGTGGCCGAGATCCGCGCGCTGGCCGACGCCGCGCACGTCCCCGTCGAGGAGGTCGAGCGCCGCTCCCTCGACGATGTGGCGGAGGGGTTGGTCCACCAGGGGGTGGTCGCGCTCGCCCCGCCGTTCGCCTACGCGGCGCTGGAGGACGTGCTCGCGAGTGCGGCCGCGGCCGGCGAGGCGGCGCTGCTGGTCGCGCTCGACGGGGTCACCGACCCGCACAACCTCGGCTCGATCGCCCGCACCGCCGAGGCGGTCGGCGCCCACGGCCTCCTCGTGCCCGGCCGGCGTGCCGTCGGGGTCACGCCGAGCGTGGAGAAGGCGGCCGCTGGCGCGCTCGCACACCTCCCGGTGGTCGCGGTCGGCAACCTCGTGCGCGCGCTCGGCATGCTGTCCGAGCGGGGGGTCTGGTCCCTCGGCCTGGACGGCGACGCCGAGGTGGCGCTCGCCGACCACCCGCTCGCGAGCGAGCCGTGCGTGCTGGTCGTCGGCGCGGAGGGAGCGGGCCTCGCCCGGCTGACCCGCGAACGCTGTGACGCGCTCGTGCGCCTGCCGATGCGTGGGCGGGTCGGTTCGCTCAACGCGTCGGTGGCCGCCGCGGTCGCGCTCTACGACCTGCTGCGCTGCAGGGCAGCGGCGGGCGCGTAGGCTCACCCGGACACCCCGGACACCCCGGACGCGCGAGGAGACCAACCGTGGACGAACTGCTGCAGCGCCTGCAGGGCATCGGGCTCGATCCGGCCAAGGCCGGCGAGGTGGTCGCCACCGTGCGCTCGTTCCTCGAGGAGAAGCTGCCGGGTCCCGTCGCCTCCCAGCTCGACAGCATCCTGACGGGCGCCCCGGAGACGATGCAGAGCTTCCTCGGCAAGCTCCCGCTCGACCAGCTGTCGCTCGACCAGTTGCCGCTGGACAAGCTGCCGCTCGACCGCCTCCCGGCGGACCTCGGCGCGATGGTGCAGGGGCTGCTCGGCGGTGCCGGCGGGCGTGGTCAGCAGCCACCGGCCTAGCGCCCGGTCGCGGTCGGTCGCCGTCCCGCGTCGGCGGTCCCGGGGTTGCCGTCAGTCGCCGACGTAGATCGGCCAGGTCACCGCGCGGACGTGCTCGTACACCACCGAGGTCTCGAGCCGTGACACCTCGTCGCGGGTGGTGAACGCCTCGAGCGCCAGGTCGCGCAGGTGGTCGGTGTCACGTACCGCGACGTGCACCAGGAAGTCCACCGCACCCGTGAGGTGGGTGACCGCCACCACCTCCGGCAGCCTCAGCGCATGGTCCCGGAACGCGGTCACCGCCTCGCGCGAGTGGCGCTGCAGGTGGACCTGCACCACGGCCTGCAGCCCGACCCCGATCGCGGCGGGCTCCACCTCGGCGTGGACGCCGCGCAGGACCCCGTCGGCGAACAGCCGGCGCACCCGCTCGTGGGTCGCGGACGTCGACAGCGACACGATCGCGGCGAGCTCCTTGACGGTCCGCCGACCATCCTCCTGCAGGGCGCGGAGCAGGCCGACGTCCGTCCGGTCCAGCGTTGCCATACCGTGCCCCTTCCGGAAGACATCCGATGGACGGTGGCCATCATCGTCGAAGATACTGGTGTCGGGAGCCTGAGCGGGAGGATGTCCGGATGGCGAGGATCGACACCAAGGTCGTACACGGCGGACGGGACGACTTCATGACGCTCGGGGTGCACGCCCCGCCGGTCGACCGCTCCACCACCTACCCCCTGGCGTCGCTCGCCGAGGCGACCGCCGACCTCGACCGGATGTGCGACGGCGAGGGCGAGCCCGCCTACTCGCCGATCTACGCCCGGGTGCACAACCCGACGGTGGCTCGCTGGGAGCAGGGGATCGCCGAGCTCGAGGACGCCGACGCGGCCGTCGCGTTCGGCTCCGGCATGGCCGCGGTGACCGCCACGCTGCTCGCCGCCGGCGCCGTCGGCCGGCACGTCGTCGCGATCCGGCCGCTGTACGGCGGGACCGACCACCTGCTCGCCTCCGGGCTGCTCGGCACGCGCACCACGTGGGCCACGCCGGACCGGGTCGCGGAGGCGATCGAGGAGGACACGGCGCTGGTCGTCGTCGAGACCCCCGGCAACCCGACCCTGACGCTGGTCGACCTGGCGGACGTGGTGGCACAGGCCGGCGAGGTCCCGGTGCTCGTCGACAACACCTTCGCGACCCCGGTCCTGCAGCGTCCGCTCGAACACGGTGCCACCTGGGCGCTGCACAGTGCCACCAAGGCGCTCGGCGGCCACGGCGACGTGATCGCCGGCGTGGTCGCCACCGACGCCGCGCGCGCCCGCACGCTGCGGCAGGTCCGCATCGTCACCGGCGCGCTGCTCGACCCGCAGGCCGCCTACCTGCTGCACCGCAGCCTGCCGACGCTCGCCCTGCGGGTGCGGGCCGCACAGGCCAGTGCGATCGAGCTCAGCAAGCGGCTGCAGGGCCACGCCGGCGTGCTGCGCGTGTGCCACCCCGGCATCGCGGATTGCGATCCCGACGGCATCGTCGGCCGCCAGATGGACGGGCCCGGCAGCCTGTTCACCTTCGAGGTGGAGGGCGGGCTCGAGGCCGCCGGGAAGGTGATGGCGGCGGTCCGGCTGATGACCCCGGCGGTCAGCCTGGGCAACACCGACACCCTGATCGAGCACCCGGCCGGGCTCACCCACCGGATCGTCGACCCGGCCGCGCTCGCGAGCGCGGGGATCAGCCCGGGGTTGCTGCGCGTGTCGGTCGGGCTCGAGGACGTCGACGACCTGTGGGAGGACCTCGACCAGGCGATCGCCGCCGCCGCCGCCGACGCATGACGCACGCCGCGACCGCGGACGTCGACCTCGCGGCGCCCGCCAGCGACGCCGCCGACGTCGGCCTCGCCACCCTCGACGCGGTCCAGCGCCGCGTGCTCTGGCTCGCGGTCCGGATGGTCGACCACGCCAACCGTGAGCGGCCGGACGCCGGCGGCATCAAGGTCGGGGGACACCAGGCGTCCTCCACCTCGATGGTGTCGCTGATGACGGCGCTGTGGTTCGCGCACCTCGGCCCCGACGACCGGGTGGCCGTCAAGCCGCACGCCTCACCGGTGTTCCACGCGATCCGCTACCTGCTCGGCGAGCTCGACCAGGACCACCTGAGGAGGCTGCGGTCGTTCGGCGGGCTGCAGGCGTACCCGAGCCGCACGAAGGACCCGGGGCGGATCGACTTCTCGACCGGGTCGGTCGGGCTCGGCGCGACCGCGCCGCTGTTCGCGGCGATGGTCCGCCGCTACGTCGAGGCGCACCACGGCCCGCGACCCGGGAGCGCGTCCGTGACGTCCGACGCCGGCGCGGCCGACGGTGCCCCCGACCGGCCCGGCGCTCGGAGCCGGTTCGTCGCCCTGCTCGGTGACGCGGAACTCGACGAGGGCAACATCTGGGAGGCGATCGGCGACCCGATCACCGCCGGGCTCGGCGACGTCCTGTGGGTCGTCGACCTCAACCGCCAGTCGCTCGACCGGGTCGTGCCCGGCATGCAGGCCGGCCGGCTCGAGCGGACCTTCGCCGACGCCGGCTGGCACGTGACCGAGGCGAAGTACGGCCGGCGCCTGGAGGCGGTGTTCGCCCGTGATGGTGGCGAGGCGCTGCGCCGCCACATCGACGCGATGTCCAACGAGCGCTACCAGTCGCTGTTCGCCCTCTCCCCGCCGGCGCTGCGCGAGCGGTTCCTCGCGAGCGCCGACCCCGCCGTCGTCCGGATCGTCGACGACCTGGCCGACGACGAGGTGGACGTCGTCCTCGACCTCGGCGGCCACGACCTCGCCGTGCTGCTCGACCGCTACCGGCAGGCCGACGGCGTCACGGACCGCCCGAGCGTCGTGTTCGCGTACACGATCAAGGGCTGGCGCACGCGCATGGCCGGCGACCCCCGCAACCACAGCGCGCTGCTGCCAGCCGACGCGATCGACGAACTGCGCGCCGCCAACCGCATCGAGGTGACGGACGAGTGGGCGCGGTTCGGTCCGGACTCGGCGCCCGGCAGGCTCTGCGCGGCGACGGCCGAGCGGCTGCGCCGTCCGCCCTGGCCGGAGGAGGTGCCGATCGTCGTGCCCCGCGCGGTCGGGCTACCTCGCCGACCCCGGGTGTCGACCCAGGAGACCTTCGGCCGGCTGGTGGTCGGGCTCGGCCGGGACGAGGCGGTCCGGCCGGCGCTCGTGACGTTGACGCCCGACGTGGCCGTGTCGACCGGGCTCGGTGGGTGGATCAACCAGGTGGGGGTGTTCGACCCGCACCCGCCCGCCGACGAGGACGGTCCGGGGTCGGACGCCGACGACGAGCACGGTGGCGGAGGGGGCGGGCCGTCGGCCGCGCCGGCGTTGCTCCGGTGGGAGCGGTCGCGGGCCGGTCAGCACGTCGAGCTCGGCATCAGCGAGATGAACCTGTTCTCCGCGTTGGAGGCGTTCGGGCTGGCGTGGGACCACAGCGGGCAGCGGTTGCTGCCGATCGGGACGCTCTACGACCCGTTCGTGTGCCGCGGGTTGGACGCCCTGATCCACGGGGTGTACTCGGGGGCGCGGTTCGTGGTGGTCGGGACACCGTCGGGGGTGACGCTCGCGCCGGAGGGTGGCGCGCACCAGTCGACGATCACCGCCTCGATCGGGGTCGAGCTGCCGGGGCTGGTGCTGGCCGAGCCCGCCTATGCCGGCGCGCTCGACTGGTTGCTGTGCGACGGGCTGGCCCGGATCGCCGACCCTGCCGGCCCTGACGAGTCGCTGTACCTGCGGCTGACCACCCGCCCGATCGTGCAGGCGCCGTTCGATGCGGCCCGCGAGCGGCTGGGCGAGGACGAGCTGCGCCGGCAGGTGCTCGCCGGTGGGTACCGGCTGGTGCCGGCGAGCGGCGAGGGACCGCTGGTGCGGCTGGTGGCGTCCGGTGCCGTGCTGCCCGAGGTGGTGGCGGCGCACGCGGAGCTGACCGCGGAGGGCGTGCGGGCGGAGGTGATCGACGTGACCTCGATGACCCGGCTGTACCGCTCGTGGCAGGCGCAGCTGCGGGCCGGCATCCGGGCGGCGCACGAGCCCGCCGCCGCGCACGTCGACACCCTGCTGCGCGCTGAGGACCCGCACGCCCCGATCGTCACGGTCCACGACGCGGCCTCGCACGCGATGGCGTGGCTCGGGTCGGTGACCGGCGCGCCGGTGGTGCCGCTCGGGGTCGACCGGTTCGGGCAGTCGGGGACCATCGCGGAGCTCTACGACGCGTTCGAGCTCAGCCCCGGCCACGTGGTCACGGCGGCGCTGGCGGCGCTCGCCCGCCGCTGAACGGGTCGCCGGGCGGACGGGCGCACCCCCGGCCGGTAGCGTCCCCCCGCCCCCGGTCCCCGAGCCAAGGCCCGCCCGCGTGCAGCCGTCCGACCTCGACCACCTCGCCGTCCCCGGCGACCCCCAGCTGCACCCGGACGGGACCCGGGTCGCCTACGTGCTGAACGAGGTCGACCTCGACGACGACCGCTACGTCCGCACCATCCACCTGTGGGACGGGCAGCGCACGCGCCGGTTCACGCACGGCCCGTCGGACACCTCCCCGCGGTGGTCGCCGGACGGGCGCTGGCTCGCGTTCCTGCGCAAGGGCACCGAGGAGGGGCAAAAGCCCCAGCTGCACGTCATGCCGGCCGACGGCGGTGAGGCGCAGCGGCGCACCGACCTGCCGCTCGGCGTCTCCGCGCTGGAGTGGTCGCCGGACTCGGCGCGCCTCGCGGTGATCGCCGCGACCTACCTGCCGGCGCTCGCGGACCTCGACGACGACGAGCGGCGCCGGCGCCCCAAGCGCATCACCCGGCTGCCGTACCGCACCGACAGCCAGGGCTGGATCCACGACCGGCGCGACCGGCTGTGGGTGGTCGCGGCGACGGGAGACGACGAGCCGCGCTGCCTCAGCCCGGCGGACAAGGACGCGTCCTCGCCGATGTGGCGGCCGGACGGCGCCGCGATCGCCTTCCTGAGCGAGCCGGACGACTGGCCGGAGACCGAGCCGCACAACGAGGTGTTCGAGCTCGACGTCGACGCCGGCGCAGG